>JBBIOE010000218.1:0-13368 GCA_037443525.1 Archangiaceae bacterium | reverse complement strand
AGGATCGCGGCGGGAAGTACCAGGGCCAGACCGGCGTGACGCTGCCCAAGACCTGAGCGTCACGGCGTGACGTGAACGGTGAGGGTGGCGGTGGCCGAGAGGGCGGTGCCGCCGCCCAGCGAGCCCGGCCGAGTCGAGACGGTGAAGAGGTAGTCGCCCACGGGAAACGGCGGGCCGTAGGGGTTGTTCGTGTCCGACGGGCCGTTCCAGTTGCGGCCGTTCCAGGAGAAGGAGCGCGCGAAGGTGCCGGCGGGGAGCGTGATGGGCCCGCAGGGGCCGGTGAACGCGAAGCCCCCGTCGGGCAGCGGGCAGCGGCTCGGGGACAGCCCCTGGTCGCAGAGGCAGTACCGCTGCCCCTGGCCGGCGATCTGCTCGTCGACCACCAGGTTCGCCACCTCCTGGCCAGCGGGGTACGGCGCGCCGGGGACGAAGCCCGGGACCGGCTGGTCGACGACGAGCTGGTAGCGAATGACGAGGGTCGGAGCCGGGTCGCTCGTTGAGATCGAGCAGGCGGCAGGCGAGACGACCAGGCGCACGTGGGGGAGCGTCGAGGACTCGGTCACCACGCAGCCGCCGTCCCCGGCCGGGCTGCCTCCGGTGCCACCGCCGACGTGACCACCCGAGCCGCCGGTGGCGCCGCCGGCTCCTCCCCCGGTGCC
Organism: Archangiaceae bacterium; assembly: GCA_037443525.1. Classification (GTDB taxonomy): domain Bacteria; phylum Myxococcota; class Myxococcia; order Myxococcales; family Myxococcaceae; genus JBBIOE01. Next base: position 12,709 of record JBBIOE010000218.1, on the reverse strand, counting down.
TCCGCCTGAACCCGCGTCGCCCTCGGCGACCGGGACGAGGCAGGCGATGGAGGTGACAGAAGCGACGGCGAGGAGCAGGAGCGCGCGTCTCATCGCAGCAGTCCTTTCACGGCACCGGCAGCGGCGGAGGGGGCGGGACCACGATGTCGGAGGGCGGCGGCGGGCCCGGCTGCGCGGGCACACCCCGGACCGTGGCGCCAGACGGCGACGGCCGCTGGGATCCGGCGCCGCCTCCCGCCGAGCAGGCGTAGCTCACCGTGCGCGAGCCGATGAGCAGCGGCGGGGCGAAGATGGCGAGGGCGGCGCATGGGCTGGACGAGCCCGAGTTCGGCAGCTGCGAGCAGACGATGCCCGCGAACATCATGCCCGCCAGGAAGACGCCCGCCGAGAGCAAGACGTCCAGCGGCGAGGTGGTCGACTCCGAGTAGGCGAGGCCGTTGGCGCACTCCGAGCCCACCGACTCCGAGAGCGGAATCAGGCCCGCCGCGGTGAACCACTGGCGGTCGGTGCGCTCGTTGCCCGCCGCCGCCGCGCCGCCGCCGGTGCGGGTGGTGAAGCAGCCCGCCATCAAGAGCGCCAGCCCCACCGCCATCGTCTTCCGCATCGTCCACCGCCCTCCGCCAGAGACCTTGGCACCCGAACGGCCTGGCTCGCCACCTTCGGGGGTTGTCCCTTGCCTTACCAAACGGTAAACAATCAGCATCCATATGGTAGCTGCGAGGAAGATCAGCCCCGACGTCCGCTCCGCCGTGCTGCTGGCGGCCACGCGGCTGTTCGCGCAGAAGGGCTTCGACGGCACCGCGCTGCAGGACGTGGCCGACGCGGTGGGCGTCACCAAGCCGGCGGTGCTGCACCACTTCTGCTCCAAGGAGGCGCTGCGCGCGGCGGTGCTCGACGCCATGCTCGTGCACTGGCGCGATCGGCTGCCGAGGTTGCTCCTCGCCGCCACCAAGAGCCTCGACCGCTTCCAGGCCGTCTACGGCGAGCTGCACCGCTTCTTCGCCGACGACCCCGACCGGGCGCGGCTCGTGTTGCGCGAGCTGCTCGATCGCCCCGAGGAGATGAAGCGGGTGATGAAGGACGCGGTGCGGCCCTGGCTCGACGCGGTGGCCGGCTACATCCACGCGGGGCAGGAGGCCGGGCGCCACCACCGAGACGTCGACGCCGAGGCCTACGTCGCCCACGTGATGCTCTTGGTGGTCGCCAGCGCCGCCGCCGCCGACGTCACCGGCGCCTTGCTGGAGGGCGACGCCAAGAAGCGCGCCGACCAGGAGCTCTCGCGGCTGTCCCGCTCGTCCCTCTTCAGCCCCGCGCCGAAGGCCTCGCCCAGGCGCAAGAAGCCCCGCCGTTCCCCGAGGTGAGCCATGGCCAACTTCTTCACCGACAACGACGACCTGCGCTTCTACCTCTCGAAGGGCGTGGACTGGGCCGCGCTGGCCGAGGTCACCGAGCACCGCTTCACCCGCGAGGACGGCTTCAAGAGCGCACCCGAGGCGGTCGCCTTCTACGCCGACGTGCTGAAGATGGTGGGTGAGCTCTCGGCGAAGGAGCTGGCGCCGCGCTCCGCCGCCATCGACCGGGAGGGCGTGCGCGTGGAGAAGGGCGAGGCGGTGGTGGGGCCCGCGTTCACCGCGGCCTTCGACGCGCTCACCCAGGCGGACCTGCACCGGCTCTGCCTGCCACGGGAGCTGGGCGGCCTCAACGCGCCGCTGCTCGTGTACTTCATCAGCTGCGAGCTCCTCGGGCGCGGCGACGTCGCGGCCATGGCGCACTCCTCGTTCCACGGCGGCATGGCGATGGCGATGCTCATGTTCTCCCTGAAGGAGGGCACCACCGAGGTCGACGCCCACGGGCGCATCGCGAGGACGCGCTTCCAGAAGGCCATCGAGGAGATCTCCAGCGGCGCGGCCTGGGGCTGCATGGACATCACCGAGCCCAACGCCGGCAGCGACATGGCGGCCTTGCGCGCGAAGGGCGAGCAGGCGCCCGACGGCTCGTGGACCGTCACCGGCCAGAAGATCTTCATCACCTCGGGCCACGGCAAGTACCACTTCGTCATCGCGCGCACCGAGGAGGCGAAGGACCGCTCCGACCCGATGTCCGGGCTGGCCGGCCTGTCGATGTTCCTGGTGAAGACCTACGACGACCTGCCCGACGGCACGCGCAGGCGGTACGTCACGCTGGAGCGCACCGAGGAGAAGCTGGGCCAGCACGGCTCGGTCACCGCGGCGCTCGACTTCGACCACGCGCCGGCGGAGCTCATCGGCAAGCGCGGCGACGGCTTCCCGCTGATGCTGGTGTTGATGAACAACGCGCGCATCGGGGTGGGCTTCGAGGCGCTCGCCATCGCGGAGGGCGCCTGGCGGCTGGCTTCGGCGTACGCCTTCGAGCGCAAGTCCATGGGCAAGCCCATCGCGCGCCACGAGCTCATCGCCGACATGCTCGACGAGATGAAGACGGACATTCAGGGCATCCGCGCGCTGGCGATGGCGGCGGGCTTCCACGAGGAGATGGCCACCAAGAAGTCGATGGCGGCCTTCGGAGGCTCGGAGACGGGGCCCGCGTCGAGGGAGGTGCGGCACCACCGCGCGGTGGCCCGGCGCACCACGCCGCTGCTCAAGTACCTCGCGGCGGAGAAGGTGGTGGAGATCGCCCGGCGCGGCATGCAGATCCACGGCGGCGTCGGGTACACGAAGGAGTACGGCGCGGAGAAGCTGATGCGCGACGCGCTGGTGCTGCCCATCTACGAGGGCACCTCGCAGATTCAGGCGCTGATGGCGATGAAGGACACGCTGGTGGGCATTCTCAAGCGCCCGAAGGACTTCGTGGCCCGCGTCGGCCAGGCGCGGTGGCGCGCGGTGTCGTCGCGCGACGCCTTGGAGCGGCGGGTGGCGAAGCTGTCGAGCCTGTCCTTGTCGGCGCAGCAGTACCTACTCACCCGCACCGCGGCGGTGAAGCTCAAGTCGCTGGCCGACCTGCCGGTGGCGAGCTGGAAGGACGTGATGACCAGGTCGTGGGACCCCAAGCGCGACTTCGCCCTGGCGATGCTGCACGCCGAGCGGCTGACGCGGCTGCTCGCCGACGAGGCGGTGGCGGAGGAGCTGCTCGCGCAGGCCAGGCGCTTCCCCGAGCGGCGGGAGCTGCTCGAGCGCTGGCTGGAGCGGGCCGAGGTGCGCGCCCGGGCGCTGCACGAGGAGATCACCACCACCGGCGACCGGCTCTTGGCCACGCTGGCGCCGGCTGGCGAGGCGAAGGCCGTGGGGACCTGATTCGAGCGGTACCTCCGGGGCTACGGAGTAGATTGGCGCCCGTGCCGAACCTCCGCAGCCTGGCGATCTTCGGCCTCCTCGCGTTGACCGCCTGTCCGCCGCCCCCCGGCGCACCCGACGCCGGCGGCTGCCCGCCCGGCGAGCTTCCCCTCGGCGCCACCCGCGCCTGTCAGAAGGTCGGCTGGTCCGAGTGCCCTTTGGGCTTCGTCGCCGACGACGGCGGCCTCGGCTGCCTCGACGCGCTCCCCGACTCGTGTCCGCCCGGCACCGCGGCGCTGCTCGGCGAGAGCGCCTGTGCGCCCATCGGCCCGAGCTCCTGCGCGGCGGGCTTCGTGAAGGACCCCTCCGGCTGGGGCTGCGCCGACGTGCTGCCTCCGGCGACGTGCACCGGGCCGAATCGCGAGGCGCTGGGGAGCCCCACCTGCCTTCCCGTCGGAGACTGCGCCGCGCCGTTCCCTCCCGCCAACGCCAGCGTCGTCGTCGACCCCTCAGCGCCCCTCGACGCCACGCACGTCCACGCCATCGCCGACGCCCTCGCCCTCGCGCCCGACGGGGGCGTCATCGCCATCGCGCCCGGCACCTACGCCGAGGCGCTGGTGCTCGGCCACTCCGTCTCGCTGGTGGGCCGCTGCCCGGCGTCGGTCGTCCTCGACGGCGCCGCGACCGCGCTCCCCGCCCTCTCCGCGCTCACGGCGCAGGACAGCCGCGTCTCGGGCCTCACCATCCGAAACGCCGCCGGCGCCGTGGTCGCCGCCTACGGTGCTCATGTCTCGCTCGAGGACGTCGTCGTCGAGGGCTCCCGCGGCACGGCGGTGAAGGCCTTCTGGCCGAAGACCACGCTCTCGCTCACGCGCTCGGTGATTCGCGGGACGCGCTTCGACGGGGCGAGCGAGGCCCTCGAGGCGTCGGACCACGCGCAGGTGACGGTGAGGGAGACGGCCTTCGAAGACACGGAGCAGGTGGCCGTGCGCTCGCGCGGGCTGGGCACGGCGGTGGCGCTCAACGGCACGGTGGTGCGCGACGTGTGGCTCGCCGACGGCGGCGTCGCGCCGATGGGCACCGTCGTCGAGGCGGGCGCAACGCTCACTCTGGTGGAGAGCGCGGTCATCGGCGCCACCCAGGCCGCGCTCTTCGTCACCGGTTCCGACTCCACCGCCACGGTGAGCGACTCGGTGCTCCGCGACCTCAGGGCCACGCCCACGCTCGCCGGCTACGGCGCCTACGTCCAGGACGGCACCCTCACGCTGCGCCGGACGACGGTGCTGCGCGCCGTGGGCATCGGCGTCGTCGCGAAGACCGCCGACGCGCACCTCGTGGGAGAGGACGTGGTGGTTGGCGGCACGCGGCCCACCAACGGCTCCGACGTGGCCGTGGGGCTCGACGTCGAAGGTGGCAGCGCGCGCTTCACCGGGCTGGCGGTGCTCGACAGCGTCTTGATCGGCGTTCGCGCGACGGGCGCCGCTTCCTCCCTGGAGCTCACCCGAGCGCTGGTGCGCGGCGTCTCCGGCGTCTCCTCCGATGCCAGCAGCGCCGGTCACGGCCTCGAGATCTTCTCCGGAGCGCGAGGCACCTTCACCCAGGTCTCCATCACCGAGTGCAGCCAGGGCGGGGTGAGCGTGCAAGGCGAGGGCTCGACCGCGGCGCTCGACCGCGTGCACGTCAGTGACGTGGAGGCCGCCGGCGTCTTCGTCCGCGAGCTCGCCTCGGCCACGGTGCGACGCTCGGCCGTGGTGCGCGCTCGGGACACCGGAATGTTCGTCTACGACCGCGCCAGCCTCACCCTCGCCGACACGGTGGTGCGCGACACGCGCACCGCGTTGGGTCCCGGCGGCAACCCAGGGCTCGGGCTCGCGGGGGTGGGCACCGGCGCGCTGGTGGTGCAGCGCTGCGCGCTGGTGAACAACCTCGCCTTCGGCGTCTTGCTCGAGGGAGCCCAGGCGCGCATCGAGGACACGCGGATCGCCGGCACCGACGGGCTTCCCGACTGGGGCGCGGGCGTGCAGCTCCAGGGGCAGACGACGCTCACCATGGACGGCGTGGTGCTGGAGGAGAACGGGCGCCTCGGGCTCTCCTGCGCGGAGGCCTCCACCGCGACCATCGGCCGCTCCTGGCTCGGCCGCGCTCGCGCGGTGGACGGCCAGTACGGGCACGGCCTCTTGGTCTTCGGCGACAGCCGCGCGGTGGCGCGAGACGTCTCGGTGCGCGGGAACGAGACCATCGGCGTGGTGGCGTCCGGGGCGGGCGTGGTGCTCGATGGCTGCGACGTGTCGGAGAACCTGGTGGCGCTGCACGCGCAGGCGGGCACGACGGTAGTCGAACAGACGCAGCCCCCGGCGGAGCCGCTCGCGAACACGCTCACGGTCTCCCACGACTCCACCTTCCTCGACAACGAGAGCCGCCTCGGGTCGGGCCAGGTGCCGCTGCCGGCGACGATGCCGCTCGCGCGCTGACGGGCGGCGATTACTCGCGTCGACCACCGTTCACCCTGAGCGAGTGGTGCCCTTCTGCGCCGCCCGGAACTGGGGCACGCTCGCCCGCCATGTCCGCCTTCCCCGGCGTCTCCCACAAGCAGCGTCCACCCCAAGGTCCCTTCGACGCCATCGTCATCGGCTCTGGCGTGGGCGGGCTGGCCTGCGCCTCGGCGCTGGCGCGCTACGGCAAGAAGCGGGTGCTGGTGCTCGAGCAGCACTACCGCCTCGGCGGCTACACCCACACCTTCACCCGGCCCGGCTACGAGTGGGACGTCGGCGTGCACTACCTGGGGCAGCTGGGCGAGAAGGGCGGCTTCAAGCGGGTCTTCGACGCGGTCACCGACGGGAGCTTGCGCTGGGCGCCGCTGCCCGACGTGTACGACCGCATCGTGATTGGCGGCCGGGCGTACGACTTCGTCACTGGCCGGAAGCGCTTCGTGGAGAAGCTCGGCGAGTCGTTCCCGAGCGAGAAGGACGCCATCGCCCGCTACGTCGACCTGTGCCGCCAGGTGTCCCGCTCGGCGCAGACCTGGTACCTCGACCGCGCGCTGCCGTCGTGGGCCTCCACGCTCGCCGGGCCGCTCTTGCGCCGCTCGTTCTCGGAGTGGGCGAAGAAGACCACCGACGAGGTGTTGCGCACGCTCACCTCGAACGAGGAGCTCATCGGCGTGCTCACCGGTCAGTACGGCGACTACGGCCTGCCGCCCAAGCAGTCGAGCTTCGCCATGCACGCCCAGTTGGTGGCGCACTACTTCGGCGGCGCCTGGTACCCGGTGGGCGGCTCCAGCGTCATCGCCAAGGCCTTCGCGCCGGTCATCGAGAAGGAGGGCGGGGTGCTCTGTCACTCCGCCGAGGTGAAGGAGGTGCTGGTGGAGAAGGGCCGCGCGGTGGGCGTGCGCATGGCCGACGGGCGGGAGCACCGGGCGAGCCTGGTGGTGAGCGACGCGGGCCTCACCAACACCTACCGGCGGCTGCTGCCGGAGGGTCAGGTGCCCGCCGTGGTGCGGGAGAAGCTCTCCGCGCTGCGGCCCTCGACGAGCTACCTGTGCCTGTACCTGGGCTTCAAGCAGTCGGACCGGGAGCTCGGGCTCGACGGCACGAACCTCTGGCTCTACCCGAGCGCGCGGCACGACGAGAGCGTGCGCCGCTTCCTCGACGACCCGAGCGCGCCGCTGCCGATGCTCTACGCGAGCTTCGCCTCGGCGAAGGACCCGAGCTGGGCCGAGCGTCACCCCGGCCGCGCCACGGTGGACCTCATCACCGTCTGCCCGTGGAGCTGGGTGGAGCAGTGGCAGGGTACGCGCTGGCAGAAGCGCGGGGCCGAGTACGAGGCGTTCAAGGCGCGCTTCACCGAGCGCATGCTGGAGGGCCTGTTCGCGGTGCGGCCGCAGCTGCGCGGCAAGGTGGACCACGCCGAGCTCTCCACGCCCTTGTCGACGGAGCACTTCTCCGCGCACCCGCACGGCGAGCTCTACGGCGTCGACCACACGCCCGAGCGCTTCCAGGTGCCGATTCGGGCCGAGACGCACGTGAAGGGCCTGTTCCTCACCGGCGCGGACCTGGTGTCGGCCGGCGTGGCGGGGGCGTTGATGGGCGGGGTGCTGTCGGCGGGGGCGATTCTCGGGGTCGGGGCGCTGCGGCAGATCATGATGCCGGGCTGAGCGGCTCGTTCGCCTTACCGCGGCCATCGCTGTTGGATTCCTCCCGGTCGCCCTGAACGAAGGAGCGGTGGGTCGATCCGAGCGGGCAGCGCCATCATGCAGGTGCTTCCCGTGCATCGACCCCCGTTCACCCCGTGCGGAGTCGAAGGGTGCCGAACTCGGCTCCACACTTCGGGACCGTACAGTCGGCAGGGTTCGACTTCGCTCACCCTGAACGGGAGGACCGTTTGATCGATCCAGGTGGCCACCGCCATCAAGCCCCTGAAGCGACCGCTCGACCTCGAGCCACGACCGGCCGGCGGCGTCGCACCCTCGCTTCGGTTCGCGCCCGCCAGACTTCCGGCATGCGCCACCGCCTCGCCGGACTCCTCGCGCTCGTCTTCCTCGCCAGCGCGCCCTCACCCGAGCCCGAGACGCTGGAGCTGCCGCCTCCGCTCGCGAGGCTCCTCGCCAATGGCCGCTGGGATGCGACGCCGTCGGGCTTCCGCATCATCACGCTCTCCCACCTCGCCGACGGCTGCGCGGCGCAGGGCGTGGCGCACCCGGCGCGGAAGAGGGAAGCGCTCGCCTGCGTCGACCGCGCGCTCGCCCTGGCCGACCGGACCCGCCCCGCCGCCGCGCTGGACGCTGTGGGTGACGGACTCTGGCTCTCGCACTACGCCCTGGTCCTCGGCGCGCGGGACTCGCTCGCGCCCTGCGTGGCGGCGGAGCGACACGAGCGGGTGGCGAAGCGCCTCGCGGCGATGTCGCTGGGCGATCCGCTCCGCCACGCGCCCTCGTACGCTGGCCTCGCCGCTCGTTGGCCGGCCGATCAATCCGCCACCCTCGCCGCGCTGCACCGCTTCGACGTCGCGCACGGCGCGCACCTCACCGCCGCGCCCCTCGCCGCCTGGCGCGAGGTGCTGGAGCGGAAGGGCCTCGACGCGACCACCGGCCTCCCGGTCTCCGACGTGAGCGGCACCATGCCCGGCGCGAAGCACCCGCGAGGCTGCGCGCAGTCGTTCATCAGTCGCTACCTCGCCGAGGTGGACCCCACGCTCTCCTCCTCGTGGTGGAAGAGGTACCGCGAGCGCTTCCTGGTCCGCGTGGGCGGCGTGGCGGGCTTTCGCGAGTGGCCGCCGGGCGTGGAGCGGAAGGGCGACGTCGACTCTGGCCCCATCGTGATGGGCATCGGCACCGCCGCCAGCGCGCTGGCCATCGCCGCGGCGCGCGCGCAGGGAGACGACGGCCTCGCCGCCCAGCTCGAAGGCTCCGCCGCTCTCGCCGGAGCGCTGAACGCCGGCCAGGGCGCCGACCAGCTCGTCCTCGCGCAGGCGATCCTCTTTCAGGCGAGGTGGCAGCCCCGGCTCGTCTCAGCGGACTCGCCCGCGGCCGTGTCCGGTGCCGCGCGCGCTCAGCTCGCCGGTGCCGAGCTGGGCGCCGAGGCACGGCTCCAGAGCAAGACGAGCCTGTGGAGCGACAGGAGGAACGTCACCGACCAGCCGCCCCAAGCCCAGCCGCTCCGGGGCGCCGAGGAGAAGAGGAAGGCGGGCTCGACCACCTTGAAGAGGCAGTAGGCCGCGAGGCCCGCGAGGAAGAGCTCGCCCTCGAAGCGCCGTGAACGCGCCCGCCAGGTGAGGCCGAGCGCGATCAGCCCCAGCCAGACGACGAGATAGAGCTGCGACGGGTGCAGCGGCACGCCGCGGAGCTGGGCAGGCACCAGCCCGCCGGCGGAGAAGTCGACGCCCCACGGCAGCGTCGTCGGCGTCCCGAAGCAGCACCCGGCGAGGAAGCAGCCCGTCTTCCCCACGGTGAGCCCGGCGGCCATCGAGATGACGAACACGTCGAGCGACGCGCCGGCGCTCTGCTTCATCAACCGCCCGAGCAGCGCGACCGGAATGGCTGCAGCGACGAGGGCTGGCGTGAGCATCAGGCCACCGCGGAGCACGCCCGAGACCGAAAGCTCGAGCGCGTCCGGGTGGTCGAGGATGGATCCAACTCTCGCGGCGGCCAGCAAAGGGACGGGCACCACGCAGGCCAGGGCCACCGACGCCGGGAGCGGGTACCGGAGCCTCCAGCCGGCGAGCAGCATGACCGCGAACCCGACGCCCAGCGCGAGCAGCACGAAGGTGCCGAACGCGTAGACGTTCAGCTCACCGAGTCTGAAGAGGACGGGTCTCATCGGCCGGCGCCCGCCGGCTCCGCGTCGCCCTCGGCCAGCGCCCGCACCACCTGCTCGAGGCCGAGTGTCACGCGGGCGAGGCGAGGGAAGTCCACCGTCGGCGGCAGGTCGGTCGCCCGATGGTAGTTCGGGTTCCGGAACGGCGCCGTGTCGGTGACCATGAACGCCGGGTAGCCGTGCTTCCAGTAGGAGCCGTGGTCCGACCAGTCCACGCCCTCGATGCTCTGGAAGACCGACGCGCCCTCGGAGGCGACGGTGGCGCTCCTCCGGAACACCGCCGCCGCGCGCCGCACCAGCGAGCCCGAGCCGCGATCGCCCACGAAGGCGATGAAGCCGCCAGTCGACGGGTAGAAGGACGAGAGCGGCCAGGGGTAGTGCTGCGCGCCCTCGCGGTCGTCGAAGTAGCCGATGGTCTCCAGCGACAGCATCGCGCGGATGTCCTCGTTGGCCTTCCGCGATGCCTCGGCCGCGTGGAGGCTCCCCATGGTTCCGTCTCGAAAGTGCGGCGGCTCTTCGTTGGTGAAGAAGACGAAGCGCACGGTGCGCGCCGGAGACGAGGCGGCGAAGCGCCGCGCCAGCTCCAGCGCCACCGCCACGCCCGAGGCGTTGTCGTCGGCGCCCGGCGTGCCCAAAGCCGAGTCGTAGTGAGCGCCCACCACCACCAGCTCCTTCGAAAGGCTCGAGCCCGCTCGCTCCACCGAGAGGTTCTCGACGGCGACGCCCTTCACCTCGTAGCGCTGCGGCGTCACCGCGTAGCCGAGCCCGGCGAGCTCACCCGAGAGCCAGTCGCGCGCGGCGGCGAGGCCCTTCGGCGCCCGCGAGAGGTTCCGCTCGCCGATGTCCACCGCGAGGTGCTCGACCGACCGCTTCAGCGACTCAGCGAGCGCGAGCGTCGCCGCATCGGGCAATGGTGGCGCGCCGCGAAAGCTCTCCCCCGGCATCGTCACCATCGAGCGCACGAAGAGCCCGAGCGCGACGAACACCGCGAGCACCACGGCTCCAGCGATTCCGAATCGGCGGCGCACGCCCCGGACGGTAGCAGGGAACGGCCCGCGCGCCCGGACGCGGCGGCCTCGAGGTCGGGCAACCGTCACCGCACCGTGCGGACCGAGGAGGCCGTTCGTGTGCGGTGAGCGCTACGGCGCGCAGGCCCAGGCGTAGGACACCTCGACGCGCGCGTTCCCGGGCGGGAGGTGGCCGCTCTCGAAGACGACGGCGTTCTGCGTCGGGTCGTAGCGCCAGACGGGCTCGCCCGCGGCGGTGTCGGACGCGACGAGGGCGCCATCGACGCGCACCTCGACGGCCGCGGCCGACCAGGTCGTGAGGTAGAAGGTGCTCCGTAGACCGCACGGGCTGACCCCGAGCGGGACGAACGAGCCCCACCACGCGGCGTCGCACACATCGGCGGAGTTTCCGAACGTCGCCGCCACCAGCGACGCCTGCGTGCCGTCGTCCGGCGCCTCGATGGCGCAGGTGGACGTGGAGGTTCCGGTGACCGCGCTCCAGAACAGCATCGGCGTCAGCGCCCGAAGGGCCTTCAACGAGGCGCTCGGGTCCGGGCTGTGGTCCACCGCGTCCGTCACGCAGATGACGCTCAGCCGCGCACCTGGACGGACGCCGCCGTCACTCGACGAGAGCAGCTCCGCGGCGGGACCCACGCACGCTTCGGTCTCCGAGCCGACCGGCAGGGTGTCGAAGGCGGCCAGCGCGTGCTCCACGAAGCCCGCGTCCTGAGGGAAGAACGAGGTGACGCCCGCGTCGTCGGCGAGGCGCCTGATGGGCGCGCCGGGCGCGCCGTCGGCGGCGGCGAAGGACCAGCGCACGTCGGCACAGGCGCTCGCAACACCGGGGAGGAGCGACGCGAGGTTCGCGCGGACCGCCGGCCGCTTGGAGACGAAGGACGGCGATGGGTCGACCATCACCAGCATGTCGACGAGCGGCGGCGGCGGACCCTGGCGGAAGGTGTCGACGGTGATGCGCGAGCTGGCGTCTCCCGTGGCCCGCAGCGTCACGACCTGCTCCCCCTCTTCGGAGCTCACCACCAGGGCCACGGAGTCCGGGCCCGAGTCGAGCGGCTCGTACCTCACGCCGAACATCAACGGTGGCTGTCCCGGCGAGAGCACGCCCTCGACGGGGGCGCTCGTGAGGAAGAACTCGGCGGGCGCCGTGCCTCCCGGGCCGATGAGCCGGGCCCCGTGCACCACCACTGGCCGCCCACAGACATTGTAGAGCGCGACGAAGCGCGTCGGCGTCGCGCACGCGGCCTGCACCGTCCCGAAGTCGAGGTCGCTCGGCGACGCCACGAGACAGGTCGCGGGGTCGACGGTCACCGGCACCTCCAGCACCGGCGCGCCCAAGGGCTCCACCCGCACCACGCCTCTCGTCTGGCCCGGAGTCGAGGGCACGGGCTCGAGACCGAGCGTCACGCGCTCTCCCGGACCGAGCCACAGCGGAAGCTCGGGCGCGGCGGGGCTCCAGCGCGCCGCGCGAGCCAGCGTCGGCTCGAGCGCCACGTCGCGGATGAAGCACCGCCCCGGTCCGAGGTGTCGCAGCGTCAGGGTCTGCGCCGCCTGCTCCAGGCGCAGCGACGCGGGCTGCGCGGTCAGCCGGCAGGCAGACGCCGGCTCGACGACGGAAAAGACGGCCACCGAGACCTCGGGCCGCAGCGGATCGTCGGAGGGGAAGGTCACCGTCCAGGTGCGCGGACCCAGCGTCGTCGCCGCGAGCGTGAGCGACACCTCGGCGCTCTGTCCGGCCTCGAGCACGAAGGGCGCCAACGGCGCGCAGGAGCCTCCCGCGAAGGTTCCGACGCACAGGTCCGCCCCGTCGACCCGAGGAGCGAGGAGCGAGGAGCCGCAGCATCGAGCCCGCCGTGCCGGCGCTGCGAACGATGAGACGTCCCGTGGTCAGCACTGGCGGCTCCCCGGCGAGGAGGGGGACGGTGTGAAACGAAAACGCCGGCGCCATGGAGAGGCTGGCGCCGGTCCCGTGGCCCGTCACCGGCACGCGCGCGTCCACGCCGGGGCCGCGCAGTCGCACCACGCCCTCGATGGGGCCGAGCCGCGAGGGCGTGAAGCGGACGCCGAGCCTCGCGATCGCGCCGGGCTCGACGCTCACTGATGCCGAGTCGAGGACGAAGTCCGCCGG
>JBBIOE010000217.1:0-13445 GCA_037443525.1 Archangiaceae bacterium | reverse complement strand
CGCGGGCGGCGGCCCCGCGGGCGTGCGCGCCCAGGCCTTCGCCGCGTCCTCCCACAGCTCCCAGCGGAACCCGGGCGAGCGCTCTTCGAGCAGGCGCAGCTCGGCCTGCACCGGCGCCCCGCTGGTCGCGCGAACGAGCAGCAGCGCCGGCGGTCCCGGCTCGGCCTGATACGCCAGCTCGCGCTCGGACAGGCGCCGTCCCACCACCGGGTGCAGCACGCCGTTGTGCTCGTCGCCGGTCAAGAGCGCGAGCTCGAGCGCCTCGGGGTGCGCCGAGCGAACGCCGTACGTCTCGCCCGCCTGGATCGGGACCGCGAGCCACCGGGTCTGGGCGAGCCCGCGCGGCCCGGCCTTCACTGCCACGCGAGCGTGGTGCTCGAGGTCGAGCTCCACGAGCGACGCGGGCGGCAACCACGCCGGCTCCGCCCCGGTGGGCCCGGGGGAAGGCGACGCGGTGGCGGCGGGGGCGATCGCGCACAGGGCGATCGCGGACAGCGCGCGGAGGAGGCTCATGGGGTCGCTGCGCCAACGACCGCTGCCGCGAACTCGGTGCGCGCCGCGGCGTCGCTCACCAGCCGGTCGCGCAGCGCCCGGGACATCTCGAGGTGGAGGAAGCGCGCCCTGCTCTGGCGGACCAGCCCCCCCTGCACGTTGGTGGTCGCGCCGAGCTTGCGCACGTCGCGGGGGTAGACCAGCACGTGGCTCTTCCCCTTGAGCGTCGCGGCGAGGCGGGCCTGCAGCGCGGTGACGTGCTCGGGCGCGCTGCCCGAGCCGTCGCTGATCACGGCCTGGGCGTCGGGGAGCCCGGTGAGCGAGGAGAAGCCGTGCACCTGCAGCACCGTGCTCTCCGCAGACGAGACGAAGGCCGCGGTGAAGCGCTGGAAGTGGGAGGCCTCCTGATGAGCGAGATCGGCCCGCGCGCCGGCGCCGTCGCTCTCGTCGTCGCCTCTCCTCGGAGGGGGTGCGCCCTCGTAGCGGTGAACGGTGTTGACGAAGAGCGCCCCGACCTGGTCCTTCGCCGCGACCGCCAGCCCGACCGGCAGCGTCCCTTCGTCGTAGAAGGAGTGGGGCACCTGCACCACCCACGGCCCGCGCGCGCCGCACTTGACGACGTAGACGCCGCCGCCGCCCCGGTGGCCGGCCCGCTCCACCACCGCCACCGCGCTCGACGCGCCCAGGTGCGTGGGCACCAGGTCGAAGGGCGTCTGCTTCGCCAGCTCGAGGGTCTGGGGGGTGACCGTGCCCCGCGCCGCGTCGGCGGCGAGCGCACTCGCCAGGCGCTGGGTCGCCTCGAGCGCCTCGGGCGTGGGCGGGTCGTACTTGCGGTTGCGCTCGCGCGCGAGATCGAGAATCGACTCCAGGGCCGCCGGCGTCCCCGCCACGCACCCCGCCGGTGGCGTGCCCGCGGCCATCACCATCGAACCTAACAACAGCAGCGCGCTCAAGGCGTGTCCTCCGTCGTGATCCAACCCTCGGCCCTCTCGGGCTTGGCTCGGTGGCCGTCGGTCCAGGCGCGCAGGAAGAGGGCGCCAGCGTCGAGCCCCTTCACCGAGATCCGGTGCGGGCCCACCGCGAGGTCGTCGCCCAACACCACCCGCACCACGCCGAGCCGATCGAACGCCCGCGTACCAGAGAGCGTCCTGACCTCCAGCGGCGGCCGGCCGCCGAGCGGAACCTCGCGCACCGCGACGGTGATCTGCTCCGAGGCGCCCGCCACGCGCTTCACCCGGCCGCCGTCGATGGCCACCCGAACCGCCGACGACGGGCCCAGCGCGCGCGCGTCACCGTAGACGGCGAAGCTCACCACCCTCGTCTTCTTCGCGCTCGAGGTCGGCAGCGCCCACTCGAGCCCCACCTCGTCCACCGGGTACACCGTGTGCTTGCGCCAGCCGCCGCCGGCCGCGCGGGCCATCAGGTGGCAGCGCGCCGAGGCGGGTGCGAGGAGCTTGACCCGATGCGGGCCGGGCGCCGCCGCGGTCTCCAAGAGCAGATCGTTCGAGCTGAAGGTCCGCTGCCCGGCGCTCGCGCCGTCCACCACGAGCGAGACGCTGCCGCCGATGTCGCTGCTGACGCAGGACAGACCCAGCCGCCGCGCGCGGGCGCCGGTCCCGTCGACCACCACCTCGCGCTCGCTCCCCGCGCTGATGGGCACGAAGGCCGTGGAGCGCCCCTCGCCGGGCTCGAGGACGACCGTGCTCCGGCGCGCTCCCTCTGGGGCCATGGACATCGTGGCCCGCGGCGGGGGCGGCGTCGAAGCGACCAGCGTCGCCGCGTGGGTCAAGGTCAGCGAAGACGCCTCGTCGGCCGGGCGCAGGAATACCCACCGCGAGGCGCGCGGCGGAGCGCCTTCCCACTGGAACCCGGCCGGAGGCTCGTCGAAGGGAGGCCTCGGCCGGGGGTCCGCGCCGCGCTCCAGCTGCGCGTCGACCGACACCAGCGCCGCCGCGTCGCTGCTGAGCTCGAGCTCGGCCTGCGCCTGGGGCGCCACCGCCAGGAAGAGCTCCTCCCGCTCGCCGACGGGCTCACACGCGGCGGGGCTCGCCTTGCAACTGGTGCGCGAGGCGGCGCCCGCCAGCGGCCGCTCGCCGAGGAGCCCCCCCAGGCGCCACTTCAGGTGGCCGCCCTCGGCGGCCGGGTGCAGCAGCCACCCGCTCAGCCGGAGCGCGGCGCCCTCGGCCGCCTCGAGGCGGAAGCGCAGCTTCTGGCCGGGCACCAGCAGCGAGACGCGCTGGCTGCGCTCGGCGGAGACCGGCGCCTGCCCCGAGGAGGTCTCCAGCTCCAGCTGCCCCGCCTGCGCCGCGCGAACCTCCACCAGCGAGGCCCCGTCGGGCAGCGAGAGGGTGGTCGTGCCAGGGGAGACCGCCTCGCGCCGGACCGAGGCCCCCGTCAGCGTCACCTCCGCGGGCGCGGCGCCTTGCCAGTGAAGGATCAGCGTCCCCGGGCCCTTCACCACCCAGGGGCGCGTCTGGCCGGCGCTGACCGAGAGCGCGGCGCGGGTCGGCGCCGGCGGGCGTGGCCGTGGCGGCTCCACGGCCTGGGGCAGGCGCCGCACCTCCGGGTTTCCGTCGGGCGGCACCGTCTTCCAGCCAAAGGCGAGCTCGCTGCGCTCGCTGGCGAGGAAGGCCAGGCGGCGCAGGGCGCCGGAGTGCCCGGCCGGTGTGGCGATCCGCACCCGCACCGCCAGCGGCTCCCCCGCGATGAGCTCGAGGCCGCTCGCGCTCTTGGGCACCGCGAGCCGGAGCGTCCGGGCTGTTCCCGCGACCGCGAGCGAGAGCGGGGGGCCCTCCGGCGCGCCTTCCAAGAGCCAGCGCGCGGCGAGGGGGCCCTGGCCGTCCCGGGTGACGAGCTCGACCCACGGGGTGTCCCGCACCACGAAGCGCACGGGCTGGTCGGGCGCCAGGGAGACGAAGGAGCGGGCCTCGCGCTGGTGCAGGCGGTGAAGCCGCCGCACGAGCCCCACCCCGGCCGCGACCGCGAGCGCCCCCAGCACGGCCACCGCCGCCAGCCACCGGAGCGCTCTCACGGCCGCACCTCGAGGTGCGAGGGCCGCCGGGTGGGCGCCGCCACGAGCTCCTCGTCGCCGCAGCGCGCGGTGAGCTCTCCCCGCCCCTCGGCGATCGCCTCCAGCGCCAGCGCTACCGGGCCCGCGCAGGCGGCGAACGCGAGGCCCTCCTCGCCGTCGAGCCACAGCTCGGGGGCGCAGCCGGCTTCGGCCATCAGCCGGGCCTGCGTCTGGAGCAACCCGGCCTGGTGCGTGGCGCGGAACTGCCGGAGCGGGCGCCAGTCGAGCTCGCCCGGGCCGCGCAGCGCGGCGCAGCGCGCGCGAAGCTCGGTGGCGATCGACACCCGCCGGCTGGCGAACCCCGCGCGCTCGAAGAGGGCCAGCTCGCCGGCGCTCGGCAGGCTTGGAGCCTCGAGAAGCGACGGTGGCACCCACAGGGCGATCTCCGAGCTCCCCGCCGCGCGCGCGAACGCACCGGCCCGGCTCGGAGCACCTGGGACCAGCGGCGAGTATGGGGGCTGGCGGGTCACCGAGACTCCAGCTTCCGCGGCGACGCGGGCCGCCGCGCTGCACCGGGCATCATCGCCCGGGGCCTCGACGCAGGCCACCACCGCGCCCTGGGTCGTGGAATGGACGGTGACGATCGGCCCTTGATTCAAGAGGCCGGCGCGGCGCACCGCCTGGGCCAACGGGGTCGACGGCACCGGGCCCGGCGCGACCAACAGCCACTCGAGGCCGAGCTCCCGCTGCAGGCGCTCACCGAAGGCGATCAACCGACGATCCGACCCTGCGACCTCGACCACGCCGGTCTGCGCCCCCACGGCCCCCCGCGCCACCGCCCCCGAGCTGCCCTCGTTCTCGGCCACGATCAGGCGTCGGCCCAGCGCGTCGCGGCGCTCCAAGAGGCCCAGCGCGCGCACGGCGGACCCGTCGCGCGGCGCGGCCAGCGCGCGCTCGAGCGCGGCGAGGGTGATGGTGTCGTCCGGCAGGCCGCCGGCGGCCGCGTTCGCGGGGACCGGCTGCCACAGGGAGAAGGGAGCCGGCGGCGGGGCGGGTGGAGCGAGGCGCTCCAGGGCAGCGGAGTCCAGCGCGAGCACCGGGAGCCCCTCCTCGGAAGGCCCACGGGCCAGCGCCCCCAAAGCGCCCTCGAGCCGCGCGCGCAGCCAGCCCGGAGCGAGGCCGCTCAAGCTTTGGGCCGGGGCCTGGCGCACCACCAGACCTTCCAGCCGGAGCGCCGCGGCCAGCGCGCGCCAGAGCTGGAGCGGGTCGGCGCGCTCCGAGCGGCCCTTCGGGCGCGCGAAGAGGGAAACGACCTGTGGCTGCGCCGCGAGCGCGAGCGGCTCGAGCCGATCGATTCGCTCCCACGCCGCGTCGAGCTCGAGCGCGCCGAGGAGGAGGGCGTTGGGTGCCGGGCGGTCGGCCACCAGCGTCACGCCCAGGCCGCGCAGCCCCGCGGGATCGGGTCCCGCCTCCGAGATCACCGACCAGTGGCCGCCCGCGGAGTCCAGCGCCCTGTCGATGCGCAGCCCGAGCTGCCCGGCGAGCCTGCGCTCCTCGAGCAGCTGGCCGCAGGCGCGCCCGGGGTGGCCGCGGAGGGACTCCAGCAGCGCGGCCCAGGCGCGCAGGTCGGACTCCCGCAGGAGCGGCGCGGCGCGGCTCGGCGGCGCGGGGACGAGGAGTTGCGCGCGCACCGGCCAGCTCGACCAGCGGGTGCCGTCTTCGCACGGCGAGGGGACGGCGTCGACCGCCACGGTGAGCTCGGGCTCGAGTGCGGGCACCTGCTTGAGCCCGAACCCGACCACGCTGACCGCGACCAGCGCGACCGCGGGCACCACGAGCGACGGCAGCAGCACGACGAAGGCGTCCTTGCGCTGCCACATGCGCGTGGCGAGCAGCGAGGGGAGCAGGTAGCCGAGTCCCCAGGGCTCGTCGCCGAAGTGCCACGAGAAGCCCTGCGCGACCCAGAGTGACGCGTACTTGAGCAGGCAGCCGAGGGTGAGGACGAACACCACCCGCCGCGCGCCCTCGACGTTCCACCGCCGCACGCCAGGCAGCCGAATCACCAAGCCGGCGAGCGCCGCCACCGCGAGCGCCTCGCCCAACGCGCCCACCACCCGGGTCGGGGTGAAGGCCCCGAGGGTCAGCAGGCCGGGAATGAGCACCCCGCTCGTGTCCCACCCGTAGCGGAGGCTGCCCCGCGCGGCGAGCACCAGGCCGCCGAGGATCAGCAGGTAGGCCTTGGGGCTGCCGGCGAAGTCGAGCGCGACGCGATCGAACGAGAGCGCGAGCTGGGAGAGGGAGTAGTTGGTGGTCGCGGCGAGCAGCCTGGTCGCGCCGAAGGTGATGGCCGTCACCACCGCGAGCTGGAAGCTGCCGGCGCCGAAGCCCGACTTCCACATCGCGTTGGCGACCAGGGGAACGAGCACCAGGCCGATGCCGTAGAAACCGAACCCTCCGGTCGGGTCCCACCGGACGTCGAGCGCCAGCCTGCCGAGCTCCGGCGCCAGCGAGCCCTCGACCACCAGCCGCACGCCAACGCTGGCCACCACCAGCCAGACGAACCGATCGCGGCCGAAGACCGGCGTCCCCAGGCGGGTGGCGCCGAGCACGACCGAAGCGCCGCGTACCGTCGCGTAGGTGACCGCCGCCTCGAGCGCGATCACCGCGACCGCGCTCGGGTGCACGATCGCGACGGCGGCGAGGTAGCCCGGCACCACCAGGCCGGAGAACACCCAGCCGAGCGTCTCGTTGAAGGCGAGCCGAACCAGCACTCCGATCAAGACCGCGACCAACAGCGAGTTGTCGAGGCCCTGCGGGAAGACGTGCATCGCTACGGGCACACCTGCGCCGGGCACTTCGCCAGTACGTAGGTACAGGTCGAGGCGCGCACGGGGCTCGACGGCACCGCGGACTTCATCGCGGCGTAGGTGGTGGCGGCGTCGGCGCACAGCGCCAGGTCGGCCTGGGTCTTCGCCTTCCACTGGAACGCGTTGTCGTACCAGGAGCTGGTCGTGCCGGTGTCGATCACCGCTTGGAAGTCGGCGATCGCGCCGGTGCGATCGGGGGTCGCCAGCATCAGCAGGGTGCGCCCGCGCCAGTAGTGGCCCGACCAGCTCGACGGCAGGGTCGGCCAGACCGTCAGCTGCCGGTCGAAGGTGGCGCGCGCGGTGGGGTAGTCCAGGTTCTGGAACTGCGAGCGGCCGAGGTAGTTGGCCACCAGGTCGCGAACGTTGCTCGCCGGGAAGCTCGCCTCGGTCGCCGCGAAGGCCGCGGCCGCGGCGGCCCAGGTGACGGTCGGCGTGGCCAGCGACGCCTGCGAGAACAGGCACCGGTCAGCCCAGTACGACGCGTTGTCGGCGAGCGCGCTGGTCCGAAACTGGCTGGTGATCTGATCGAAGTCGGCCTTGGCGGCGGCGAACGCCTTCTGCTCCCACTGACAGCGCCCTCGCCAGTACAGCATGTCGGCGCGCCAGCCCGAGGTGGGGAACTGCGACAGCAGCTGGGTCAGCGCTGCCTGGGCCGAAGCGAAGCCGGCGGGGTTGGCGCCCGAGGCCGTCTCGAAGTCGCAGCGAGCCAGGTACACGCCGACCACGTCGGCGAAGGCGTTGTTCGGGGAGGTGGACAACTGCGCCTGCAGCTCGACCCGAGCGGTCGCGAAGTCCTTGCTCTGGAAGTACGCGCGGCCAATCCAGTACCGCGCTTCGGGGAGCGCGGCGCTCTGAGGGAAGGAGGTGAGCATCGACTTCCAGACCGCGATCGCCCCTGCGTAGTCGGGAGGCGCCGCCTCGTACTTGCAACGACCGACGTACAGCGTGGCCTGATCGGCGAGCGAGCTGTGTGGATAGGTGCCGAGGAACGCCTGGAACTCGGCCAGCGCGGCAGAATACCGGCGAGCGTCGAAGTCGGCCTTCGCGGCGTCGAGGGCGTTCTGCTCCGCGGCGCTCGCCGTGCCGCCGTCAGTCCCCGGACCGCCTCCCGCGCCGCCGTTCGGGCCTCCGGGGCCTCCGCAAGCGAACAAACCAAGGACGATCAGGACGTGGGCCAGGAGGAGCTTGTGCATGGTGGTGGATGGGTTCGTCGTGTGCTCGCTCGGCTCGGCGAGAGTCTTGATGAGGACTCGACCCTCCATGCACCGGCCACCTTCAGGGAGAATGTTGTTCCGAGCGCTGCTCTGGATCGCCTTGGGGTTCGGCTGCGCGGGGCACTCGGAGGGAACGCTTTTCCAGGACGGCAAGACCGCCTTCGCCGACGGCGACCTTCGACGGGCGCAAGCGGCGTTCGAAGAGCAGATCTCGCGACACCCGCAGGGGATCTGGAGCCTGGCGGGGAAGACGTACCTGTCGCGCATTCAGCTCAAGCAGGGTGACGCGGCGGGTGCGCTGCGGACGCTCGACGACGGGTTGGCCACGGCGCCCGCCGACGCCTTGGGCCGGGTGACGGCGCAGTACTGGCGCGGGCGAATCGCGCTGGTGCTCCGCCGGGACGCCGAAGCGCTGACTGCGTTCAGCCAGGTCGCCGCGTCGGGGAAGTCGGAGGCTGAGCCCGCGACCTACTTCGAAGGGCGCGCGCTGTACCGCGTGGGGGCCTTTGCGGCGTCGGTGGCGGTGCTCTCCGCGAGGCGCTCCGCGGTGCCCAAGCCGAGCTTCGCCAACGGGACGCAGTACTGGCTGGGCCGAGGGCTGTACGCGACGGGGCAGTGTGATCAGGCGGTCGGTGAGCTGGCGAAGGTGAGCCCCGACAGCACCTGGCGCGCGGGGGCGGACCTCTACACGCTGCGCTGCGATCTCCAGCTCGAGCGAGCCACGCCCGAGACCGTGTCGCGGCTGCGCCAATTCGGGGTCGATCATCCGGTGTCGCAGCTCAGCGACCTGGCCGAGCTCCTGGAGGGAGAGGCGATGGTTCAGGTGCAGGACTTCGCCTCGGCGAGGGCGACGCTGACGGCGTTCCCCACCCGGTTCCCGAGCTCGTCGTACCTCGACGCGGCAGCGTTCTGGTCGGCCCGCGCCGCGGTGCAGCTGGGGCAGTGTCCGGCGGCCCGCGCGGAGCTGTCTGCCCAGCTGGCACGGAGGCCGACGAACAACCCGTTCGCGCCAGGCATCCACCTCTCGATCGGCGAGTGCTTCTATCGCGAGGGCGCGCTCGATCGGTCGCAGGTCGAGCTCGAGAGCCTGGTGGCGCGCACGCCGACGAGCCGTTGGGTTCCCGAAGCGTACTTCGCGCTCGCGCGGCTGAACGCCGACCTCGGCCAGTGCGCGACGGCACGCACGCAGGCGGCGGCGATTCCCGCGGCCTCGCCCTGGTCGGCCAAGGCCGCCGCCTACCTCACCACCAAGGGCTGCTGACGCCCGCGAGCGAGGTCGGGCGCGTGGACCCCCGGTGGTGGCGCCGGCGAGGGCCATCGGTCACCACCCCGCCCTTCGTCACTTCGCGGTGACGTGTCCCTCTTCGACCAGCAGCTCCGCGGTCAGCACCGCGCCGCGCACGGTGTTGTGGGAGAGCGACACGAAGCGCCAGCCGAAGAGCGGGTCGGGCCTCAAGCGCCCGATGGCCACGCCCAGGCCGCCGCCGAGGTCCCGGTCGAGCCGGGTCTGCGGCCGCGATGCGTCCTCGAAGCAGGTGAGGAAGGGCTTGGGCGCGCTGGTGTCACCGCCCGGCCTCACGATCTCCTTCGAGCTGGACTCCCGCTTCGACGCGACCGGTGTCTCTCGCCCGCCGCACTCGGGTTCTTCGTCCTGAGCGCTCACTCCTCCGCTGGTCCTCGGAAGAAGTCCCGCACCTGGCCGTTGTGCGGCTCGGAGCGAACCAGCTCGATGAGGGCGTCGAGAGAGTAGGTCCTGGTCAGGATTCCGGGGATCACCTGGGACGCCCGCTCCGCGTCGGTGTTGCTGGAGCCCAGCTGCAGCGCCTTGCGGGCGATAGGGGAGCCGAACGAGCGCAGCAGCAGCGCGATGTACTCGCCGAATGACACCAGCGCCGAGTCCTCCAGGCACGCGGTCTGGTCCTCGCTCACGAAGACGTCGAGCGCGTCGCCACGAGGCAACATCGCCGCGATCTCGATCTCGTCTTTCGTGCGCTGGAAGAAGTCGAACGGAACCACGTTGCCCTGCGCCTCCTCGAAGTCCACGCCGTAGGCGGACAGCGGGTTCTCGAGCGCGTCGGGACCGCAGGGCCACTCGTCGGGATCGTCCAGCGTCCCGAACGAAGGAATGGCGATCATGCCTCCGTAGTAGCCAGCCACGCCCTCGATGGTCCACGAGAGGCTCATTCCATCGCAGAGGGCCAGGAAGGCACGGAGGTCCGCGGTCGGCGCGAGGCCGAGGCGCTTGGCCACCTCGAGGGCCTGGTCCTCACGCATCGGCGGATTCAACTCGGCCTTGACGATCTTGACCGACGGGTGCGCCTTCAGGTCGGTGATCATGGCATCCCAGCGGCTCCGCAGCTCGGTCGGCGTCAACGAACTCATCGATGAACTCCTTCTCGTGTGGTGGGTGGTGGTGCGTTGACCCTCCAGGGGTCCGCCGTGTGCAACCGAGGTGGGGGCCCTGAGCGCGCCTGAGGCGGTGGCGCGGGCGGGCGGCCAGGACCTCCACCCCGAAGGGCTTGGTGATGACCTCGAGCGGCGGCGCGAGCTTCTTCCGCTCGGCCTCCGTGGCGTCGAAGCCCGTGGCGATCAGCACGGGATGGCGGGTTCAACGTGCGAATCCGCAGCGCGGCCTCCGAGCCCGACAGGCGCGGCATCATCGCGTCGAACACCAGCGCCTGAATCTCGCCTGTCGTCATGCGTGCCAGACAGACCGGCGTCGGAGGAGACCCGCGCGACGTTCCAGCCCTGCTTCCTCTCCAGCGGCGAGCTCTCTGGGCTCTTGCGCGCGCGAGAGCTGTCCTTGGCCACGATGAAGCGCGTGCGGCGGAACCTGGTGGCGGCCTTCGGGTACGACCTGCTCGCGGTGCCGCTGGCCGCCGGGGCGCTGGTGAGCCCGATGCTGGCCGGCGCGGCGATGAGCCTGTCGGCGGTGGCGGTGATGGGCAGCTCGCTGAGGCGCGGCTTCAGCTGTCGATGATCATCGGGAGCTGGAGCGCCGCGGCGTCCTTCAGCGCGTCGCGCAGCGTCTCGCGGGCCGCGTGGGCGGGCTCGGGCCAGTCTTCACGCTCGAGCTCGGCGAGCGCGCGGACCGCCGAGCCGGTGAGCCGGTCGACGAAGGGCGAGCGCATGGTGAACGGCTTCTCGAAGTCGCCGGGGAGGAACACGCCGGCCTGGCAGTGCAGCGGGCCGCGCGGTTGACCGGCGAGGAGCCCGAAGAAGCGCCTGCCGGGCTTGCCGGCGAGGGCGTCGGCGTGCGCGAGGAGCGCCCCGAAGGACTTCGGATCGACCCGGTGAAAGCGCGGCTCGGCCGCCGACGCCTCGTCCCAGGGGCGCGCCATGACCTCGAGAGGAAACTGGGCGAGGTCCTCGCGCAACAGCTCCCGGCAGCCCACCCGGTTCTGGGGTGCTTGCACGCCGCCGAACGGCACGCCCTTGGGGAACTCCTGTTTCCCCTGGGGCCCGTAGACGGAGTACGGCACGCCGCTGTCCCAGCTCCACTGCATCTGCGGGGTGACGAAGTCGCCGGTGAGGTAGCGGCTCAGCGGCATCACCATGAAGTCGATGGCCATCGGTCACCACACCGCCCTTCGTCACTTCGCGGTGATGTGACCCTCTTCGACCAGCAGCTCCGCCGTCAGCACCGCGCCGCCGGCCGCGCCGCGCACGGTGTTGTGCGAGAGCGACACGAAGCGCCAGCCGAAGAGCGGGTCGGGCCTCAAGCGCCCGATGGCCACGCCCATGCCGCCGCCGATGTCCCGGTCGAGCCGGGTCTGCGGCCGCGACTCGTCCTCGAAGTAGGTGAGGAAGGGCTTGGGCGCGCTGGGCAGGCCGAGCTGCTGCGGCCGGGGCACCCAGGTGCGCCACGCGTCGAGGATCTCCTCCTTGGACGGCTTCTTCGCGAACTGCACGAAGGCCGCCGCCATGTGGCCGTCGCTCGCCGGCACGCGGATGCACTGCGCGGAGATGACCGGAAGGGCGGCGTTGACGATGCGCCCGCCCTCCACCGCGCCCCAGAGCTTGAGCGGCTCCTGCTCGCTCTTCTCCTCCTCGCCCTTGATGAAGGGGATGAGGTTGTCCTGCATCTCGGGCCAGGTCTCGAAGGTCTTCCCCGCGCCGGAGATCGCCTGGTAGGTGCACACCGCCACCCGCTCGAGGCCGAAGCGCTTCAAGGGGTGCAGCGCCGGCACGTAGCTCTGCAAGGAGCAGTTGGGCTTCACCGCCACGAAGCCGCGCGAGGTGCCGAGCCGTTTTTTCTGCGCCGCGATGACCGCCATGTGCTCGGGGTTCACCTCGGGCACCATCATCGGCACGTCGCTCGTGCCGCGGTGGGCGGAGTTGTTCGAGACCACCGGCGTCTCGGCCTTCGCGTAGGCCTCCTCCAGCCGGGCGGTCTCGTCCTTGGGCAGGTCGACGGCGCAGAAGACCAGGTCCACCGTGGGCGCGATGGCCAGAACATCGGAGGCGTTGCCCACCGTGAGCCCGGCCACGTCGGTTGGCACCGGGGTGGAGAGCGCCCAGCGCCCTTGCGTGGCCTCGGCGTAGCTCTTCCCGGCGGAGCTCGCGCTGGCGGCCACCCGCGTCACCTCGAACCACGGGTGCTTCGCGAGCAGAGAGATGAAGCGCTGACCGACCATGCCGGTCGCGCCGAGGACACCCACCTTGAGTCGTTTCGTCGGGGCCATGTTCCGTGTGTTCTCCAGAGCGCGGCACCGTAGCACGCGGCCATCGGGGCGTCGGATCAGCCTGGACGGCCAGTCACGTCCAATCCACGCACCGAAGGCCCCTCACGCGCCCGAACTCGCGGACGTTGTTCGTCACCAGCACCGAGCCCGTCGCTACCGCATGCGCCGCGATGATGGTGTCGAGTGGGCCGATCGCACGGCCGGCGCGCTCCAGGTCCCACCGGATGCGCCCGTAGACCGAGGCGATGTCCTCTGGCAACGGGTCGACCCGCACCGTCTCGAGGAAGGTGTCGATGACCGGCCCCAGGCGCTCGGGCGCGGGGTGTTTCGCGAGGCCGAACCTCAGCTCCATCTCGGTGATCACGCTCACCGCCACGCGCGCGCGCGGCGTCTTGGTGAGCGTCTCCACTGCCCGCGGGCTCTTCCCCTTCAGCGCCAGCGAGACGACGTTGGTGTCCAGCAGGTACCGATCTCTCACCTGAGCGGGTCCCGCCGTTCATGCGGCCGCTTCCGGTCGCCGACGTCGAAGTCGGCGTCGAGCTTTCCGAAGAGCTGCCGGAACGAAATGGGCCAGCCGAGCGCGTCGGTCGGCTCGATCTCCGGCGCGAGGACGAGGGAGTCACCCTCGCGGTGAATGGAGACCTCGCGGCACGAAAGCCGGTACTTCTTCGGGAGTCGGATCGCCTGGCTCCGGCCCGACCAGAACACCTTCGCGACGTCCCCCTTCGCCTTGCGCGCCTTCTTCTTCATCGAGCCTCCGATATATCTCAATGGCATATATCACTCTGGCCCCATGGCGCGCCACGGCAGGCCGAGCCACGAGCCTACGAGTCGTCGTCGACGTCCCCGAGGAGGGTGCGCAGAACGAGGGGCTCCGCGTCGAAGGGCACGTCGTCTCCGAGGCGAAGTTCGACCTCGGGCGCGATCCACCACCCGACGGGGAAGCGCCCGCCCGGGTTCCGCCGTCCGGCGAGGGAGACGCTCTCCCTCGCGCACGGTGGCCTGCGACGCCGTCTTCTCGGTGAGTGGTTGCCCCGCCGCGCGGTGGGGATTAGTCCCCACCGCCATGACGACGCCCACCGACTCCACCCAGCCGAACGACCTCGGTGTGCCGCCGCCGGTGCCTCCCGCGCCGCCGCCGCCGCGCCCGCCGGCCTTCGGGCCGCCGCCCCGCCGG
>JBBIOE010000216.1:0-13485 GCA_037443525.1 Archangiaceae bacterium | reverse complement strand
AGTGCGGGGGCAAGGAGCCGGGAGGAGACCGTGGCAGACACGAAGGGCGGTGCCGAGAAGAGCGCCGACAGCTCGAAGGACCGCCATCGGAAGATCCTCGAGACGGCCGCTCGACTCATCTGCGAGAAGGGTTACGACGGCGCGTCGATCCAGGACATCGTCACGTGGGTGCGTACGCACGTCCACGCACGCGCCGGGTGAAGCGTCCCGGCGTTGGCGAGCACCGTGAGCGGAACGGGCGCCACCGCGAGGGGAGCCGGCCGGGCCACGGGCGCGATGACCACGGGCGCGCTCGGGCGTGGCGCGGGCCAGGGCGCCCACACCACCAGCGCCACCGTGGCCAGCAGAAGCGGAGCGAAGAGCCAGGCGAGGGGGAAGCGGGGCGCCGCCTCGCCCTCGTCCACGGCTGCGAGCAGCTTCGCCTCCACCCGGCCGAAGCCCACCTCGGACAGGGTGTACGGCGCGAGGCCGGCGAGGAGCTTCTGGCGCCCGCGGGCGTCGGCGACCCTGGCGCGGCACTCCCCGCAGGCCTCGACGTGAGCCCCTTCGCCGTCCGCCTCCTCGCCCCGGGCCACGAAGTCGACGCGCTCGTCGGAGAGGTGGCTCATCGCGGCTCCCCTCCGAAGAACTCCGCCAGCGTCGGGTCGGCCTTGGCGAGCGCCTCCAGCTCCTTCCGCGCGTAGAAGAGCCGGGTGCGCACGGTGAGGACGTTGGTGCCCACGAGCTCGGCGATCTTCTGGGCCTCCACGCCCTGAAGATCGTGCAGCACCAGCACCGCGCGCTTCTTGGGCGAGAGCTGCTCGAGCAGGGCCTCCACCCGCGCCTGCCGCTCGGCGGAGAGCGACACGTCGCTGGGCGAGGGCCCCTCGTCGGCGCGCTCCGGCAGGTCCTCCACCACGTCGAGGCGGGAGCGGGTCGTCTTGCGGCGCGCCTTCATCGCCACGTGCACCGTCACCCGGTAGAGCCAGGTGGTGAAGGCGCTCTTGCCCTCGAAGCTCTTCAGGCTGCGGAAGACCTCGATGAAGACGTCCTGGAGCACGTCCTCCAGGTCGGCGCGGGGGACCAAGAAGGCGAGCTGCCGGGCCACCTGGCGGCTGTGGCGCTGGTAGAGGGTGCGAAAGGCCTCGCGATCGCCCGAGCGGGCGCGGTCCAGGACGTCGGCCGCGGCGGCGGGTTCGCGCATGGCCGGCGGCTGTAGCGCCACGGCCCCCTGGCTGTCCACTCGGAGCATCGGAGGGTGTGTTCCCTGGGCCCGTATGGCCATTCAGCGAGGCCGGGTTTTCTCATGACGCGGCGCGCTCTGGGCGCGTAGTGTGGTTTCGACGCATGACTTCCGCGAGTCCTCCCCGCTCTACGTTCGGCCAGTCCCTGTTCCGCCTGCGGACGCTCACGCCCATGCCGGTCATCGGGGTGTGCCTGGTCTTGCTCTACAAGTCGCGCCAGCTCCCGCCGTGGACCGGCGACGAGGTGGACGGAGTGCTGGACCTCCTCGGCTTCGCCCTCTGCTTCGCGGGCCAGGCCTTGCGGATGTACACGCTGGGCTGGGTGCCCGAGGGCACCAGCGGGCAAGACCTGACCCTGCAGGCGAGCACCCTCAACACCACCGGGCCGTACGCCTACGTCCGCAACCCGCTCTACGTCGGGAACCTGGGCATCATCGTGGGGCTGTTGTTGGTGGCGAACGACCCCTGGGTGGCGCTGATCGCGCTGGCCTTCTTCTTCGGGAACTACCACTTCATCATCAACGCCGAGGAGGCGTTCCTGTCGAACAAGTTCGGCGCCGCCTTCGACGAGTACCGCGCCAAGGTGTCGCGCTGGCTGCCGCGCTCGTCGCCGGCCAACCAGGGCGCGCTGCGCGAGGGCTCGTTCAACTGGGAGCGGGCGGTGAAGAAGGAGATCAACCCCTTCACCCTCTGGGCGACGGGGATCCTGTGGCTGCTCATCTGGGAGAACCTCTTGCGGAAGACGCTCGAGGAGGGCGAGGCGGCGTTCATCGCGCTGTGGTTCGCCATCTTCATGGTGTGGGCGACGGCGCTCCTGGTGAAGGCGTGGAAGAAGGGCTGGATCAAGTTGTGAGCCGGCGTCCGGCGCGAGGCAAGGCGAAGGGCGCGGGGCGCGGCGGCGCGCGGCGTGGCGTCAGGCTCCCCGACGAGGACGCCGAGCTCGACCGGCGCTTCGAGGGCCGGGCGGTCTTGGAGAAGCTGTTGCTCGCCTCGGGCACGCTGGCGGACCCCGACGACGTGAAGGAGGCCTTCCAGGACGCGGTGAAGCAGGGCGCGCCGGCGTCGGTGGTGATTCAGGCCTTGTGGGAAGACGAGCCCCGCTTCGAGAACCCCAAGGCGGCGAAGGCGCTCTTCTCCAACCTGCTCGGGCTCTACGACCTGGTGGCGGCGGGAGAGGCGCCGGACCTGGCCCAGCCCGCGCCGGTGGAGCGGGTGAAGAAGGTGAAGGCCCCGCCGCCGGAGCCGTTCAGCGGCGAGCCCACCGACGAGTTCGTGGAGAGCGCCTGGCGCTTCCTGGACGATCACCCCAAGGAGCGCGAGCGGCTCGGCCACGCCTTCGAGAACCGGCAGGACGCGCTGTTGAGCTGGCTCGACGCGTCGGGCCTCTCGGACGGGGCCTTCGGGCTGGCGCGGTCGCTGCTCGCCGACGTGTTCGCCATGGCGGAGCTGGGCGGGCACAAGGTGGGGACGGTCTCCGAGGTGACGGTGGAGGGCGCCACCCAGGCGAGCCTCCCCGAGGCCTTCGCCAAGTGGATCGACGAGGGCTTCTTCGAGGCCGAGGAGCACGAGGCGGAGCCCTTGCCCAAGGACGAGGCCGAGCGCGGGCGGAAGCTGGCGTCGCAGGCCGCCGCGGCGATGTGGCTCGGGCGGGCGTGAGCGACTGGCGTTCGTGCTGAGCGAGTCGAAGCACGCCCACCTTCCCTTCGTCCCGAGCGGGGAATCCGGCGTCGCGGCTCGCCACAGGTCGCCGCGCTACACTCCTCTGGACCATGACTCGCCGAACGCCGCGCAAGCCACGAACGGCGCGCAAGCCACGAACGGCGCGTCGCCGCGGTCAGGCGCTCTGCACGGCTCCGTCCGGCTCCGCGCAGAGCGGTCCACGAATTGGATCGAGGCTCGATGCCTACATTGGAACGATGTCCGTGAAGGAGGCGAAGGAGATCATGGACGCGGTGAAGGACTTCGAGCGCATCGACGAAGAGTTTTGGCGCTGAGTGTCCGTCTCGGCGCCTCGTTGACTATGCCCGCTCGAGCAATGCGAGCGCCGCTTCGCGCGCCCCGCCCAGAATCGGCTTCCCGTGCCCGGCCAGCAGGTTGTCGTACTCGACGCCCTTGGCGTGGAAGCTCTTCAGCGAGTCCAGCGCGCGGGTGAGATCGTTCGTGTACGCCGGGTACGGCAGGGTCAGGCCCTGGCGAATGGTCAGCGGCGGGAGGGCAGCGAGGAGCATGTCGCCCGAGACGAGGCTCCGCGTCCCCTCGTGCCGGTAGAACACCGAGCCGTCGGTGTGCCCGGGCATCCAGTGCACCTCCAGGCCCGCCACCTGGTCGCCGTCGTCGAGCGCGTGGTCGACCTCCACCCGGGGCGCGGGCGCGAGCCGCTCTACGTGGCTGAACACCCAGTCCCACGGCGTGGTCGGCGCCGCGCCGAGCGCAGGCGGCGGCTCGCGCCCCGCGAGCACCACCGCGTCGCGCCAGTGCGCGTAGAGCTTGGCGCCGTGCGCCTTGAGGAACCGCGCGTTGCCCGCGTGGTCCGAGTGCCGGTGGGTGAGCAGCACGCCGGTGAGGTCCTTGGGCGTGAGCCCGTGGCGCTTGAGCTCCCACACCAGCATCGGCCGCTCCAGCGGGTGCCCGGTGTCGATCAGCCAGCGATCGCCCGCCCCGCCGTCGAGCAGGAAGACGTTGGAGACGATCAGCCGCGAGCAGTGGTGGAGCGCGCCGACGACGTGCCGCATCGCCCCACTCGTAACCCGGACTTGCGTTCTTCTCACCTCCCCGTAACAATATCGGCTCAATTGCGTTTCCACCTATATTTTATTCGAACATGGACCAAACCGACCTTCGAATCGTCGAGAAGCTGCAGCAGAACGGCCGCGCCACGCAGGCGGAGCTGGCGAAGGCGGTGGGCCTGTCGCAGCCCTCGGTCGCCGAGCGCATCAGGAAGCTCGAGGAGCGCGGGGTCATCACCGGCTACGTGGCGACGGTGAACGCCCAGGCCCTGGGGGTCGACGTGACGGCCTTCATCGGCGTGGGCATCGAGCACCCGAAGTACTTCGACGCCTTCGCCAAGAAGGTGCTGGCCCTGCCCGAGGTGCAGGAGTGCCACCGCGTCGCCGGCGCCGACTCGTACGTCCTCAAGGTGAAGACGCCCAACACCAGCTCGCTCGATCGCCTGTTGGTCGAGGTGCTGCGCACCATCCCCGGCGTCACCCGCACCAACACCACCATCGTGCTGGCCTCCATCAAGGAGGGCATGCACGTGCAGCCCGCACCGCAGCTCGAGAGGAGCTCGTCATGACGCCCGCCACCGCCAAAGCCCCGCGCGCGCCGCTCGCGCTCGCCCGCCGCATGTCCCGCATGCCGCCCTCCGCGGTGCGGGAGATCCTCAAAGTCGCGGAGCAGCCGGACGTGCTCTCCTTCGCCGGGGGCTTGCCGGCACCGGAGCTCTTCCCCCTCGAGGCCATCGCCCAGGCCCACGCCAAGGTGCTCGCGCGCGAGGGCGCTCAGGCGCTGCAGTACAGCACCACCGAGGGCTTTGGCCCCTTGCGCGAGTGGGTGGCGGCGCGGCTGCGCCGTCGGGGGTTGCGTTGCACCGCGGACGAGGTGCTCATCACCAACGGCGCGCAGCAGGGCATCGATCTCGCCGGGCGCATCTTCGTCGACCCGGGCGACGCGGTGGCGGTGGAGAGCCCGAGCTACCTGGCGGCGCTGCAGACCTTCTCGGGCCTGGAGGCGCGCTTCGTGGCGCTGCCCTCCGACGACCAGGGCCTCGACGTCGACGCGCTGGAGGAGCGGCTGGCGCTCGAGCCGGTGAAGCTCCTCTACGTCGTGCCGGAGTTCCACAACCCGAAGGGCACCACGCTCTCGCTCGCGCGGCGGCACCGGCTGGTGGAGCTGGCGGCGGCCTACCGCGTGCCCATCGTGGAAGACGATCCCTACGGCGAGCTGCGCTTCAAGGGCGACTTCCTGCCTCCCCTGGCGGCGCTCGACGAGGAGGGGCTGGTGGTCCACCTGGGCACCTTCTCCAAGACGCTCGCGCCGGGCCTGAGGCTCGGCTGGCTGGTGGGGCCGAAGCCCCTGGTGCGCGCGGCGACCATCGCCAAGCAGGCGTCGGACCTGCACACCGCCACGCTGGCGCAGCGGGCCGCGGCGGTCTTGCTCGAGACCTTCGACTACGAGGCGCACCTGGGGCGCATCCGAAAGACCTACTCGTCACGCTGCGAGGCGATGCAGACGGCGTTGGCGCGGCACCTGCCCGCCGGCACGACGTGGACCCGGCCCGATGGCGGGCTCTTCGTCTGGGCGCAGCTGCCGCTCGGGCTCTCCTCGACGGTGCTCTTCGAGGACGCGGTGCGCGCCAAGGTGGCCTTCGTGCCGGGGCGCTCGTTCTTCCCCGGCGGCGGGCGCGACGACTTCTTGCGGCTCAACTACTCGAACCGCCCCGAGGCGCTCATCGAGGAGGGCATGGCCCGGCTCGGGAAGGCGGCCAGGGCGCGGCTGGGATAGCCTTGCTTCATGCGCCTCACGGTCAATCTCGACGACGACGTGTACAAGGCCGTGCGGGCGCCCGCAGAAGCAGAGGACATCTCGATCAGCGAGGCGGTGAACCGCCTGCTCCGCCGAGCGCTGGAGCCACGGGCGTCCTCGATTCGGAAGAGCCGGACGGGATTCCCCATCGTCCCAGGCAAGCGGCCGTTCGGTCCTGAGGACGTCGCGCGCATCGAGCTCGAGATGTCATGACGCGAGCAGCGGGGACGAGAGCAAGACCCACTGTGCTGCCGGGGCGTCGCTCGTGACGAACACCGGACCTTCGACTCCGCCAAAGTCCTCGGCGGTCGACGTCTGCGAACTCTGCGACCACGAGCGGACGGAAGAGCATGCCGACTGTCTGGCGAAGGTGACCGAGCGGAAACGGAGGCGTCAGGCCGAATACGCCGCGATGGGGATTCGCCCGCTGCTCGCGCAGTCTCGTCCGTCTTTTCTGGAGGCACTCGCCCATCTGCAGGCGGCGAGTTCGAAGCCCATCGCCGTCGACGAATCGGAGGCATTCGAGGGCGACACGTGGTGGTACGTGCCCTACGGGTGGATCGGTTGCTCAGGGCACATCGTGGACAAACGGGCGGGCGCGGTCACTCGACTCGGCTCGTCCAACGACCTCAGCACCTGCTTCTGGGCCTACGAGCTCGGAGCATTGAAGGAACCGTGCACCCTGGTGATCGAGCGCGTCCACGACGTGGCGCGTGCCGGCGACTTACTGAGACGGCTAGACAACCGCTCGCCCTTCAACCCCGTTCCGATTCGGGCCGACAAGGCCTGGCTCGACGTCGACGCAGTTCTCCAGTCGGTGCCGACGCGGATTCTGACGCAAAGCCTCTGGTTCGCGCTGCCGGCCCTGCGCGAAGCGGACTCGACTCACGCCTTCGACTTCCGCATCGAAGCCTGAGGAAGGAGCGCGAATGGGCGCCAGCGCGACGCTTGGGATCGAGCGCCTCGTCGACCACGTGGCCGGGACAGAGCGCGTGGTCGGAAACGACTGCGACGTCTTCGCCCCCGACGCCGGCCGCTGATCAGCCCAGCGCCTGCGCGTAGTCGAGCTCGTAGTCCTCGGCGCCATCGAGCCGCTCGTCGCGCCCGGCCTTGGTGAAGAACACGCTCACCGCCTCCACCACGTGCTCCGCGGTGTCGAGCTGGTTGATGGTCGCGCGGAAGGCCGACGCGCCGTGCAGCCCGTGGCAGTACCAGCCCAGGTGCTTCCTGAACTGCCGCACCGCTCCCAGCTCGTCGCCCACGAAGGCCACGTGCGTGCGGAAGTGGCGCACCACCAGCTGGGCGCGCTCCTCGCTGGTCGGCTTCGGGCCGCCCAAGAGCTCGCGGAAGATCCACGGGTTCCCCAGCGCCCCGCGGCCGATCATCACGTAGTCGCAGCCGGTCTCCGAGAGCATGCGCGCCGCGTCGGCCGGGCTCTTCACGTCGCCGTTGCCGATGATGGGGAAGGCGCTCCCCACGTGGCGCTTGAGGTCCCGAATCACGGTCCAGTCGGCCTTGCCGGAGTAGCCCTGCGAGCGCGTCCTGGGGTGCACCGCCAGCGCCGCCACGCCGGCCTCTCCGAGCGCGTCGGCCATCTGGAGGAAGTTCTTCTTCTCGTGGTCCCACCCGCTGCGGATCTTCGCCGTCACCGGCAGGCCGGTGGCCGCCTTCACCTGGCGGACGATCTCCGCGGCTCGCGGCGGATCGCACAACAGCCCCGAGCCCGCGCCGGTCTTGGTCACCTTCTTCACCGGGCAGCCCATGTTGATGTCGATGAGCTGCGCGCCCCACTCCTTGCCCACCAGCGCGGCCTTGGCCATCACCTCGGGCTCGCCGCCGAACAGCTGCAGCGAGTACGGCACCTCCACCGCGGCGTCGCGCCGCAGGTACCGGAGCGTCCGCTGGTTGATGCGGAAGAGCCCCTGCGCGCTCACCAGCTCGGTCGGGCACATCGCCGCGCCCAGCTCGAACGCCAGCACGCGGAAGGGCTGCTCGCTCACCCCCGCCATCGGCGCGAGGATGAAGGGGTTCTTCAGGGTGTACGGGCCGATGGGCAGCATGCGAGCGGCGCCTCATACCCTCGGAAGGCGCGCGGCGTCCACGCTCCCTCCCCGACCGGCCGCGTTCCGACCCCGCTACTGCTCGAAACAGTAGAGGTGGTGCTGCACTCCGCAGGACTGGTACCCCGAATCGGTCCAGCCGGTGGTCTGGTAGACGCTCCCGACGATGGCCTGCGAGTTGTAGTTCGCAGTCCAGTCGTAGCAGTGGTCGGCCGCGTGCCGTCCGCCGGTGTTGGTCCCGGTCCAGACGTACTGGGAGCCGCCGACCGAAGTGCCCTGCTCGGACGTGCCGACGGCGGTGAGCGGGGCGAGCGTGACCATCGCCTTGTTGTTGAAGACGACCTGCCCGGTGAGATCGACCCACGGCCCAACGTCGGTGATGCGATCGATGGCGTCGGCGGTGCTGGAGGAGAGCCAGGCGACGTAGGTGCCGCCCAGGTTCACCGACTGAGCCGCCAGAGCGCACTTCGCGTCCGCCCCGGAGAGCCCGCCCAGCTTCCCGTCGTAGACCCCCGACGTGACGAACACGTGCATCCGAACGCACTGGCCGCCCCGCAGGCGGTAGCCCGCGGCGCAGCTGAAGCCGCAGGTGCCGCCGGTGCAGGTGGCGGTGGCGTTCGCCGGCGTAGAGCAAGCCGTGCAGCTTGCGCCACAGCTGGCCGTGGAGGTGTCCGAGACGCAGGCGCCGCCGCAGCGGTGGTGCCCACTCAGGCACACGCACGCATGGGCCGACGTGTCGCACGTCTCGGTGGCCGCGTCGCACTGCGCGCTGCTGGAGCAGCCCTGCGCCTGGCAGCGCCCGGTGACGCACGCGAGCCCCGGGTCACAGGTGCCGTCCGGGCGGCACCCCGCCCCGGTCATCCCTCGAGGGTCGGCCCCCGCGTCCTGAAGCTCTCCCGTCTTCACGTCGACGGGGGCGCCGCACCCGGCCAGCGCGACCACGACGACGGTGAGAACCCCTCTCATCTCGGTCGATCCTGCTCCCATGGGTGTCGCTCCCTGCATGGCGCCCGCGGCGCACGGTCCAGCTGCCTGGAGGAGCGCGCCTACCACTCTGGTCACAGAGTCGTGGCCATGGACTGTCGACGCACACGCCGTGGCGCGGCCTGCGCACACTCCTGGCGCGAAATGCA
This sequence comes from Archangiaceae bacterium, assembly GCA_037443525.1. Taxonomy (GTDB): domain Bacteria; phylum Myxococcota; class Myxococcia; order Myxococcales; family Myxococcaceae; genus JBBIOE01. Next base: position 4,545 of record JBBIOE010000216.1, on the reverse strand, counting down.
CACGCCGCGCTCGGCCTTGACCCTTGCTCGCCCCCGCCGACCGGCGTCTTCGAGGTCCTCGACCGCCGTCAGAGCGCTGCCTCGACCACCCGCACCATCTCCGCCTCTCCGGCGCAGGGCGTGAGATCCACCATGCGGTGCGGCGCGGCCTCATGGCCCCAGCGCGAGACGGGCATCTGGGAGAAGAGCGCCACCGTCGGCGCGCCCACCGCCACCGGCAGGTGCATCGGCCCGGGAGCCAAGCCGATTGCCTCCGCGGGGGTGCTCTGCGACAAGTCCGGGCCCGCATGCCCGTTCCACTGGTACTGGTCCTGCTGGCCGCCGAGCCGAAGAGCAACCCGCTCAGCGACTGCCGCCGATTCGATGACAGGACGCTTCAGTGCGGCCCGGTGGCGGTGTTCGCCTTCGAGGGCGTCGCGGCATCGCCGGCGGCCGTCGAGGCGCTCCTCAGCAAGGTCTCGGGAGGCAAGGCGCAGCCCGTGCGGCGCAAGACGGCGAAGGCGGCGAGCGAGCCGGTCTGGTCCCTCGCGGTCTCCCGCGGCGGCTGGGAGGGCTACCGCTTCGAGGCGACGGTGATCCGCCGAACCGGGTCGAAGGCCACCGTCTTCGTCTGCGGCGCGAAGGACGAGGCCCAGGCGCGCGCTCCGTGCGAGGCCCTTCGCCGTGCCGTCTCCGAGAGCGGCTGGCGCTACTCGACGGTGCGGCTTCCGGTGCAGATCGGGGAGCGGAGCGTTCCGGTCCCTCCGGGGTGCATTGCGTCGTTCGAGACCCACGACGACGGCCGCCATGTCGAGGTGAAGTGCGCCACGACCGGCCTCACGATGGCGGAGAAGTGGGGGAGCCGTGCCGAGCTCACCGCCGAGTGGAAGGCGCTGCTGTCCACGGTTCGTGGCCAGATGACGACGGCGGACCTCACCGGCTGCCGCGTCTTCGAGGATGACGAGACGGAGTGCGCGCTCAGCGAGAGCGAGGAAGGCTTCCAGATCCTCTCGGCCTTCAGCCACTCGGACGATTGGTCGTACGGACTCGCCGTGATGTGCGCCTTCGAGCGGGGTCCCCTGCGAATCCCCTCGGTGTGCCAGCCGCTCCTCTCCCTCGCGCCCACGAGCGACGGCGGCGTGCAGCGACGGACGGACGGCGGCAAGCCCTGACGCCTCGTCAGAGCGCTGCCTCGACCGCCCGCACCATCTCCGCCTCTCCGGCGCAGGGCGTGAGATCCACCATGCGGTGCGGCGCGGCCTGGTGGCCCCAGCGCGAGACGGGCATCTGGTAGAAGAGCGCCACCGTCGGCGCACCCACCGCCACCGACAGGTGCATCGGCCCGGTGTTGTTGCAGACCACCCGCTCGGCGCGCTTCATCAAGAACGCCAGCTCGTCCAGGTTCGTGGGCGGCGCCACCACCGCGCCCGGCGCCTGGTCGGCCACCTCGCGCGCCAGCGGCTCCTCGCCCGGACCCCAGGTGAGCACCGGCGTCGCGCCCTTCTCCCTCAAGCGGCGGCAGGCGGCCCCGAACACCGACGGCGGCACCCGGCGCTCGGCGAGGCGGCCGCCCGGGTTCACCACCGCGAAGGGTCCGTTCAGCTCCGACACGAAGGCCTCCACCTTGGGCGTCGCCACCGGCGCGCGGAAGGCCATCGCGCCTTGGGGCTTGGCCACCAGCGGAGACACCAGGTGCAGCCGCTGCGCGAGCTCGCTGTCGGTGCCGGGCAGAGGCTCCACCGCCACGTCCATCAGGTAGCGCGCCGGCGGCGCCGCCGGCCCCACCACGCACGCCTTGGGTGCGAAGAGCCGCGACGCCAGCGCGTTGGTGCCCGAGTGCGTCGACCAGTTCGCCGCGTTCACCACCACCCCACCCGCGGCGAGGCGCCGGAGCGCGCGCACCTGGGACGAGAGGAGCCCCCGCCACAGCCAGCGCCGCTCGAAGGGGTGCACCGCCGCCACGCCGGGCAAGCCCGTCAGCACCCGCACGCACTTGGGGTGCACCACCAGGTGGACCTCCGCGCGGCCGGAGAGCGCCCCCACCAGCGGCGTGGTGAGCAGGGCCTCCCCCACCCGGTGATCCAGCCGCACCACCACCACCCGCGCCGGCGCCGACAGCAGGCGCTTGAGGCCGCCTCGACCCGGCCGCCAGAACAGCGCCGCCAAGAGCCACCCGGCGACACGCCGGAGCCCAAGCTCGAGGCGGTACAGGGGGCTCGACGACGAGGCGCTCACGAGGCGCCGCGTACCCTCTCATCGCCCTTTGGACAACTCTCCGACGTGCGCGGAAGGACCCCGAGGTGCTATTCGACAGGCCGTGCTTCGGTTTCGCCTCGGCCGCATTCCCGTGGAGGTTCATTTCAGCCACCTGCTGGTGAACCTCGTCTTCGCGTGGATCTTCGCCGAGGCCGCCACCACCTTCGACGGGTGGCCCGGCCCGATCCTGCGCGACCCGAGCGGCAAGGACTACTCGACCACCTTGGTCGGCGTGGTGCTGATGTGGATGGGCGTCATCTCCCTCTCGGCCCTGGTGTACGAGCTCGGCCACGCCGTCTTCGGCCTCCTCTTCGGCTACGAGCCGGCGGTGCACCTGGTCGGCCTGGGCGGCCTGACCCGCGCCCGCGCCACGCCGGCGGAGGGCTCGTGGAAGAAGGAGCTCGTCTTCGTCCTCGGCGGGCCGGCCTTCGGCTTCGTGATGGCCACCGCCTCCTTCGTTCCCCTGGTGGTGATGGAGGTCTTGGGCCACAGCGCGCCGGTGGCGACCTACGTGCTCCGGGCCTTCGCCACGGTGAACGTGGTCTGGACCGGCCTGAACCTGCTGCCGGTGCCGCCGCTCGACGCCGGCCGGGCCTCGCTGGTGGTGCTGCAGCGGCTCTTCGACCGAAAGGGCTACCTGTTCGCGCAGGCGCTGGCGCTGATCTTCTCGCTGACCCTGGTGGCCGTCGGCGTGTTCGCCGGCTGGTCGTGGATGGCGCTCATCTTCGCGCTCCACGGCTTCCGCGCGGCGCTCTCCATGATGGCCTACTGGCGCGGTGAGCAGCCGCTCGGAGGCGCGGCGCACCCGCTGCTCTTGCTCATGGAGTCGGCGGAGAGCCAGGCGCGGGAGGGCAAGTACGACGAGGCGGGGAAGATCGCCGAGAGCGTGCTCGCCAAGGAGCCGCCGCCCCTGGTGCGGTCGCACGCCCACCGCCTGCTCGGGTGGCTGAAGGTGAAGGCCGGCGAAGGCCGTGCGGCGCTCGATCACTTCGCCCAGGTGCAGGGCCTCCAGGTGCCCCCGCAGTTCCTCGCCGCCGCCTTCTCCCTGGTGGGCGACGACGCTCGCGCGGTGGCGCTCTGGGAGCAGGCGGCCGGCTCGAGCCCGGACCCGGTGGTGTGGCACGAGTTCGCGGGAGCGCTCTTGCGGCTCGGGCGCGAGCACGACGTGAAGCGGCTCCCCCGCGTGCGGCCGGCCCTGGCGTGGGCGGCGGCGCAGCGGGTGCACTTCCTCCGCGGCGAGTTCGCGCAGGCGGCCCAGGCGAGCGAGGCGGCGTTCCGCGAGGAGCCCTCCTCCGGCGCGGCCTACGACGCCGGCTGCGCCTGGGCGCGCGCGGGCGACGCGGCCGCGGCGATGCGCATGCTGACGCTCGCGGCGCAGAACGGCTTCACCAGGCCCGACGAGGCGCGCACCGACCCGGATCTCGTCTCGCTGCGCGGCCGGCCGGAGTTCGAGGCCTGGCTCGTCGGGCTGTCGGAAAAGCCCGCCCCGTGACAGTGGGGTGACGGGGGTCGGCGTTGATCGCCGACGTGAAGCCCGCCACCGACGCCCGCCTCGACAAGATCAACTGGTTCCTCTCGACGCCGTTCCTCCTCACCCACCTCGGGCTGGGGCTGGTCTTCCTGGTCGGCTTCGAGTGGGAGTGGCTGCTCGTCGCCGTCGCCACCTACGCCGTGCGCATGTTCGGCGTGACCGCCGGCTACCACCGCTACTTCTCGCACCGGGCCTTCAAGACCAACCGCGTCTTCCAGTTCCTGCTCGCCTTCCTCGCGCAGTCGAGCGTGCAGAAGGGCGCCCTGTGGTGGGCGGCCCTGCACCGGCACCACCACAAGGCCTCGGACACCGAGGCCGACGTGCACAGCCCGGCGCGCAAGGGCTTCTGGTGGAGCCACGCCGGGTGGATTCTCGCCGACCGCTACAACGACACGCGCTTCGGGTCGATCAAGGACTTCGCGAAGTACCCGGAGCTGGTGTGGCTCGACCGCTGGCACGCCGTGCCCGCGCTGGTGGGCGCGGTCGCCCTCTTCGCGGTGGGCGGGCTGCCCTGGCTGGTGTGGGGCGGCGTGGTCTCCACCGTGGCGCTCTGGCACGGCACCTTCTTCATCAACTCGCTCACCCACGTCTTCGGGCGCCGCCGCTACCTCACCACCGACACCAGCCGGAACAACTTCCTCCTGGCGTTGGTGACCCTCGGCGAGGGCTGGCACAACAACCACCACTACCACCAGAACACCGCCAACCAGGGCTGGTTCTGGTGGGAGATCGACGTCACCTTCTACGTCCTCAAGCTGCTCGAGCTGTTCGGCGTGGTG
>JBBIOE010000215.1:0-13829 GCA_037443525.1 Archangiaceae bacterium | reverse complement strand
CTCGGCGACGGGCGGCGGCACCGGCGGCTCGGCGACGGGCGGCGGCACCGGCGGCTCGGCGACGGGCGGTGGGACCGGCGGAGGCACCGGAAGCTGCGGCGGGCTCTGCCAGGCCTGCTGCGGCGGCACCTGCACCAACTCCATGCGCTGCGTGCAGGGCATCTGCGAGCCGCCCGAGCCGATGAACGGCTTCCCCACTGGCCCCACCGGCCAGTGCTGCACGGCCGCGGCGGAGTGCAAGGGCTTCGCGTGCCTGGCGCCGGCCGGCAACCTGTTCTCGGGGGGCTACTGCTCGGAGGACTGCTCCGCCAGGACCTGCGCGGCGGGCTCCTCCTGCTCGTCGTTCTTCATTGGGCCGACGCCCTCAGTCCCGAAGCCGATGGTGTGCGTCCAGAACTGCACCGGCTTCGGTCGGACGACCTGCCGGCCGAACTACGTCTGCGAGCACCACATCATCGACGGCAACGACGCCCAGGGCGGCTGTTACCCGGCGTGCGCCTCGGTGAACGACTGTCCCGGCGGAGCTGCACCCGGCGTTGCGTGCGAGGCCGGCTACTGTTGCGGCAACACCGGCTTCCGGTGCTGCGGTTCGGGCACGGCCTGCACCACGGGCACCTGCCTGGCCGACGGCTACTGCGGCTGAGCGGCGCGTTCGATGGCCATCTGGGATCCGCTCACCGAGTCCAAGCTGCAGCTCATCGCCCTGGGGCGCCGGGTGAAGGCGCTGCGCGAGTCCTTGCGGCTCACGCAGGAGGAGTTCGCCAGGAAGACCGGCATCTCGGTCTCCTTCGCCTCCCTGCTCGAGCGCGGCGAGCGGAGCCCCAGCTACGACACGCTCTTCACCGTGGCGCGGGCGCTGGAGGTGCCGGTGACGGAGCTGTTCCGCGACACGCCGCAGCTCGACGCGCACGACCCGTCGCACCTGCGGCTCTTGGAGTTCGCCAAGAAGGCGCACCTGTCTCGCGCGCAGGTCGATCGCTACATCGCGGTCGGCCACGCCATGTTCAACGTCGAGCCCTCGGAAGCCGGCGAGCAGGTGCAGACGTGCGCCGAGGAGGGCTGCGAGCGGCCGGTTCTGGCCAAGGGCTGGTGCGCGCCGCACTACCACCGGGAGCGGCGCAAGCGGCTCAGGGAGTGAGCGCGTCGCCGCAGCTTGCGCGGCAGGCCTCCAGGCACCCGGCGCCGCGGGCCACGGACCCTCCGTCGAGAGGCCCGCGCGTTGGCGCGGCCTGGGCACCGTCGCGAGCGCGGACGGCCCGGGCGGTCGCCGCCACGAGGAAGCTCGCCACGCCGATGGGGCCGCCCAGGGCGACGGCGAGCAGGAGCGCCCGCAGCCAGGTCAGCTGACGCGGCGTGAGGCCGGGCGGGGCGATCATCGCCGTCCTCCGCCTCGGCGAGGCGCGGACGCCACCTCGCGCCACGAGCCCCTGCTCCCCGAACGGCGTGCGTTCCCCGAGTCCAGCCGCATGACCAGTTCCCTCCGAAACCGACCGCGTAGATCATCTCCTCCGTTGACCCAAAGGCAAGTCCCATAATGGCCTCTCCCGGCGCCTCGCTTCGACACCTACGGTGACGAGGTGCGGAACGACGACATCGGCGCGTGGGTAGGCCGGCGCCTCAAGGCGCTGCGCGAGGAGCGCGGCCTCTCCCTTCGCGAGCTGGGCCGGCGGGCGGGCGTCTCCACCGAGATGGCCTCGCGGGCCGAGCGCAACGCGAAGACGCCCTCGATTCAGACCCTGGCCAAGCTGTGCGAGGGCCTCGACACGTCGCTTTCGGAGTTCTTCGGCGGCGAGGCCGGCCCGCGCGCGCCCGCGAGCCTCGACGGGGTGACGGAGCTCCTCGACGGCGTCGATCGTCTGGCCCGGCGCCAGGTGCTCGACGGCTTCAAGGACATCGCCAAGGCGGTCCGGAGGCTCTCCGGGGCGACCGAGCCGCTTCCGGCGCTCAAGGCCGCCTCGCCGCGGCACCGCTACGGGCCCTGAGCCGCCGGGACCCGCGTCAGCGTTCGAGTTGCCGAAAGAGAGCGCTGACGGCGAGCCGGAGCCCCGGCAGGCCCGACGCGACGAGCTTCGCTCGGCCTCGGAGCGTTTCCCAAGCATCGGCCGTGTTGGCGAGCACGCTTCGGGTTCGTGGGAAGACCAGCCAGACGTGAGTCACACCGTGCTCGAGGTACCACGCCGCCTTTCGGCGAAGCGCGGGCTCATCTTCGTCTTCACCCGCGACCTCCACGGCGAGCACCGGTGGTGTCCGGCGAAAGACGCCTCGGTGAGGCCCGACGTCGTGCTTTCGCCATACCGCCGCGTCAGCCCCCCGGGCTTCTCCACCGAGCAGCATTCCGGCCTCGTTCCCTGCGACTAGAAAGTCGGGGTGCCGCACCGACCAGTTTCCGAGCAAGCGTAGAACCTCGGATGCGACGTCCTGCTGAAAGTCGGCACACGGCGGCGTGTAGAGCAGCTCCCCCTTGACGAACTCCAGCCGGCCTTCCACGCGAGGCCACGACTCTGGTTTGTCGAGGTGGAACCCGCGGGGCGTCTTCAGCGCAATCGGAAAGCGCAAATGCTGCCGCGGAAGGCGAATCGGAGTCCGGCTTGAATCGAAGCTCACGAACTGCATGATGCTTTCGAGCATAGAGGAGCGCCGCGGTCGGGCGAAGTGCCTGGTCTCACGAGCAGGTCGTTGCGACTCTCGCACGCGAGCGCGGGCGAGCTACGCCTTCGGCGCGAGCTTCGAGAGCAGCTTGCGCAAGGGCTCCTTCTGCGAGCCGTCGCGGTCGACGAACTCGACGCCCATGCCCGCCGCCGGCCCACCGCCGCGCGCCCAGGCCACCCGGCCCTTGAGCGTCACCGAGGTGAAGGAGAGCGGCGGCCGCACCACCAGCTCCACCGGCTCGCCCTGCTCCAGCGGGCGCCGGGTGCGGATGAACGCGCCGCCGGTGGAGAGGTCGGCGAGCAACTCCTTCCGCTCCTCGCCGCCGTGCACGAGCTTCACCGTCAGCTCCACCGGGCGCCGCGGCTCGACCCGCAGGGCCGCCGAGTCGACCTCCCGGTTGGCGAAGGCGAGGAGCCGCTCCCGCACCGCGTCGTCCTCGGCGAGCAGCTCCATGCCCCAGGAGGCCGCCAGCGCCTTGGAGCCCTTCCTCCGCGCCCACGCGATGACGCCTTTGAGCTCGAACTCCCGCGCCGGAGACCGCACCTTCACCGTCAGGTGCACCCGCTGGCCGAGCGCCCCCGGCGGCGTGCCGGGCACGGTGAGCCCGCCCCGCTTGCCGTTGGGGAAGTAGCTGGCGAGCAGCGCTTCGGGCCGCTCGACCGACAGCGTCGCGGACACCCTGCTGCGCATCGGTCGAAGGTCAGTTCCCGTCGGACTGCTCGAGCAAGAGCGCGTTGTCGACCCGCGGCTCGCCGCCGACCAGCTTGGCGTGGATGCGCGCGTGGGTCGCGTAGAGCTTGCCGCCCTCGAAGACGCCGTCGGCGAAGAAGCCCACCGCGCCCTCGGTGGCGAGGCTGTTGAGCACCTGCCACCGGGCGCCGCGCTTGGCGACCTTCAGGTCGCCCTTGGTCGGGTCCTGGTACACCGCCCAGGTCTGCCCGGCGGCGCCGCCGAAGACGATGGCGCTGTCGGTGCCCACCCAGCTCTGGTCGCCCGCGGCGCCCAGAGTGACGCCGTTGTCGATGATCTCCGGAGTGACGCCGGCCTGGAGCTGGGCCGAGTAATAGAACTTGAACGTCTTGTCGGAGAAGTCGTGGTACCCGATGGCGATGTTCTTCGTCACCGGGTCGATCTTCACGTCGGGGAAGTAGCCGGTGTCGCCGTTCGAATCGAGGAGCACCGGCGCGCCCGGCGCGTTGGCCGCGGAGATCTTCACGCCGTAGAGGTCGCCCTTGGCCGCGGCCTTGGCGGTGGCCGGCGGGTTCCGGAGCATGTAGCCGATGACGGCCTCCTTGCCGTTGAAGGCGAGCGAGGAGAACACGCCCACGCCCATCGGCACGTCCACCAGCACCGAGGGGTTGTAGCGCTTGGCGCACTTGGCGGCGCCGCCGACGGTGACGCAGGCCTCGGTGTTGGGGTCGCACCCGGTGCACCCGGTGCCGCTCTGGAAGCAGTCGGGGCCGGTGCCGGGGTCGGCGCAGATGTTGGCGCAGGCGTCGCAGGGGGGCGGCGGGCGCGAGAGGCAGGCCACGGTCTTCACCACCCAGTCGGACTCGGCCGCCGGCACCGCCTTGGTGGCGCGGGCGAACTTGAGCGCGGTGACGTACTGCTTGGCGCCGGTGGGCTGCGGGGCCGGGCAGTCGGCGATGTTGAAGCCGGTGTCGCCGCCCTTCTGGAAGTAGGAGACGCCGGGGTTGCCGTCGGAGTCGAGGGCGATGGAGGTGTAGAGGCCCACGTCGCCGTTCGAGCCGTCGACCTTGTGGGAGGCCCAGCCGCCTTCGGCGCCGTGGATGGCGACCTTCAGGTCTCCGTTCTTCACGTCGTAGTAGCTGACGTAGACGTTGCCGGCGCCGAAGGCGATGTCGGTGTAGCGACCGACGTCGTCACCGGGCGTGTCGATGCCGCCGCGGGCGCCGGAGGGCCCGTACTTGGGGGCCCCGGTGGGCACGCCGTCGACGTAGTCGGTCTTCTGCTTCACGCCGTCGAGGCCGTACTTCATCACCACCAGGTCGCCGAACTGGCCGTCGTAGGTCGAGGCCCAGAGCGCCTGGCCGGGCTCCACCGCGACCGAGGAGAAGCGGCCCAGGTCGTTGGAGTGCAGCGAGGGCAGCTCGGCGCAGACGCACTTCACGTCGGCGAGCGTGCAGGCGTCCCAGATGTTGCGGTTGTCGTTGAAGGTGGCGATGAAGCCGGCGTTGCAGCTCATCGGGCACGCGGCGTCCGCGCGGTCGGTGGGGTTGGCGTAGTCCTGGCAGCGGTTGATGCTGGGCACGCAGGCCGAGCCGGGGGCGGAGCACTTGCCGCCGCAGGGCAGGTCGGCCATGCACTCGCCCTGGAAGCAGGCCTGGCCCTCGGGGCACGCGCCCAGCGCGGAGCAGGTGTGGAAGCGGCAGCGGTTCGAGGTGCCGTAGGTGTCCGAGTACACCTCGCAGAAGCTGTCGCCCTTGTCGCCGCAGTCGGCGTCCTTCTCGCAGTTGACGGCCTTGTCGAAGCACTTCTTGCGATCGGACGGGCAGGTCTGGCCCGGGCAGCAGTCGGCCTCGGTGGTGCAGGCGCGATCGATGAAGAGGCAGCACTGCACCTCCGGCTTGTCCTTGGGCGCCTTGCAGGTGAAGTGGTTGCCGCACTCGTCGCTCGAGGCGCAGACGTTGGGCTTGTCGGCCTGCGCGCCGGAGACACCCAGGCACTGGTTGACCTTCTGCAGGTGGTTGTTCGGGCAGCTGCAGCCGCTGAAGGTGGCGAGCATGAGCGCGCCGAGCACGAGCCCGGATCGAAGAGAGGACATGGGGCGAACCTAACCACAACGGGCCGCCAAATTCTCGCCACCGCGAGCGGAATTCAGGGGCCGGCGTCGAGGGTGGGACGGATCAGCCGGTGCACCAGAACGGCAGCGGGTTGTGGGTGCGCCGGCGCCTTGCAGAGGTCCCCCACCGCCACCGCCGCTTCGCTGCGCAGGGTGAGGCCTCCGTCCATGCAGGACATGACCTCGGTCTTGAAGGTCACCGGGCACTCGCGGCCGGCGGGGTGCGTCACCGTGGCGGTGGTCTCTCCCACGAAGCCGTGGGTGGTGCGCTCGAGGGTGACGCGCGGCGAGGGGAAGGGCAGCGGTGGCGGGGGGCGAGAGGCCTCGCTCGGGCCGGCGTCGGGAACCCCGGCGTCTTCCCAGGCGTCGAGACCGGCGTCCGCGGGGCCAGGCGCACCGGCGTCGGGCGCGACCAGGGGCTTCACGCCGAAGCGGCGGGGCACGAAGCCAGCGTCCATGGACACGAGGTGCCGCACCACGAGGGTCAGGGTGCCGCCGTCGTCGAACCCGAGGTAGCGGTAGGAGGAGTCGTCGGCATGCACCCACTCTCCCTCGAGCGACGCCATGCAGCCCTCGGGGACGTCGGGCCTGGGCGGAGGGGGCGGGGGCGCGGGCGGCGGCGGGCGCGGGCAGGCCACGAGGAACGCCACCAGAAGGCCTGGCCACCAGCGGGTGCGCATGGCGACGGACCGTACACCCGCCGGCCGATCGCGCCACACCACCTCCGTGCTAGCGTCCGCCCCATGCGACTGATTCTGATGGCTGTCGCGGTGAGCCTCACCCTGGCCTCGGCGGCCTGGGCGCAGGAAGACGACCTCGCGCCGTTGCCCGCGGGCCCCGCGCCGAAGAAGGGCCCGCCGGCCAAGGCGCCGCCGAAGGGACCGGCGAAGGCGCCGTCCAAGGGGCCGAAGGCCGCGCCCGCCAAGCCGCCGGTGGCCGCCGACGATGATCTCGCGCCCTTGCCCGCGCCGGATGGCAACGACCTCGCGCCGCCGCTGAAGGCGCCCGCCAGGGGCACCGGCGGCACCGCCTCCCCGCCGGCGCTGGCCACCGGCGACGGCACGCTCAAGGTGAGGAGCCCGGCGTCGCTGACCAACGCGATGCTCAGCGTCGACGGGAAGGACATCGGGACCTTGCCGGTGGACCCGCTCAAGCTCTCGCCGGGCGACCACTCGCTGATGGTGAAGCGGCTGGGCTACGCGCACTTCCTGAAGAAGGTGAACATCGGCGCGGGGAGGACGACCGAGGTCGACGTGAAGATGCAGGCGGTGAACGCCATCCTCTCGGTGAGCGCGGATCAGGACGACGCGCAGGTCTTCATCGACGGGCGGCTGATCTCCTCGGTGCCGGTGACGGAGCTGGAGATGCCGGCGAAGACCATCGAGCTCATCGTTCGCAAGGAAGGCTTCAAGGACAACCGGCAGACGCTGGAGCTGGAGGCGGGCAAGGACTACCCCATCAAGGTGAAGCTGAAGGCGCTGAAGAGGGGCGGCTCGAGCGCGGCCGTGGCGGCGGTGGAGCCGGTGGATCGGCCCGTCGACTCCTCGCTCACGCCGGACCATTCGGGCGACGACCTGGGCCTCACCGCGCAGCCCGACAACCGGCCGCTGACCCAGCGCTGGTACTTCTGGGCCGGGGCGGCGGCGGCGGTGACGGTGGCCGCGGTGGTCGGCACGGTGGTGGTGAACAACTCCCTGCCTCCCAGGCCGCTGAACGAGACCGAGGTCTGTGGCCGCACTGGCGGCTGCAAGGGCGCCTGCATCAACCTGGAGTGCTCGATTCGAGCCACCGCCGGTGGCGGCGCGGTGCTGAGCTTCTGAACGTCAGCGGCGGCGGGTGGCTCCGGCGCTTGGTTTCTCGTACCTTCCTCCGACGCTCTCCTGCCTCGCCGCCGTCGCGCTCGCCGCGGCCCCCATGGCCGCTCCCTCGGCGCAGCTCGCCGCGCTGCTCGACGACGCCGCGCGCTGGCGCTTCCTCGCCGAGCCGCTGAGCGCCACCTTCGCCGGCATTCCCGGCTACGAAGGATAGGAACAGTCCACCGGGCTGAGCCCCGCGTCTCGGAGCTCCTGCTGGCGTGTCTCCCTCTCGCGTGTCGTCCCACCACGGGCGCAGACGCCGGAACGGTCTGCGCTGCGCCGCTGACTGACTGCGACGGGACGTGCACGAACCTGAGCTTCGACCCGGCGCACTGAGATCGCGACTCACGTGCGCTTTCTCGAACTCGAGCAGCATCGCACTCGAGGCTGAAAGGTCTCGTGCTGCTCGAGGCATCAAGGGATTCGCCGCGGGTAGTGTAGGTTCGTACGCGGGCCTGACTCGGGAGCAGGCCAACCATGTCCGTCCAATCCAGCTTCGGTGTCTTCTGGGTGTGCATCTCGCTGAGCCTCGCGGCCTGTGGCCCCGGCACGAATCGCGGTCCGAGCGGAGGGACGCACGGCGCGTTGGTCGACGGGCAGTCGGAGCTCGCCTTCGACCTCGCGCGCCGGCTCGAGACCCCGTCGCAGAACTTCTGCTTCTCGCCGCTCAGTGTCTCGACCGCGTTGGGCCTCGCGTGGGCCGGTGCGCGAGGGAGCACCGAGACGCAGCTCGCGACCGCGATGCATAACTCGCTCTCGCAGGATGCCTACCATCCCGCGGCGGCCCAGCTTCTTCAGACCATCCAGTCCCGCGCCGTCGCGCCCGTCACCGACGGTAATGGTGAGAAGAGCGTGGTTCTCACGGCCGCGAACGGGCTGTGGCTGAAGACGGGGCTCGCAGCGGAGCCCGGCTACCTCGACGTCCTCTCGCGGGACTACGACGCCGGCGTGCAAGCGGTCGACTTCGCGGCCGACGGCGCCGCGGCCTCGAAGACGATCAACGACTGGGTGTCGGCGCAGACGCACGGAGCCATCGATCGCATCTTCGACGAACCGCTGCCGGCCTCGACCACGTTCGTCCTCGCCAACACGCTCTACTTCAAGGGCTCCTGGGCCTCGGCCTTCCACGCGCGGGCCACCCAGCCGGCGGCCTTCCATGGCCCTGCGGGGGATGTGGTCGCGCCCCAGATGAGCGGGGCCTTCGACGCGTCCTTCGCCGAGGGGAGCGGCTGGCAGGCGGTCGATCTCCCCTACGTCGGGAACCACCTGGTGATGACGCTCGTGCTCCCAGCCGAGGGGCGGTTCGACGAGATCCGCGGGTCCATCAACGCCGCCTGGCTCGATCGGATGGACGCGGCCGCCTCCACTCAGTTCATCGGGGTGAAGCTCCCGCGCTTCCGCTTCTCCTGGGGCGGCCAACTCGAGGTGACGCTTCGGGCCATGGGCGCGGTGGACGCCTTCGACGCCCAGCGCGCTGACTTCACCGGCCTGTCCTCGGGGGCGCGGATCGCGCTGGGCGACGTCTTTCATCGCGCGGTCATCGGCGTCGACGAGAGCGGCACCGAGGCGGCGGCCGTCACTGCCCTGGTGGGATATGGCAGCGCCCCGCGCACCCCGCGGCCGTTCGTCGCGGACCGCCCCTTCCTGTTCTTCATACGCGACCGCGAGACCGGAACGCTCTTGTTCCTCGGTCAGGTCGTGGACCCGACCCAGACCTAGCGGCTCGCCCCAAACGCGAAAGAGGGCGCTGCTACCCCCAAAGCGCCTCGTCGACCGCCTTCGCCGCGACTCGCCCATCAAAGGAGAGGAACACCAACCGGGCTCCGTGAAGACGAGCGCCTGCGCCGAGCGAGGCGAGCAGCGGCGGACCGAGGGGCGGAGCGGGCGTCAATGGGCCGAGCGCCTGCCGCGAGCGCGCTCCCGGCGCGGACCCGAGGCAGACGAGTGCCGTGCTCGGGTGAGCGAGGACCTTCCGGCGAAGCGGCGAACTCGTTGGGCGCCGAGCGCGAGAGAGAGCTGGGGCTCGGGCTGCCGGCGAGGGAGCTCGGCGGGCGGCTCGAGGCGACCGAGGTGGCGGAGGATGTCCTGGGCGACGAGGGACGAGGTGATGGCGGCCAGGACACGGCCCTGGCCTCCGCAAGGGCAGGAGAGGACGTCGACGGCGAAGGTGCGGCGGAGGAGCGAGGCCCTCCTGAGCCCGACTATGAAGCGGACGGTCCGTCAAGGGCACTGGGCTCGCAGGTTTGCGTTGCGCGGCTGTTCGTTTCGGCACGGACGTCTCCTTTGTGGTTGGCGCCACGTCATTCACTGCCGGGTCACCCTCGAGCTCCCTTCATTCGACGATTCGCGTTTGCCGGTCAGTTCGTTGTTCCGAGCCGGTCGCAGGAGTGGATCCGAGAAGGCGGGGGCGCATACATCGAAGCGGCCACGTCGAGCGGACCGTGGTCAACGAGCTCAGCGCGCTCACCCGCCCGTTGTAGAGCCGGAGCTATGTGTCGTCGTGATGGCGGGGCGATGAAGTTAGTGGGCTTGGATGGCCTTTCGCGTTGGGTCGAAGTCAGCGCGCTGCGACGCGCGAGCGATGGCGTCAGCGGTTGCGAGGGTGCGGTCGCCCGCGCGCGAGTCCTTCCGCGGAGGACTGCCCGGCGCGCTTGGGCTGGTAGATGGCGTCGTCTCGCCACATCGCCCACAGGATGCCCGCCAGCTTTCTCGCGATGGCGAGGACTGCGACCTTGCGCCCGCGGCGAGCGGCCACTTGGTGTGCCCAGGCGACGAGCGGCTCGCTCTCCGCTCGGCGACTCCGCAGGATGTTCCACGACGCCTGCACCAGGAGAGTACGGAGGTACGCGTTGCCGCGCTTGGTGATGGAGCCGAGCTTCTGCTTCCCCGATGTGAACTCGCTGGGCACCAGCCCAAGGTAGGACTCGAGCTCGTGCGCCGTCTTGAAGCGGTGAGGCGAATCCACCACGCACACGAAGGCGGCGGAGACGATGGGCCCGACGCCGGGCGCCGTCCGCAACTTCGCGAGGACGAGTTGTCCCGCCACCAGCTCCTTCAGGCGCTGCTCCGCCGCCTCGTACTGCGGTGCCAGGGCCTTCAGCATCTCGAGCAGCGGGGTGGTGAGCGCCTTGTCCTCGTCCGACAGCATCAGCTCTCCGAAGGGCTTGACGAAGTCGTCCGCGTTGCAGCTCGGCACTCGCACGCCGCGAGCTCGCAGCAGGTGTCGAATCATCACGATGAAATTCGTCCGCGACTCCACCAGCCCACGTCGTGCGCTCATCTGCAGTCGCATCGCCTGGCTCGATTCCGACAGCAGGTGGGCTTGCGGAATCATGCCTCGCTCCACCGCGCGTGCGAGCGTCTCGGCGTCGATGCGGTCCGTCTTCCGATTGTGGTGCCCGATGCCCAGCGCCCTCACGCGCGTCGTGTCGACGAGCTGCATGGTGTGACCACGTTCGCGGAGCCACCGCTCCGCCGCCCAGGCCTCGCGGCACGCCTCGACGGCCACGACCGCCGGCGGTGTCTCTCGGCCGAGCACTCCTTCCAGCTGCGCGAAGTCCGACACCATCTTCCGGCCAACGACTTCACCGGCTCGCACCTCACAAAACGCGATGCGCTGGCCCATATCCAAAGCTACATTTCGCATGGTCGCTCTCCCTTGGGCCCCCGTCTCTTGTGTCTTCGAACACGTGGGGGTGCCTGGAACCTCGGTCCCAGGCGGGAGATCGACCACTCCTCTTCTCCTCAGAGCTGTCTCTGTTCGGTAGGTCATCGATGAGGCGCCCGAACTCGGCTCGGCCGCTTCTGGGCCCTGGGAGTGGACTGAATCGCCCCGGGTTCTCCGGAGGCGGCGTTTCGTGCAGGGGCCCACTCTGAAAGCCGACCGCCGCCTGGGGACCGAGGCGAACGCGCCGTCGAGGGAGCGACGACCCATCTGGCCCAGAACCCTCGCGTATCGCCCTTCTCCTTGCCGGAAACCATGTAGGAGGCGTCGACGATGGAACCAGCGCGCAGACACCGAGTCGCGTGGTTGGCCGCCGCCGCGCTGGCGTTCTCCGGTCTTTGGTTGGCCTCTCGCCCCCAGGACGCGTCAGCGCCGCCGACTTTCACCCAAGAGCAAGTGCCTTGCTCCTCCGACTCCGACGTGCCGACCGCCGCACGGAGGGAGCCAGACGCCGGGCTTCTCGACGCCGAGCTGACCGACTCGAGCACGCAGGCTGGCCGAGCTTTCTCGAGCGACGCCGGTACCGAGGCGGAGCGAGTGACGAAGCGTTGGCGCGAAGCGCTCGAGCCCTTGTTCAAGTCTCGCCGAGGCAGTGCGAAGGTGGAGGCGAAGGTCGTGTCGGTGTCGGCCGACCCCCAACCGGAGCAGGTCCCCGACGCCGGCGCGTACGGAAGCTGCCGCGGCCGACTACTTACCCTTCCGCTTTGGAGCGAGGGTGCGGTCGACATCCTGGTGCCGATCGACACCTCCGGCTCGATGTTCCCCGAGCTGAAAGAGGTGGTGAGCTGGCTCACGGCCCTCGAGCTGTCCTTGCGGAGCGGAGGGCTCGACTTCCAGTTGGCCGTCGTTGCAGACCGAGGCGCGTTCCAGCGCGTCAGGACGCCGCTGGCGCTCGACGGCGGGCTGGTACAGGCAGCGATTGGCTCTCAAGACGCCTTCGAGACGCTGATCCGCAATGCGCGCACCGGCGATGGCGTGCGCTGGCCGCAACTGCTGCGACCCGGGGCAACGAAGCATCTGGTCATCGTGACCGACGACGAGGCCGCCGATCCGTCGGGCCTGCTCTACCTGCCACGACTCCTGGAGGCGGCGGACGGGGCGCTGGGTACACCGGAACACCCCGAGATCGCCGTCCACTTTCTGGGCGGCTTCGAGGCGGCCGCCGGCGCGGTGCTCCAGCCGAGCGCAAGGCTCGCCGACCACCGCTGCCGACCCGGAGGCGTCGCCCCAGGGCTGGCGTACCAGCGGGTGGCGCAAGCGACCGGCGGTCTGCGCGCGTCGCTCTGCTCCCCCGAGGCGATGGCCGCGCTGGGCACGGCCCTTGCCGACTGGGCCGTGCCCCGGCGGGCGAGCAGTTGCCTGCGGCTCCTGTCGCTTGAAGCCGACGAGCGGGTGGTCGAGGTGCGGGCCAGCGCGCTCTCGAGAGGAGTGCTTCGGTTGCACGAGGCGCACAACGCCGAAGCCTGCGTGGCGAGGAAGGACGGGTGGCTGCGGTCGGGGCGATTGCTGGCTCTCTGCCAGAGCACCTGCGAGGCGCTGCGCGAGTCGGGGTTCGCCGCGCTTGAAGTGCACACCGAGTGCCGGCCCTGAAGACGCGCTCGCACCCGTCGTCGGACAGCCCGCGCTCCCCCGAGCACGCCACTCGTCCGCAAAGGCTCCGCGACGGGAGCGCGTTCGCGGTAGCCGCTCGGCCCAGTGACGCCCGCTCCTCCCTTCGGTTCGCCGCTGCTCACCTCGCTCGGCCCGGGCGCCCGTTCTCAGGGAGGCGGGTTGGAGTTCCTATCCTTTCGCTTCGACGAGCGGCTGTAGAAGTCGTCCCTCGGCTATACAGGCGCGATGACGCCGTTCTCGGAGCTCCGGCTGACGTACGGGCTCACGCCGCCGAAGGCGACCACGCCGGATGAGCGCCGGCGGGAGATCGCCGCGCTGCAGGCCGCCCGCGTCAACGCGCTCGGGGTCGACGCGCTGGTCCTCTACGATCTGCAGGACGAATCCTCGCGCACGGCCCTCGCGCGGCCGTTTCCCTTCATCGAGACCATCGACCCGGCTGACTACGCGGCCGATCACCTGCGCGGCGTCACGGTGCCGAAGATCGTCTACCAATCGGTGAGCCGCCGCGACGTGCCGGCGCTGCGCCGATCGATGCAGGCGATTCAGGCGCGCGGTCACGCCGTGGTGCTCGTCGGCGCTCCATCGAAGGAGGGCGTCTCGGCGACGACGCTGAGCGAGGCCTACGCGCTGCGCAGCGCCGAAGCCAGCGGGCTCCCCCTCGGCGGCATCGTGATCGCCGAGCGTCACGAGGCGCGCGGCAGCGAGGTCGACCGCGTGCTCACGAAGCGCGCCCAGGGCTGCTCGTTCTTCATCAGCCAGACCGTCTACGCCGTCACGAGCACCAAGAACCTGCTGAGCGACCTGCACTATCGGTGCAGCCGCGACGGCGTCGCCCCGCCGCCGCTGCTCGTGACCTTGAGCCCGTGCGGGTCGCTCAAGACGTTCGAGTTCATGCGCTGGCTCGGAGTCTCGGTTCCCCGCTGGCTCGAGAACGACCTGAAGCACAGCGCGGACATTCTCGAGACCTCGGTGCAGGTGTCCGTCACCCTCTTCGAGGAGCTGTGGCACTACGCGCGCGACAAGGGCCTGCCGCTCGGGGCCAACGTCGAGAGCGTCTCGCTCGGAAAGGCCGAGATCGAGGCGTCGGTCGAGCTGACGAAGCGGGTGCAGCGCATTCTTCGTCGCTGACGCGTCACGCCTCTTCGACGCGAAACCCCAACGCCAGCGCCCGGTCCACCAGCTGCTG
>JBBIOE010000214.1:0-13918 GCA_037443525.1 Archangiaceae bacterium | reverse complement strand
CCCGCGCCGCCGTCGAGGAGGCCAAGGCGCTGCGCGCGAAGAAGAAGTTCCGCCTGGCCGACGAGGCGCTGCAGAAGGCGCTCGCCGGCTACAAGAGCGCCGCCGCCGGAGTGGCCGAGCCGGGCGAGGTGCAGGACGCGTGGGCCCTGCTCTCCGCCGTCCAGTACAACACCGGGCGCGACGAGGAGGGCCAGAAGAGCCTGCTCGCCGGCCTCTCCCTGGCCCCCGAGCGCGAGCTGCCCCTGGAGAAGACCTCGGCGCTCTTCTCCCGCGTCGTCACCGAGAAGCGCAAGGCCATCAAGGACGGCCCCAAGAGCGGCCTGATGGTGCAGTCGACGCCCGCCGGCGCGCCCATCACCCTCGACGGCGTGGACCTGGGCTCGACGCCCCTGTTGGTGAAGGACGTGCCGCCCGGCCAGCACTACTGGCACGCGCAGCTCTCCAACGGCGAGCAGGTCGGCGGCGTGGTCGACGTCGCGCAGGGCAAGCAGGCGACCCTGCCGGTGGTCGCCACCGCGAAGGACCCGGAGAGCCGGCTGCTCGCGGCGCTGGCCGCCAACAAGCTGGACGACGCCGCGCTCACCGCCGCCAGGGAGCACGCCAAGGCCGTGGAGGCCGACGTGCTGGTCTTCGGCGCGCTCTCCAAGGAGAGCAAGGGCCTGGCGCTCGACGCCTTCCTCTTCAACGCGCAGACCGGTGAGCTGCGGCGCCTGCCCCGGCCGCAGTTCGACGCCGAGCTGCTCTCCGCGGGCATGGAGTTCTACAACCTGGCCGGCGACCTCGCGAAGAAGGGCGAGAAGGCGGGCGAGCCGGTGAAGGCGCCGGTGTCGGTGACGGCGACGCCGGTGAAGTTCGAGGTGAAGGTCGCGGAGGCGCGCTTCGGCATTCCGCCCAAGAAGGCGAACATGGCCGAGGGGCTGGAGCCCGAGGGCGTGACCACCGAGCCGGTGAAGGAAGAGCCGCGCAAGCCGCTCGAGCAGCGCCGGGGCCCGCTCAAGAAGAAGTGATGCGGGGCCGCTTCGCGCCGAGCCCGACCGGGCTTTTGCACCTGGGCAACGTGCGGAGCGCGCTGCTCGGCTGGCTCCAGTGCCGCGCGGCCGGCGGCGAGTTCCTGTTGCGCATCGAGGATCTCGATCCCGACCGCGCGAAGCCCGTGCTCACCGACGCCATCTTCCGGGACCTGGAGTTCCTGGGCCTGGACTGGGACGGCGAGGTGCTGGTGCAGAGCCGCCGCGCCCAGCTCTACGACGCCGCGCTGGAGCAGCTCAAAGCCAAGGGCCGCGTGTACCCCTGCACCTGCTCTCGGGCGGAGATCCAGCGGGCCGCCTCCGCGCCCCACGGGGACGAGGGCCCCATCTACCCGGGCACGTGCCGGGCTGGCGCGGCGAAGAAGGAGGGGCGCACGCCGGCCTTGCGCTTCCGCGTCGCCAAAGGAGAGTGGAGCGTCGACGACCTGGTGCGCGGTCGCTTCACCCAGGACGTCCTTGCGCAGGTGGGCGACTTCGTGGTGCGACGCGCGGACGGCGTGGCGAGCTACCAGCTGGCGGTGGTGGTGGACGACGCGGCGAGCGGCGTCACCCACGTCTTGCGGGGAGACGACCTGCTCTCGTCGACGCCCAGGCAGCTGCAGCTCTACGAGGCGTTGGGCCTCGAGGCGCCGGCGTTCGCGCACGTGCCGCTGTTGCTCCAGCCGGACGGGAAGCGGCTCGCCAAGCGCGAGGGTTCGAGCACGGTGGCGGGGCTGAGGGAGGCCGGCGTCCCGGCCGAGGCCATCGTGGGCGCGCTGGCGAAGTGGAGCGGGCTCGGCGATGGTCGGCCGGTGCGTGCGCGAGAGCTCGTCGCCGGCTTCGACCTCGGCCGCGTGCGTCGCGAGCCCACCGTGGTGACGGAGGCGGAGCTCGCCGAGCTCCAGCGGGCGCGATGAGGGCTCGCGAATCCACCGTTCACCCCGAGAGGGTCGATGGAAATGGCGACTCCGTTCCGCATTTCGGTCGAGCCTGTGAGCCCGTCGAAAGGTGCCTGCAATGAAGCGGAGCGACCTCGCCATCCTCGTCGTGGGGACCGCGGTGCTCGCCATCCTCGTGGCGGTGGGGCTCCTCTTCTACTTCAACCTCCAGACGCTCCTCGCCGCGTCGGCTCACGGCCCGCTGACCGAGGTGGGCGTGAGCCGGCCCAGCCCAGCCGCGCCGGCGCTCGACGCCTCGGTCGCGCCCGGCGCCCCCGCGCTTCCGCCCGCGCCGAACGTCCGGGGCGCCCCGCCGCCCCCTGAGTCGCGCGCCCTGGTCACCGACGACGACCCGAAGCTCGAGGCCCCCTTGCGCGCGGTGAAGAGGGAGGTCGAGCGCTGCTTCGCCGACCAGGCCGCCCACCACGCCGAGCCCGGGGCGGCGCGCGTGCGCTTCCGCCCCATGGCCGACGGAGGCTTCGCCGACGTGCGCGTGGAGTCCGACACCTGGCAGGACCCCTACCTCGACGCCTGCCTCACCGACGTCTTCGAGGAGCTCACCTACCAGCCCTCCGGCCGCGAGGACTTCGCCACCACCACCCACACCTTCCGCTTCGAGCGTGCCCGGTGATGAACGAGCGCTGGTGGCGCCCCTGGGTCGGGCCGGCGCTCACGGTCGTTCTTCCGCCGGGGCTCTTCGTCGTCCTCACCTTCATGCGGCCGGACCTGATGCGTCCGATGCTGGACCACGTCTTCGGCTACACGCTGGTCGGCACGGTGAGCGTGCTCACCCTCCTCGGCGGCACGCTGGTGGGCGTCTCCTCGCTCGGCACGCTGGAGTCCAAGGGCCTGCGCCTCGCCGCCGGCCTGGTGGGGTTCGTCGCCTGCACCCTGCCCGCCCTCTTCCTGGTCCTCTTCGGGCCCATCGTCTTCACCTTCCTCTACGGGACCGTGCCGTGACGCACCGCGCCCACCCGTCGCCTTCACAGTTCGCACCCGCCCCCGGCTCACGGTAGAACCGACCGTCTCCGCATGGGCGCCGCCACCATCGAGCCTTTGGGTCCGTCCCACGTCGCCGCGCTGAAGGCGATGTTGAGCCGTGACGCCACCCACAACATGTACCTGCTCGGGCTGATGGAGGAGTTCGGCGTCGTCTCCGACCCGGCCAAGGCGCCCTTCACCTTCTACGGCCGCTTCCTCGACGGAGCGCTCACCACCTGCCTCTTCGTCGGCGGCCAGGGCGGCCTGGTGGTGCCGAGCGCGGGCACCACGCGGGAGGTCGCCGATCTCGCCAAGCACCTCGCCGGCAAGGTGCAGCTCAAGAGCGTGATGGGCGAGCGGAACCTGGTCGACGCGCTCCTCCAGCACCTCGCGCCGGGGAAGCCGGTCCTGCACTCGCGGCTGCAGCGCATGTTCTCGGTCTCCGCCGACGACATGGGGCCCTTCACCAACCCGCTCTTGCGCCTGGGCACCGAGGCCGATCTGCCGCGGCTGGTGCCGCTCGCCGCCGCCTGCGTGCAGGAGATGCTGCAGCGCGATCCTTTGAAGGAGGATCCCGAGGGCTTCCCCCAGCGGGTGAAGCAGCGGGTGAAGGCCAAGCGCACCTACGTCCTCGAGGAGAACGGCCAGCTCATCTTCAAGCTCGACGTGGGCAGCCGCTCGCAGTTCGGCGCGGAGCTGGAGGCGCTCTACACGCTCCCCTCCGAGCGCCAGAAGGGCCACGCCACGCTGTGCCTGGGGCAGATCTCGCGCTTCCTCCTCTCCTCGCTGCCCCGGCTCACCTTGCGGGTGGACGACGAGAACCCCTCGCTCGCCAACGTGGCGCGCAAGGTGGGTTACCTGCCGTATCGAGCCCAGCGGCTCTGCTGGCTGGAGTAGCGCGCCCGGGAGGGCCACACATGCTGGCGAAGCGGCGCCTGGGGAAGACGGAGCTCGAGCTCACCGCGCTGGGCTTGGGCACCTGGCAGTTCTCCGCCGGGAAGGGCGTGGGCGGCAGCTACTGGGCGGCGCTGCCCCAGGAAGTCGTCGACCACGTGGTGAAGGCCGCGCTCGACGGCGGCATCTCCTGGTTCGACAGCGCGGAGATCTACGGCCACGGCGCCTCGGAGAAAGGCCTCTCTCACGCGCTCACGGCGGCGGGCGTGGTCCCGGGCGGCGTGGTCGTCGCCACCAAGTGGTGGCCGATCTTGCGCTTCGCCGGGAGCATCGAGCGCACCATCGACGAGCGCCTGGCGTGCCTCTCGCCCTTCGGCATCGACCTCCACCAGGTGCACCTGCCGGTGGGGCTCTCGCCCGTCGAGGCGGAGATGGACGCGATGGCGTCCTTGGTGAAGGCGAAGCGGGTGCGCGCGGTGGGCGTCTCGAACTTCGGCGCCCGGCTCCTCTCGCGCGCCCACGCGGCGCTGGCCAGGCACGGGGTGCCGCTGGCCTCGAACCAGGTGAAGTACTCGCTCCTCGACCGGCGGGTGGAGAGCAACGGCGTCTTGGAGAAGGCGAAGGCGCTGGGGGTGAGCCTCATCGCCTACTCGCCGCTGGAGCAGGGGCTGCTCACCGGCCGCTTCCACGAGAGCCACGAGG
Organism: Archangiaceae bacterium; assembly: GCA_037443525.1. Classification (GTDB taxonomy): domain Bacteria; phylum Myxococcota; class Myxococcia; order Myxococcales; family Myxococcaceae; genus JBBIOE01. Next base: position 9,396 of record JBBIOE010000214.1, on the reverse strand, counting down.
CGGTGCAGGCGGTCTCGGCGGCGCGGCGGCTCAAGACGGGCTACTCCCCGATGAAGCTCGCGCGCACCAAGCCGGTGGTCGACGAGCTCAAGGCCATCGCCCGGGCGCACGGCGCGACGCCGGCGCAGGTGGCGCTCGCCTGGGTGGTGCAGTTCCACGGCGAGTCGGTGGTGGCCATTCCCGGCGCGAGCTCGGAGAACCAGGCGAAGTCCAACGCGGCGACCTTGGGCCTCGTGCTCACGCCGAAGGAGCTCGAGGCGCTGGACCAGGTGTCGCGGCCATTTCGGTGATCCATGGCGGAAGAAATCCTACCCAAGTAGGATTTCAGCATGAGCACCAAACCCTCGATCAAGCTCTCCGTCAGCGTGCCCCAGGCCGTCGTGGTGGGGGCACGCCGGCACGCCGGCCGGCGGGGACTCTCGAGCTTCATCGCGCGAGCGATGGAGCACGAGCTCGCGCGTGAGGCGCTGGGCTCCTATCTCGCCGAGCTGAACGAGCGTCATGGTCCGGTTCGCGAGGAGGATCTCGAGGCGGCGAGGCGAGCGTGGCGAGGACGCTGATCCTCGACTCGGAGGCGCTCTCGGTGCTCGCGGCGCCGAGGAGCCGGGGAGCGGCGTTCGGTCGCGCCCGAGCGGTTCTCACCGTCGCGTACGAGGAACGGGCGATCGTGGTGGTGCCCAGCCCGGTGCTCGCCGAGGTGTGTCGCGGACGCGGGCGCGAGGCCTCCGTTCAGGCCGTCCTCGCCGGGCACGGCATCTCGGTCGCGCCCCTCTCAGAGCGCATGGCACTTCTGGCCGGGCGGCTCCTCCACGGCGCGAAGCTCGACTCCCGCTGGGCCGTGGACGCCTTCGTGGTCGCGGCCGCGGCGGAGTTGGGTCCCTCGGTGGTCGCGACGCACGACCCCACGGACATCGAGCGCTTCGCGACCCGCGTCGACGGCGTTCGCGTACTCCGCATCTGACGCAGCGACCTCGGGGAAACGCGGCCTCTCGCTCAGTGCAGCACGTGCAACAGCCACGGCAAGAGCCGCCCGCTGGTCACCATCGCCATGTGATCGAAGCGCTCCGACTGGAAGTAGAGCACCTTCGACCTCGCCATCGCCGACGGCAGCTCGTCGTAGAGGTACGGCAGGTCGTCGAGGCGAATCGCGGTGGGCTGCTTGCGCAAGAACCACTCGGAGTGCTGCGCGGTGTCGAAGCCCACCAGCACCAGCTGCTTCACGCCCTGGTCGGTGCTCGCGTCGACCCACTTCTTGAAGTCGTCGTCGTTGCCGTACATGCCGTCGACGAGCACCACCCGGGCGAGGGAGGCGTGCTTGAGCCACTCCACCACGGTGCGGTAGCCGCCGGAGTGCCCCACCACCGTCACCGGCCCTTGGGGGCGCTTCTGCTTGGTGCGCTTCTCCACCTGCGCGAGCAGCTCCTCGAGGTCATTCCAGTAGAAGGGGTCGGTGCGCCAGCTGCGCGTCTCGGGCACCACGAAGAGCGCGTTCTTCCCCGAGTCGCGGAACTGGGTGAGGAGCTGGTGCTCGAGCAGGGCCTTGTCGGCGTCGGTGTAGAAGCCGTGCAGGTAGATGACGGTCTCGGCGGTGTCGCGGCGGTAGGTCCGCGGCCTCCACACGTGCACCGGGCCCTTGTCCTTGGTGCCGAAGCGCACGTAGCGCCCGTCCTCCCACAGCTCGTCGACGTACTCGCGCTCGGTGGTGTGGCTCACCAACAGCTGGGCGGGCGTCGGCCCCTCATCGCTGGTTTGCGCGAGCACGGACAGGCAGAGGAGCGTCAACACGCCCGTCAGTCTGCCTCAGTTCGCCCACCCGCGCCCGCCGCCGGCCACGCACGCACGCCTCACCCAACGAGGAGGCTTCAGACCGCCAGCGCCCGGCCCGCGGCGCGCAAGACGTCGACGTAGCTGATGATTCCGGCCAGGTGGTAGTCGCGATCCACCACCGGCACGGCGCCCACCTTGTTCTCGGCCATCAAGTCGATGATCTCCACCACGTCGGTGGCGGGGGTGACCGTGAGCACGTCGCCGCTCATCACGTCGCTCACCGGCTGCTCCAGCACCTCGCGCGTCTTGTGGAGGCGCAAGAGGTCGCGGTCGGAGAGCATGCCCACCACCTCCTTCTTCTCGTCGAGCACCGGCAGGTGGCGCACGTCGAGCTCCTCCAGGGTGCGCAGCGCCTCGCGGACGGTGGCGGTCTGGCGGATGGTGACGACGTTCGAGGTCATGATGTCCGAGGCGGTTTCCATGAACGGCTCCTTCGGCGTCAGCTCGGCGAGGCGATGCCCTCGACGGAGGCGCGAGGCTCGACCTGCGCCTCGGCACGGCGGAACAGGGACGTGACGAACCGCGTCCCCACGGACACCAGCCGGCGGATGGCGTCCCCCGTCTCGTTCACCAGGGACCAGCTCCGCCGGTCGACGTGGATGGGGGTGAAGACCACCTCGCCCTCCTCCTCGTGGATGAAGCCGACCGGCCGCACCATCATCGCGAAGCCTCCTCCGCCGGCCAGGTGATCATGGTCGGAGGCCGACGTGGCATTCGTCGCACCCGGCGCAGCGCCGGCGCCGCCACCACTCGTCACGACTGCCACCGGGACGATGGTGTGGTGCTCCAGCTGCACGGCGTCACCAAACACCGCGTGCGGGCTCCCTTCGCGCTCGAGAGAGGCGGCTACCTGCTTCACCAGGTCGTCGAACGCCATGTCGGACCTCCACACCGATGGGAAGCAAGCCACGCGCCTCGCACGTGACCGATGAGCCCCATGCGTGGAGGTGACGGTGGGTGCGTGGGAGACCGCGGAAGGCGCAGGCGGTGCGCGGAACGGCCCAGCCGCTCAGGGCTTCGTTGCGGCCGCCGCCGGCGCCTTCTCGGCCGGCGCCTTGACCGGCTGCTCGAGCGCCTTCTGCTCGTCGGGGGCCGGCTTGCGGGTCACCAGCATGTGGTTGTTGAAGTTCTTGTCGATGTAGCCGTAGCGAAACGCGAGCGGCTTGTGGCGCTTCCACACCGCGCGGAAGTCCTCGTTGAACTTCGCGTTGGCCCCGAGGAAGGACTCCTGGAAGGTGCCGTAGGCGTCCTGCACGAAGCCCGCCTTGGTGGCGTACTTGGGCGGAATGCCGGTGGAGTCGGAGACCATGAACTCCATGTGCGCGAGCAGGTAGTCGCGGATGACGGAGAAGTCGTCGCGCCAGAGCAGGTAGCTCGCGGCCTTGGTCATGGCGACGATGCGGCCCCGGGCCTCGAGGTACTTCTTCAGCGGCTCGTCCTTGCCGAAGTGGTCGTTGGAGAGGTTCTCGGCGAAGTGGCGGTGCACGCGCGCCTCCGTCTTCGGGTCCTCGCCCTTCTTCACGAAGGTGAGCTCGATGTTGTCGAAGGCCTCGGAGAAGTCGGGCGACACCCAGTCCTTGTGGAGGAGCTGCGCGTTCTTGCCCTCCAGCGCGTCGAGATCCTTCTGGGTGAGGTAGCGCACCGAGCCGTCGGCGTTCAGCTTGAGGTAGCGGAGCGAGACCGGCTCGTAGCCGTGCACCGCGAGGCCGATGAGGAAGAACGAGAGCTGCCCGGGGAGCTCGCCGCGCTGCACCTTCTGGAGGTTCTCGGTCTTGGAGTCGTTGGCCACCAGCAGGCCCGAGGTCACGTTGCGAATGAGCGCCAGGGAGTCCTTGAGCTGGGCGCCCGTCACCTTGTGGATGCGCCGCGGGTCGCCCGCGTGCTCCAGGGACATGGTGGTGATCTCCTTGGCGTCCGGGTAGGTGGTGAGCGCGGAGATCAGGTCCCCGCCGCCGAACGGGTAGACGACGGTGGCGGGCAGGCCTGCGGGCTTCAGCGCTTGAAGGAAGGGCTGGGCGTCCTTGACCCAGGTGCTCTTGTACTTGTCGGCGCGCCGGTGGAGCTCCTTGCAGTGCGCCTCGAGCACCTTCTGGTCGATGTTCTCGGGCAGCGGCGTCTCGCCCTCGCAGGCCACCACGCGGTACAGCAGCTTCGCCTCGGGGGTGAAGTCGAGCGGCGCGTCGGCGGAGGCGGCGGCCGGGGGAGGAGCAGCGGCGAGGAGGGCGGCGACGGCGAGCGTGAGCATCACTTGCGCGATGTAGCACGTCCGCTTCAGCGGGCCAGACCGACCGGCGCAGGAGGTGCGGCGCTTTTCGGGGAGGATGGCCACACTGTGCGTGGTTGGCGCGGCACGCGGTTTGCCCCGCGAACACCGACCCCTAGGTGAAGGAGCCGTCATGCGTCGACTCGCGCTGCTGCTCTCGCTGTCTCTCTCCGCCGCCGCCTGGGCCGACGACGACCCGCTGGCGGCGCTCACGCGCGACCTGGGGCCGGTGCTCTCGCGCGCGCAGGCGGGCTCGGTGCTGTACCTCGGCCTCGCCCGCGGCGGCGTGGCGGTGGTCGACCTGGGCCGACGCGGCGCACCCCAAGCTGGTGGGGCGGCTCCTCGAGGGGCACGTCGTCTCGCAGTTGGTGGTGGACGCCGGCCAGCTCATGGTGCTCGAGGTGCGGGAGGAGGCGCACCGGTTCGCGCTAGAGGATCCGCTCCACCCGATGGCGACGGCGTTCGGCGCGCCGCGCGGAGAGCGGCCGCTGGTGACGGCCGCGCCCTCCTCCACGGTGGGGCCGGTGACCGCCGCGACGCCGGTCGCCCAGGCCCGGGTGGTGGAGCTCAAGGGCGGGCGGGTGCTCTTCGACGGCGGCACCTCGAGGGGCTTCGTGAAGGGCGCCCACGTGCGCATCGTCTCGCAGCAGACGGTGGCCAAGCCGGACCTCACCGGCGCGGGCACGGTGGAGGTGCCCTCGGGCGAGGTCACCGCAATCATCGCCATCGAGCAGGCCGACGCGAGCCGGGCCATGGCGCAGCTCGGGCGCGGCGACGTGGCCTTCGTGGGCGATCTGGTGGAGCCCACCACCGAGCCTTTGTCGGAGCGCCTCGCGCTGCCGCGCCGCTCGCCGTACGAGTGGCGCTTCGGCTTCCAGGTGCGACCCTTCCTCGGGCTCGAGGCGCCGTCGAAGCCGGTGGGCATTCTGGCCGACGCCTTCGTGGCCTACACCTTCCCCAACGTGCCCTTCACGGTCATGGGAGTGATGGAGCCGTTGGGGGTGGCGTTCAACGCCGTGGACCAGCACTACCCGCTGATGGCGGCGGGCTTAGGCGCGTACACCACCGACTACTTCGAGATCGGCCTCGGGGCCGGCGCGCTGGTGGGGAACAAGGGGCCGTGCTCGACGGGCTTCGACCCCTCGACGGGAAGGCCCATCACGGGGACGAGCTGCGAGGTGAACACCGGCGTCACCATCAACCAGACGCTGCGGTTGGGGGCGCTCGACGGGCTGCACTTCGAGTGGCACTCCTCCATCTTCTCCAGGCCGGAGCGGTTCGTCTTCGGCACCGGCCGCGGGGAGATCGCCGTGCCGCTCACCAGCCGCTTGAGCCTCTTCGGTGCCGGCGGCGGCGGAGAGAACGGCTGGAACTTCGGAGAGCTGGGCGTGCGCACCTTCGTCTCCGGGACCGGCGCGCCCGGCACCGTCATCTTCTCGGCCTCCATCGGCTACGCGAGCATCTTCGACGGGCCGTCGCACGAGACGGTGGGCGGCCCCAGCGTGGCCTTCGGCGCGGAGTGGCGGCGCTGAACCTGCGCGGGCGGCCTTGGGCTCTTAAGCTTCGCCCCTCGCATGAGCACCACGCCCTCCACCCCCTCCCCTTCCCGCTGGGCTTCCTTGCGCGCGCGCTGGGAGAAGGCGCGCACCCGCTGGTGGGTGCGCTGGGGCACCGACCTTCTGCTCCTCGGGCTCATCCTCACGGTGGCCTCGGCCTTCCAGACCCGGCACCACGTGAGCGGCACGGTGCCCTCGTTCAGCCTGAAGACGCTCGACGGCAAGACGGTGTCGAGCGCCGACCTCCTCGGCAAGCCGGCGGTGCTGGTGTTCTGGGCGCCCTGGTGCGGCGTCTGCCAGGCGGAGAACGACAACGTGTCGCGGGCGATGCGCTGGGCGGGGGAGCGCGGGCGCGTGCTCTCCGTCGCGGCCGGCTGGAACGACGTGCGGCAGGTCGAGGGCTACGTGCAGAGAAACGGCGTCGACTACCCGGTGCTGCTGGGCGGCGACGAGCAGACCGAGGCCTTCCACGTCGAGGCCTTCCCCACCGCCTACTTCCTCGACGAGCAGGGCCGCATCAAGGGCTCGGCGGTCGGGTACACCACCACGCTCGGGTTCCTCGCGCGCCTGCTCTGGTGAGGCGGGGCTCCGCGGAGCGCTACTTCAGCACGCACTGCGAAGCGACGCAGTCCACCACCGCCTCCGGGCAGGGGCCGCAGACGGGCACCGGCTTCTGGCCGCACCACGACAGCCCGTTCTTCACGTCGTCCCGGTACTTCTTGAGGCTCGCCTGGCCGACGGTGCCGTTCGGGCACGTGCAGTAGGCGCACACGTCGCCGAAGAAGGCCGGGGTGCAGTCGGCCGCCGTGCCGCACGCCCTGGAGTAGCTCTTCTGCTCCAGCGTCGAGGTCCCACAGCCCGAGACCAGAGCCACCGTGACCAGAGCGAGCAGGCGCATGGCGCGACCGTGCCACACGATTCGGGCAGGAGAAAGGCCGTCGGGACAAACGTTCCCAGGCTGGCGCGCCCTGGGCTACACCCCTCGTCCGTGGCCACTGAGAAACCCTTCGGGCGCTGGTCCGGCGTCGGTCTCGTCATCGCCAACATGGTCGGCGCGGGCGTCTTCCTCTCCACCGGGTTCATGGCCCTCTCGATGCCGCCGTCGCGCATCTTGCTCGCCTGGGTGGTGGGCGGCGTGCTCGCGCTCGCCGGCGCGCGCGCCTACGCGGAGGTCGCGCGCCTGGTGCCCCACGGCGGCGGCGAGTACCGCTACCTCTCCACGCTGCTCCACCCGTCCCTGGGCTACCTCGCCGGCTGGGCCTCGCTGCTCCTCGGCTTCTCCGCGCCCATCGCCGTGGACGCGCTCGCCGCCGGCGCCTTCGCCCGCGCGGTGGTGCCGTCGCTCGAGCCGCGCCTCGTGGCCGCGGGTCTGGTCATCGGGCTGTCGCTGCTCCACGCCGCCGGGCTCGACCTGTCGGCGCGCCTGCAGAACGGCCTGGTGGCGGTGAAGGTGCTGCTCCTCGCCGGCTTCGTCCTGGTGTGCCTGTTCGCCGGCAGCTTCGCCTTCCCCACCTGGGCGCCGACGCCGCCGAAGGACTACGACGTCGCGGGCGGCTTCGCCTCGAGCCTCTTCTACATCGCGTTCGCCTACTCCGGCTGGAACGCCGCGATCTACGCCGCCGACGAGTTCAAGGAGCCGAAGAAGGACGTTCCCTTCGCGATGCTGGTGGGCTGCCTGCTCGTCGGCGCCCTCTACCTGGTCGTGAACTACGTCTTCGTCGCCAACCTCACCCCCGAGCAGGGCACGGTGGTCTTCCACTACGACGACTTCACCAGCTTGAAGGGCCAGTGGGACCAGGTCACCCTCGGCCAGGCGGTGGTGGCGAACCTCCTCGGCCCCGGGGCGGCGAAGGCGATGAGCGCGGTGATGGTGTTGCTCTTCACCTCGGCCATCAGCGCCATGACGCTGGTCGGCCCGCGGGTGTACTCGGCGATGGCGGCCGACGGCTTCTTGCCCGCGGTGCTCAAGGGCAAGGGCGGTGAGGCGCCGAAGAGCGCGGTGCTGCTGCAGGGCGCGCTGGCGCTGTTGCTCCTCTTCACCAACGACGTGCGCAGCGTGCTCGGCACCGTGGGCGCGATCCTGGTGCTGTTCGCGGCGCTCACTGCCTCCGGGCTCTTCCGCGCGCGCGCCACCGCCAAGACCCCCGACGAGCGCCCGGCCCTGGCCAGCCTGGTGGCGGCCTTCGTCTACGTCGCCTCGGCGGGGCTGATGCTGTGGTTCGGCTTCAAGAGCAACCCCATCCTCTTGGTCTGGGTGGGCGCGGCGTCGGCGGTCGGCGTCGGCGCCTGGTACACAACCCACGTGCTCAAGCGGCGCGCGGCGGGAGGCACGTCATGAGCGAACCCCAACGCCTCGGGCGCTACGAGCTCCTCGAGCAGCTGGGCGAGGGCGGCATGGGCGCGGTGTGGCTGGCGCGCCTGTCCGGCACCGGCGGCTTCGAGAAGCTGTGCATCGTGAAGACGGTCTTGCCCGCCATCGCCAAGGAGAAGCAGTTCGTCTCGCGCTTCCTCCACGAGGGCCGGGTGCTGACGCAGCTCCAGCACGGGAACATCGCGCAGATCTACGACATGAGCGAAGAGGCGGGCACGCTCTTCCTCGCGCTGGAGTACGTGGCCGGCGTCGACCTCTCGCGGCTCCAGGGCGATCTCGCCGAGCAGAAGCTGGCGATGCCGGTGCCGATGGCGACCTTCCTGATGCAGCAGGCGGCGGAGGGCCTCGCCTTCGCGCACCGGAAGGCCACGCCCGACGGCACGCCACTCAACATCGTCCACCGTGACGTCTCGCCGCAGAACATCATGGTGTCCTACGAGGGCGAGGTGAAGGTCATCGACTTCGGCATCGCCAAGTCCGAGGCCAGGAGCCACGCCACCGCGACCCAGATGGTGATGGGCAAGCTCGGCTACATGGCGCCGGAGCAGGCGCAGGCGCAGGGCGTCGACCACCGGGCCGATCAGTACGCGCTGGCGGTGGTGCTGTGGGAGCTGCTCGCCAACACCTCCTACGTCCCCCGCGGCACCATGACCGAGATGCTGATGGCCATGGCCCAGCCGAAGACGCACCCGCTGGCGCCGGTGCGGCCCGAGGTGCCGGCGTCGCTGGAGCAGGTGGTGCTCAAGGCCCTGTCGGTGAACCCCGCCGACCGCTTCGCCTCCACCGACGACTTCGCCCGCGCGCTGCTCGAGCAGCTGATGCACATGGGCGGCATGCCCAGCCGCGTGCAGCTCGGCGAGTTCGTGAAGGCCCACTGCTCCAAGGACTGGCAGGCGCAGCGCGCGCTCCTCTCCCGGGCGGCGACGATTCGCTTCGGCTCGCCGGAGAGCCCGACCCAGCCGATGGCGCCGCAGGGGTCGGGCATGGAGAGGACCTTCGCGACGCCCACCACCGCGCCGATGCCGCCGCCGGCGCCGGCGCCGGCGCAGCCGGTCATCACCCACCCGGGGCCGACCGCGGTGTCGCCCGCGCCAGAGCCGCCGCGCCCGCGGGGCACGCCGTTCCCCGATCCTTTCGCGGCCGCGCCGATGTCGACGGCGGAGCTGAAGGCCGCCGCGATGCCCAAGAGCAAGGCGCCGCTGGTGGTGGCGATTCTCGTCGTGGCGCTGCTCGGCCTGGGCGGGCTCGGCGCCGGAGCGTACTGGTTCCTCACCCACCGCAAGGCGCCGGCGGTGGCGGCTCAGAAGGCTGCACCGGCCGGCCCGACCACGGCGACGCCGCCGGCTCCAGTGGTCGCCGCGGACGCGCCGCCCGCAACG
>JBBIOE010000213.1:0-14031 GCA_037443525.1 Archangiaceae bacterium | reverse complement strand
CGTCGCGGCGGGCGCGACCCTGGAGGCGATGGCCCGCGCGCTGGTGGCGAGCGAGAGCGGCGCGGTGCTGGTGCGCGCCCCCTCGGGTGAGTGGCGCGGCCTCGTGGTGCGCGACGAGTTCGCGACGCTGGTCCGCTCCGCGCCGGACGGCCGCGTCCCCGAGGACTCGCTGCCCCCGGTCACGCTGGTGGAGCCCCACGCGTCCCTGGCCGAGCTGGCCCGCTCCGACGCGCCGGCCTGGCTGGTGCGCCCTCAGCTCGAGGCCGAGCCGCCGCGCGTCATCACCCGCGCCCAGCTCGGCGCGGCGCTCGCCGAGGTCTACGCCGCTTCGCGGACCGACGCGGAGTGACGGCGGAGACCCTCCGCGGCGCTTCCGTCACGACGGTTCAGACGCGCGACCCCCGGCGAGCTCACCCGCCACCTCGGCGCGGCGCTCGTCGAGGCCGACGCCGCCTCCCGGACCGGCGCGGCCCGACGGCGGAGCGCCGCCGCGGCACGCTCCGTGACGGCGGTGGAGTCTGGCGCGCCTCGGGGCTCGAGGCGGCGTTCGCCTTCGCGGCACGTTTCCTCGGGCCACCCCGCGCCGCTCACTTCTTCTTCGGCGGCAGCGGGCGCACCTGATTCCGGCCACCCTCCTTCGCCTCGTAGAGCGCGCGGTCGGCGGCGTCGACGAGCTTCTGCCAGGTCTCGTGCTCGGTCTTGACGGTGGAGGCGACGCCCAGGCTCACCGTCACCGGTACCCGCGTCTTGCCGATCTTGAACTCGTGCTTCTCCACGACCTTCCGGAGGCGCTCGGCGAACTGCCAGGCCTTGGCGTCGGTGAGCTCACGGGTGACGAGCAGGAACTCCTCGCCACCGTAGCGCGCGAGCACGTCCTCCAGCCGCAGCGTCTGCTGCAGGATCTCGGCGATGGTCTTGAGGACGTAGTCGCCGCCGGCGTGCCCGAAGGTGTCGTTGACGCTCTTGAAGCGGTCGGCGTCGATCATCACCACCGTGAGCGAGTGCCCGTGGCGCTTGGAGAAGGCGAACTCCTTCACCAGGTGCTCGTTGAGGAAGGTGCGGTTGTAGAGGCCGGTGAGCGTGTCGCGGGTCGCCTGGTCGAAGAGCTTCTTCGCCGCCTCCGCCTCGAGGAAGTCCTGGAAAGCGAAGCGCAAGATGGTGGAGCTGCCCACCTGCAGCTTGTCGCCCGAGTGGAGCGTCTCGGTCTTCACCGGCGCGCCGTTCACCAGGGTGCCGTTCTTGGACTTGAGGTCCTCGATGACCACCCGCTCCTGGGAGAGGAGAATTCGGCAGTGGTAGCGGGACACGCCCTCGTCGTCGATGCGGATGTGCGCGTCGACCGCGCGGCCGATGACGATCTCCTCCAGGTCGAGCACGAAGCTCTTGCCGATCTGCTCCCGGCCCGCCAGCACCGTGAGCGTCGGGTTCGACTTCCCGGCCAGGGCCAGGATGTTGAGGATGGGCTTGGAGCCTGTGGTTTCGTCGTCCGACACGCCTGACTCCCGGCGGTCGAGACTACTCCAGGCGCGCTTCGGGAGATCAGTTGAAGGCGGCCATCAGGGCGAAGGCGACCTGCGGCCAGGGTGGCGCTTCTTTTCCAGCGTCACCCAACAAGACCAGCTCGCCCCGGGCGCCGTAGGCCACCCCGTTGTCCTGCACCGTCCGCCCCAAGAGGGTCAGCGAGGTGTTGGGCGCGCGCACCACGGCCTGCTGGGCGTCGAGCTCGAAGCGGTAGATGCGCCCCTGGAACTGGCCGGTGATGATCAGCTTCTCCGGGGTGGAGTCCTTCCGCGAGAGGGTGAAGTCGGCGCCGCGCACGGAGGTCTCGTCGACCGACACGTCGACGCCGTGGTCGGCGAAGGTGCCGCCCCAGCTCCCGTCGGTGCGCCGGGTGAGGTTCATCTTCGGGTTCCTCACCCGCACCGCGTCGAAGGAGGCCGTGCGCTCGTGCGCCCGAACCTCCCCGGTGGCCTTGAACTCGGTGGTCAGCGCCTCCGGCACCACCTGCGGCAGCGTGCAGGCGCCCAGCACCAACGCGAACGGCACGAGGACCCTCGACATCGCGACTCCTCCTGAAGGGCCGGGCTCGGAGCGCGTCAGAACTGGTTCCAGAGGTACTGGTTGGTGACCTCGTGGTGGAACTGAATCTCCGGCACCTTGATCATCGAGCCCAGCGCCTTGGGGCAGCGGTCGGCCTGGGCCTGCTTCACCTCGGCGAACTTCTGCGCCACCGTCTCGCCCAACGCCTCGCCCATGAACTTCGAGCCCTTGAAGAGGCGGATGGCGTCGTAGATGTTGTCGGGCAGGAAGCGGGTGCGGCTGCGCTTGGCCTCGTCGGAGGTGGAGTCGCTGCCCGGGCCCTCCAGCGCGGTGCGCATCAGGCTGTAGAAGACCAGGTAGGGGTTCGCGTCGGGCGCCACGCTGCGCACCTCGATGCGGGCCGAGCGCTCGTTGCCGGTGGGGATGCGCACCATCGCGCCGCGGTTGTTCGGCGACGCCTTGATCTGATTCGGCGCCTCGAAGTGCGGGTCCAGCCGGCGGTAGGCGTTCACCGACGGGTTGAGCAACAGGCAGAGATCGTCGGCGTTGGTAAGGATGCGGTCGATGGCGTCCCAGCCGGACTTGGACAGCCCGTCCTGGCCCTTGGCGTCCCAGAACAGGTTCTTGCCGCCCCGGCTGAACGACATGTTGGTGTGCATGCCGTTGCCGTTGACCCCGGTGACCGGCTTGGGGAGGAACGACGCCGTCATCTCCATGTTGGCGGCGACCTGGCGGCAGAGCAGCTTGTACAGCTGCACCTGGTCGGCGGTGATGAGCGCCTCCGAGTACGAGAAGTTCATCTCGAACTGGCTGGGGGCGACCTCCGGGTGGTCCTTCTCGTTCAAGAAGCCCATCGCCCGCTGCACCTCGGCGGCGGAGTCGATGAACTTGCGCAGCTTGTCGCCCGGGAGCGAGTGGTAGTAGCCGCCGGTGGAGACGTAGTCGAACTTGCCGTGCTCGTGGTAGCGGCGCTCGGCGTCCTTGCCGTTGAAGAGGAAGCCCTCGATCTCCGGCGCGATGTGGCAGACGGTGCCGTCCTTCTGGTGCAGCTGCTCCCCGTAGGCCTTGAGCTTGGCGCGCAGGTCGCTGGCGTAGGGCGAGCCGTCGCGGCCCAGCACCTCGGAGAAGCAGAGCACCTTGCCGGGGCCGAACACGTCGGCCGGCAGCCAGTAGAAGGCGCACCAGTCGAGGGAGAGGCGCAGGTCGGACTCGTGCTGCGCCGAGAACCCCCGCACGCTCGAGCCGTCGAAGGTCAGGTTGTCCTGGCTCTTCAGGAGGAACTTCTTGTCGTAGTCGAGCATGTGCAGCCGGCCCTCGAGGTCGGTGAAGCACACCGTCACCGCCTTGATGCGGCGCTCGTCGGTCAGGTACTTCATCCGCGCTTCTTTGAGCTTGTCGGGCGCCTCGCGGTTGAGCCGCGCCTGCTTCACCGAGAGGTTCATCTCCTCCAGCTGCTCGTAGGGAATCTCCAGGAAGTCGCGCAGACCGGTGGTCGGGGTCGTCATGGCATGCCTCGCAAAGGCGGAAGCGGGATGCTTCCAGTAGGTGAGCGCTCCAAAGCACAGCGCTAAGCCTTCGTCCATCGGGGTCAGGGCTAAATTCATGCCCGACTACGCAAACTTTTCGCAACTGAGCTGTTTCTCAGAGGAAACGCGTACGGGCCGCTCAGTGCGGTGGGGTGCCGGAGGAGGTGCGGCGGAGGAGGTTGCGCAGGCGGGCGCGGCAGGGGGAGCAGAGGACGCCCTCCAGCTCCTCGTGGACCTCGTTCTCCAGCTCGTCGGGGTCTCGGTCTTCCAGCTCGCCGACCAGGGCCTCGAGGTCTTCGCCGGTGCCCTTGCCGCTGCTGCCTGCCGAGAGCGAGTCGAGCTCGCCTTCGAGGGCGAGAGCGAAGCGCCAGTAGGGCTCGTCGCGCGAGAGCGCCCGGCCGCAGCCGGCGCAGACGTGCGGCCCGCTCACCGACCTTCGCCGAACTTGTTGTTGATGAGGTCGCCGATCTCCTTGAGGCACGCCGCGGCGCCGGCGCCGGTGCACTTCACCCGCACCACCATGCCCATCGCGGCGGCGAGCATCAGCACGCCCATGATGGACTTGGCGTTGACCGACTGGCCCTCGCACTCCAGCTCCACCTCGCCGACGAAGCGGTTGGCGAGCTTCACCAGCTGCGCCGCGGCGCGCGCGTGCAGGCCCAGCTGGTTCGAGATGGTGAAGGTGCCTTCGGCCACGTCCATGGCGGCGGGACCATAGCCCGAACTTTCGTCAGGGACCGAGCAGCTTCGGCCGCGTACGACCTGGGCTGTCCCAGAGCCTTCGGGCCTACAGCGAGTCGCACTGAACGCCGCCGCCGACGACGCGCACCTTCACCGGCTTCGTCGTCCCCACGGAGAGCGAGCGCCACTTCGACTCGGCGAGGTCGCAGGTCCACGCCTCGCCCGTGGGCCCCTTGAGCTCCACCGTGTACGTCTCCCGGCGGCTCCCCTCGCGCTCGCAGCCCTTGCAGCTGCCCGTCAGGCGCAGGCGCACGCTCGGCCACGACGGCGGAGAGTCGAGCCCGCGCCCGCTCGCCTTCTCGGTGCGCTCTTTGTCCCAGCGGTCGATGGTGAACGAGCACTTGTCGTCGTAGACCGGCTCCTCGCGGTACCTGGTCTTGCACTCCTTCTGCCGCTTGAAGGTGCCGTCGCCGCGGTCGACGTCGCGTGTGCTGCACTCCTCGCCGTCGGCGATCTGCTTGGTCGAGCGCTGCTCGCGCTTCTTCGACACCGAGTAGGCGCCCGACGGGAGCGAGTCGCACCACGAGGAGTCGCTCCTCGGCGCCATGGACTCGACGTCGATCTCCCGCGTCCAGCGGTGCCCCGCCACCGTGGCCTGCGACTCCTTCGTCCAGAAGGTGAAGACGCCGCAGCAGGCGCAGGTCAGGGCGAGGATCGCGCCGACCGCCCACAGCCACTTCGGCACTCCGCCCTTCCCCTGGGGCGTGGGCGGAGCGGCGGGCGGCAGCTTCCGGTCGACGCGGTCCGCGACGCGGCCCACCTCCTGCGAGCCGTCGAGGGGGCTGCCGCACTGCCGGCAGTGCACCGCCTTGGCGCCGTTGGGCGTCTGGCAGGCGGGGCAGGTCTTGTCGGCGCCGTCGTACTCCGCGTTGGCCTTCACCTCCTGGCCGGGCGCGGGGAAGTAGCGCCTGGTCGCGTCCTGCGCGGCGCCGCACTTCGGGCAGCAGCGGTTCGACTTCCCGAGGAGCGCGGTGGTGCCGCAGAAGGCGCAGTCCCAGAACATCTCGAACACGCCCTCTTCGACGATGCGCTCGCCGGCCATCGCCTGGGGCGCCTGGGCCAGCGTCTGGCCGAGCTTCCCGCCGGAGACGCGAGACAGCTCGCCGCGATCGAACCACGCCGCGCCGCACTCCGAGCAGAGGTCGAGCTCCACGCCCTTCACCACGAAGGGCGAGAGGTTCGCCTTGCCGCAGGAGGTGCACGGTGCCGGCGTCCCGGGCTTGGGCTTCAGCTTCGCCTTGGCCTCCGAGGTCTGCAGGTCGCCGAGCGAGAGCCCGAGGGACTCGAAGAACTTCTGCGCCACCTTCCACTCCACCAGCACGCCGGCGCACTTGGGACACACCTCCGCGGGCGCGCCCTTTCCGAAGACATCGGGCGTGGGAGTCAGCGCTTCACCATCGCGCGGGCAGAGGTGGCTCATGGGCGCGAACGCTACACGAGCGCCGCTGGGCTGGAGCGGGAATGCACGGGGCCTGGGCTCAGGGGTCGACGACGTGCCCGAGGAAGAGCACGGCGCCGGTGGCGGAATCGCGAATCAGGTACACGAAGGGCCGGTTCACCTCGACGACGCGGGGAGACGTTCGATCGATCAGCGTGACGGCCGTCGCCGCCGCCGCCTCGGTGCCGTCCTCGTCCGTCTTCACCACCGCCTGGTGAATGACCGCTTGGAGCTGGAGCTCCTGGGTGCCCGTCATGGCCGAGAAGTCCGCCTCGCCGGTGAAGGCCACGCCGAGCCCGAGCGCGGAGAGCACCTCCTTCAGGTCCACGCGGCCGTGGGCCTCGAAGCGCGGAAGGCTGAGCCCGATCCGCTCCGGCGCGAGCGCATCGACGAGGCGCTTCAGCGTCGCCGCCGTCAGCTGCCGCTCGAAGGCCGCGAGCGTCCCCTGCGGCGGCGCGAGCAGCACCATCGAGACCTCGTCGCCCGAGTACGGGAGCTCCACCACGTCGGTGCCGTCCACCACCGCGCGGGCCGAGACGACGGACGTGCCGAGCATCATCGGCACCTCCTTCGTCGAGCCGTCGTCCCTGGTGAACGTCCCCGGGCGCGTGAGCTCGTGGTCGAACTTCGCCCGCCAGCCGGCGTTGAAGTACAGCGTGTTCACCAGCGCGAGGCGCGTGTCGGTGGTGACGGTGCCGGGCGCGAGCAACTCGGGCACGAGCCCTTCGGTGTTCGTCTTCACCCAGCCGTTGATGGCGGCCCGCGCGGTGTCGGCCTTCCCCCTGAAGTCGAGCTGGCGGATGCCGGCGCCGTACTCCTCGGCCAAGGTGTCGAGGAACGGCGCCTCGAGGTGCTGCTCCAACTGCGAGAAGAGCTGGTTGTTCTGCCTCAGCGCGAAGGCCCGGCCGTCCTTGCCGCTCGCGCCCTGCCCCCGGCTCGCCAGCGCTGCGTCGAGGGTGTTCATCGCGCGGTGGAAGCGGTCGTCGACGAGCGAGGGGTGGAGCACCGCGACGAACGCGTCGTGCGTGGTGGTCCCTGAGCCGGCGGAGGTCATCGCCAGGGCGAGCTGCACGCTCATCGGCGAGAAGGCGGTGTTGGTGCCCGCGGGGAGCCTCCGGAAGACGTCGAGCGCGAGGGCGTTCGCGTCCTGAACGGCGAGCTCGACGTCGGCTGGTGGCGCGGCCGAGTCCAGGCGCGCCTTCGAGGACTTCACCAGGACGCCGGGCGGCAGGTCGTTGGGCGGGCCGCAGGAGATCAACGCGAGCGCGGCGACGGCGGCGACGATGACTCGGTGCGAGCGCATACGCGGCTTCGGCAGCAAGCCGGGGGCCAGGCAGCAGGTGGCGATTCCGCGCGGTTGAGACTCGACGCCCGATGAAATTCTGAGGGCCTTTGCGCGGAGCCGCCTCGGTCGCCAGAGCCCCACGCGACGACGCCGCGCCCCGCGAAGGGCACGGCGTCGGTGCGGCAGGGTGAGCCTCTTCGGGCTCAGCTCACTTGCAGATCTTGTCGCAGGAAGCGACCTTGGTGCCGGCCTTCAGCGCCTCGCAGGTCTGCGCCTTGGTGTCGTTGATGCAGGCGCTCGCCGCGTTGGCGTCGTAGGTCTCGTTGGCGTCGCAGGGCTTCGTGTCGTAGTCCGAGCGATCGCACTTGCCCTCGGCGGTGAGCTTGGTGACGCAGTCCGCCTCGGTCGCGCCCATGGCGGTCTTGATCCCGTCGAGTTCCACGCCCGTGTAGCAGGTGTACATCTTGTTGCAGGCCAGCTTCGCGCCCTCCTTGCAGGCCGCCGAGGGGCTCAGACCGCACGAGGAGAAGGCGACGACAGCAGCGAATCCGACGAGGAGCGTCTTCATGGGGGTATCCGTTTGAGAGAGGTGAGTGCGGCGGGGCGCACCCTACCTTTCCGATCGGACATCGCAACGATGCCGTCGTGGCGTCAGCGCCCGGCGCGCCCGAGCCGGCCGCCGAGAGAGAGCGCGAACGCGAGCGCCAGCACCAGCACGATGGCCGCGCCGGAGGGCACGTTCACCTGGGTGGAGAGCATGAGGCCGCCCACGCCGGCGCCGAGCGCCACCAGCACGCTCCAGGCGTGCACGCCGGCCAGAGACCGCCCGAGGTTCCGCGCGGCCGCCGCCGGCACCACCAGCATCGCCTCCACCATCAAGGCGCCCATCACCTTCACCGACGCGACGATGGCCAGGGTGAGCGCGGTGACGAAGAGGTAGTCGAGCGCCGCGCCCTTCACGCCCCTCGCCGCGGCGAGGCCCTCGTCGAGCCCGTCCAGCACCAGCGCGTTGAAGCGGGGGAGCACGAGCGCGAGCACCACCGCGAGCGCCACGGCCAGGAGGCCGAGATCGAGCGGCGACACGGTGAGCACGCTGCCGAACATCACCGCCTCGAGCTGGTGCACGTTGAAGCGCTTGGTGACGAGCACCAACAGGCACACCCCGAGGCCAAGGGTGAAGGCGAGCAGCACCCCCACCAAGGTGTCGGGCGGCAGCTTCGAGCGGCGCTTCAGGAAGACCAGCGCGAGGCCGAGGAGCAGGGAGAAGCCGGTGACGCTGCCCCACGGCGCCTCGAGCGGCTCGCCCAGCAGCACGCCCAACGAGACGCCGGTGAGCACCGCCTGCCCGAGCGCGGCGGAGAAGAAGGCCAGCCGCCGACCCACCACCAGCGGCGAGAGCCCGCCGAGGAGCGGCGCCGCGAGCAGCACCGCCACCAGCGCCCGCTGGACGAAGGGAAAGGAGAGAGCGTCCATCACGGCGCAGCGCCCTCCGCGGAGCCTGTCCTGAGCGGAGTCGACCGGTCGAAGGGTGCCGAAACGTGGAACCTGCCACCGTTCAGTCCGAGCGACGTCGAGGACCTCCTTGGAACCGATCGGATCTCCTGGACTCGCCGGCCCTCGACGCAGCCCGTCCTGAGCGGAGCCGAAGGGCTCGGGCTGAACGGAGTCGCTCTTTCGATCGAGCCTCTCAGCCTGAACGGCGGTGCCGCGAAGCGCGCCGCGAGAGCACGGCGACCGGTGGACGCGAGCGGCTCAGACACGCCGGCCTCCCGCGAGCGTCGTGACCTCGTCGGCCAGGCGCTTCACCCGCTCGGCGTCGTGGCTCACCCACAGCACCGCCGCGCCGCGCGCTCTCTCTGCGGCGAGCGTGCGCTCGAAGGCCAAGAGCGCCGGGGCGTCGAGGCCCGCCTCCGGCTCGTCGAGCAGCACCAGCTCCGGCCCGTCGAGGAGCGCGTGCACCATCAGCAGCCGCTTCAGCTCTCCGCCCGACAGCGCCGCCAGCGAGCGCGCGCCGAAGCCCTCGAGCCCGCCCTGGGCCAGCGCCACCTCCAGCGTCGCGCGCAGGCCTCTCGACACGCCGAAGCAGGCCGGCCGCCTGGAGCGCGCCGCCGCGAGGAAGTCGAGCACCGTCATCGGCAGCACCGGCGCGTGGTGAAAGCGCTGCGGCACGTAGCCCACCCGCCCCACGCCGACGCGCACCCGCCCGGAGAACTCGACCAGCCCCAGCGCGCACTCCACCAGCGTCGACTTGCCGGCCCCGTTCGCGCCCACCACCGCGTGAAGGGAGCCCTTCGCCACCGCGAGCGACACGTCCACCAGCCGCCGCTCGACCGAGACGCCCTCGATGGAGAGCGCCGCGCTCACTTCGCGCCGACCGCCTTCGCCAGGGCGTCGACGTTCTTCTGCATCTCCACCTCGAACCGCTCGGGGGTGAAGGGGCCGGTGGCGATGTGGCTCAGCACCGAGACCTGCGCGCCGCTCTGCTTCAGCACCTCCAGCATCGCGGGAGGGAACGACGCCTCGGAGAGCACCACCTTCACCTTCTCCTTCTCGAGCAGCCGCACCACCTCGGAGAGCTCCTTCGCCGAGGGGAGCAGGCCGTGCGCGGGCTCGACCACGCCGGCAAGCTCCAGCCCCAGCTCCTGCAACAGGTACGAGTAGCCGTCGTGCACCGTCACCACCCGGGTCTCGGGCGCGCCGGCGAGCCGCTCCACCGCCCTGGCCTTCTGCGCCCGCAAGCGCTTGGCGTAGGCCTGCGCGTTGGCCTGGAGCTTCTCGGCGAGCTCGGGCCGGAGCGCGGAGAGCGCCCGGGCGATGACGTAGGTCTGCTGCACGGCGTTGGTGAAGGAGAGGAAGGTGTGCGAGTTCACCGCGCCGCCGCGCGCGCTTTTGAGCAGCGCCGTGCCGTCGTTGGGGCGAATCACGGTGCAGCGGGTGTTGCCCGAGGCCTTGAGCATGCCCTCGATGAAGTCGTCGTGGCCCACGCCATTGACGACCAGGGCGTCGAGGTCCTTCAGCGTGGCGATGTCCTCGGGGCGCGGCTGGTAGTTCCCCACGTCCACGTCCGAGGGCAGCACCGGGCGCACCTCGATGGGCAGGCCGGTCGCGACGTTCGCGGTCCAGGAGAAGTACGGGTGCAGGGTGACGCCGACCGTGAGCGGCTTGGGCGCGGCGGCGAGGAGGACGAGCGCGAGCGCGTGCATCAGGCGCGGCACCGTAGCAGGTCTCATGGCGCGGGCCGCTGCGTTACCCTGTGGGCATGAGCCTCGTCGCACACGCCATCGTCACCTGCCCGTCCTGCCACGCGGAGCGCGAGGTCGAGGTGGTCCAGAGCATCAACACCGAGAAGGCGCCCGAGCTCGAGGCGAAGCTGCTCGCCGGCCAGCTCAACCGCTTCACCTGCGCCTGCGGCAAGCGCGCGACCGTCGCCGGGGAGCTGCTCTTCGTCGACCCGGCGGCGCGCTTCTGGTGCCGGGTGTGCGTCGCCGACGAAGCCGGCCGCGCCGAGGCCGTCGACGCCTACCGGGCCGCGGGCGTCACCGGCACGGTGCGCGTGGTGCCGTCGCTCAACGCGCTGGTCGAGAAGGTGAAGCTCCTGCGCGCCGGCCTCGAGGACTGGGCCATCGAGCTGATGAAGGTGCTCCTGCTCGCGTCCACCGGCGGCCGCGATCTGAACTCCGTCCTCCTCTTCGAGGACCTCGACCGCGACGCCCAGACGCTGCGGTGGCTGCTCTTCGACGAGGCGGGCGCGAACCCGCGCTCGCTCAGCGCGCCGCTCTCGCTCTACGAGTCGCACCTCGCGCAGTGGCGCAAGGTCGCCCCGGCGCAGGAGGACGCGCTCGTGGACCGGCGCTGGGCGGTGGAGGCCCTCCAGCGCCTCTTGCCCAAGCCCGTCTGAAGCGCGTGGGCTACGCCCCCGCCAGGTCCCGGCTCACCTGCATCACCCGCTCGCCCACGCCGGCGTCCAGCGCCAGCGGCGTGACCTTCTCCGGCTTCCCGGGCTTCGGGCAGTAGCCGCCCGAGGTCCACCCCTCGGTGGTGAGCAGGTGCACCGCGTTCGACGCCGCGGTCTGGACCGACACGGTGATGAACGGGCTGAAGAGCGTGAAGGCCAGCTTCATCGGCCCCGGCATGTCGCGCAGGATGTCGGTCTTCACCAGGCCCACGTTCACCACCGCGGCGAGGACGTCCTTCCGCTGCCGGGCGAGCTGCTGCACGTAGTGGTAATTCGCGATCTGCACCGAGCTCAACGAGCCCATGCCGGGGAACGGCTTGTACCGGGGGAAGACGTCGAAGTCGATGCGGGAGGTCAGCGGAACTCCCGCCACCAGCAGCACGAGCCTCCCCGGCGCCGCGCCTTTGGTGAGGGCCGGCAAGAGCAGCTGCCCCAGGTGGTAGCGCGACAGGTAGTTCACCGCGAACACCGCGTGGAGGTCGTCGGCGGTGCGCTGGTCCTTGGTGGTCAGCACGCCTGCGCCGAGCAGCGCGCCGTCGAGGGTGGGGTGCTCGGCCAAGACCTTCTGGGCGCAGGCCCTCACGCCCGCGTGCGTCGAGAGGTCCGCGGAGAGGAACGCAGCCTTCGCCCCCAGCGCCTGCGCCGCCGCCTGCCCCTTGGCCGCGTCGCGCCCGAGCAGCACCACCTCGTGGCCCTTCGCGACCAGCTGCCGTCCTGCCTCGAGACCGATGCCGCTGTTGCCGCCGCTGATGACGAACTTCATGCCGTCCTCCTGGGGGAATCGCGTCGGGAATCACGCCGGGCGAACCGCCCCCGGACATGCGGGATGAGCCCCGTGGAAACCGGCGAGCATAGGCGAGCGACTCTTGCGCAGAGGGCACCGCCAGCTCGATTCGACAGCAAGAGACGTCCCCGCTCCCGTCAGCTCCTCACTGCCCCACCCGCTGCGTCCAGCCCTCCGCCACCGGGAAGGCCAGCACGCCCTTGGGCAAGGGCCCCTCGTTCGGCGCCGTCCACACCGTCACGTGCAGCGCGGTGCCGTCGGAAAGCGTGTGGTGCTCCTCGTCGGGCGGCGGCGGGGGCGTCGCGGCGGCGAAGGCCTGCTTCTCCGGCTCGATGAAGAGCACCAGCCAGCGCGAGGCCCCGGGCGACCTCGGCACGCCGAGGTAGGTCACGTAGAGCCCGTCCCTCGACATCGCCCAATCGATCGCGGGGGTGAGGGCGTCGGGCGAGAAGGGCGGCACCCCCTGCTCCAGAAGCCACGGCACGTCGGGCCACTGCTTCGTCGCCGCGCGCTGGTTCTCCACGTCGAAGAGCCCCGCGCGGAGCTCGCGGTAGAGCCGCTGCTCCTGGGGCGAGAGCTCCAGGTACGAGCGCTGCCACGCGGCCCGCTCGGGGCCACGCTCCCGAGGGGAGCGTCGCGCGTGGACGACGAGGCCGGCCCACGCCGCCAGCGCCAGGGCCGCCCACGGCGCCAGCGCGCGGAGCTCCGCGGCGAGGCCGGGCGAGCGGACGTCCCGCGGTGCCGCGCTCACGAACGTGCCTCCCGGCCCTCGAGCCGCCCGCCCAGGCTGAGCTCTGGAGATTCATCACCTCTGGAGTCGCAACCGTTCAGCCCGAGCCCTTCGGCGCTGCTCAGAACGGGCTGCGTCGAGGAGCCCGGCTGAACCGATCGGATTCCAGAGACTCGCCGGCCCTCGACTCCGCTTGGGCTGAACGGTCGCGACGCGGATGGAGCCGAGCGCGCACCGCCGCGAGGCCCGCTCGTCGGCAAGACCGCGCTCACGCCCCGAGCAAGCGCCGGCTGGCCTCGACGCCCCACCACAGGCCGAAGGACGACGACAGGAGCCCCACCACGCCGAGCGCGAGGGCGGCGAGCCGGGGAGACTTCGCCAAGCGGGCCAGCGGCACGCCGAGCACCCCGGTGAGGAGCGCCATGCCCAGCACGCTCCCCAGACCGAAGAGCGCCAGGGCCGTGAGCCGCTCGGCGCCGCTCTTCACCTCCGCCAACACCAGGGCCGTCATCGCCCCGCTGCCGGCGAGCCCGTGCAGCGCGCCCACCCACAAGGAGCGCGTGCCCAGCGTCCAGCGGAAGACGTGCACGTGCTCGGAGGGCGCGGCGTGGGCGTGCACCAGCCCCGGGTGCCGGTGCGCCCGGAAGGGACCGACCCGCCCCTCCTCGAGCGAGCGCCGCATCGCGCGCACGCCGAGCGAGAGCAGCACCACCGCCACCGCCAGCTCGAACGCATCGGTGAGCCTCGGCGGCATCTGGGCCTCGAGCAGCGCGAGCGTGCCCGCCACCAGCAAGAGCGTCGACGAGTGGCCGACGCCCCACAGCGCGCCGAGCTTGAGGCCGCTCTTCGACCCGCGCTCCTCCGCCGCCAGCGCCGACACCGCGGCGAGGTGATCCGGCTCGAGCGCGTGCCGCATGCCCAGCGCCACGCCGAGCAGCGCGGTGGCCCACGCCGAGGAGCTCACGTCCGGGCGCGGCTCGACGGGAACGCACCCGCGTCGAGCCCTCCGGAGACCGCCTCGCGGCTCCGCCGCCAGCCGTAGCCATCTCCCACGTCGGCGCGGCCCATGGCCTCCGCGCGCGGCAGCCCGTAGGCGCCCGGCTGGGTGCCCCAGGGAATGCCCCTGAGCGAGAGCCCCTTCGGGTACGCCCGCACGAAGGCGTCGAGCGCCTTCACGATGCCCGGCTCGTCGGACGCGGCCACGTCGAACACCGCGCTGTCCGCCCGGCCGAAGTCGGCCTGGTGGTTGGCGACGTGGAGCCCGAAGCGCAGCTGGTCGCCGGCCCGCCCGCTGAAGATCTCCACGAAGCCGCCCGCCGCCTCGAAGGTCACCGGCACGAAGAGCTTCACGAAGGACTTGCCCAACACCGGCCCGCCCTGCCCCCCGTAGACGGTGAAGCGGTGCGGAATCAGGTTCTCCCGCGCCCGCGGCAGCTTCACCGCCACCACGTCGCCCACCTTGGCGTCGTGCGGCACGTACTGGCCCGGCTCGTCGAGGTAGAGCGCCACCCGCCCGTCGGTGGCGAAGGCCC
>JBBIOE010000212.1:0-14079 GCA_037443525.1 Archangiaceae bacterium | reverse complement strand
CAAGTGACTCACGGCGGTGCGCACCGGGTCCGGTACGCGCGCGATGTCGAGCTGGGCCAGGGGCACCGCTCCTCCAAATGACCCCAGCAAGAATCGAACTTGCGACCTGCGGTTTAGGAAGCGGTCAGGGGCCCTGGGAGGGTCGGCCGCGTCCTCTCAGATTCCTTCGAATTCGCTCGGAACGCAACGGACTAGCCCACGAGAGGCCCACGACGAACACCAGGCGCTGCTGATGCGGATCGACGCGGTCCGCCGCCGGGCGGAGCGGCTGAAGTCCTCGCTGGCGGGGAGGGCTGCCTGATGAGCACCCCGGAACCCCTCACCCCCGAAGAAGAGAAGGCCCTCCGCGAGGCGTGGATCTCCATCGGCGGATGGGAGCTCACCGACCGCATCGAAGGCGCCGAGGAGGTGACCTGCCCGGTGTGCAACGGCGAAGGCGCCTGCGAGGGCTTCCGCCTCGACGCCACGAACGTCACGCCGGCGACGCTGGGCGGCTACGGCATCGGTAAGGGCCTCGACGACGCCGAGCTCGTGGCGAACTCGACCGGCGCGCTCTTGGCGACCCTCGACCAGACACGGGCTGAGCTCGACGCACTCGCCCTGATCGCTGGGCAGGCGATGGGGCTGCGCAACGTCGACTTCCGCGCCGGCGAAAGGGTCAATGTGCCGCCCGCCGTGGCGCAGCACGCGCTCTTCGGAGCGATGTGCTCGACCGTCGTCGAGCGCGACGCGGCTCTCGAGCGCGCTGAGCGCGCCGAGCGGGACTTGAAGGTCGAAAGGGAAGCGGCGCTGCTGCTCGCGGCAGAGCTCGCCGCCGCGAAGGACGCGCTCGGCGAGGCGTGGCTGGTGGGCGGCGCGTCGCTGGCCGAGGAGATTCGGCGGAAGACGGCGAGGCTCGAGCAGCTCGCGACAGCGACGATGGCCTTCGACCTGATCGCCCATCTCCACCGCCAGCGCATCTTCAGCGAGAAGACCTTCGGCCCCAGCCCGCGCACCAAGGGCGTCCTCGCCCACATCCGCAAGGAGCTCGGTGAGGTGGAGAAGAAGCCGACCGACCTCGAGGAGTGGATCGACGTCGTCCTCCTGGCGTTCGACGGCGCGTGGCGGCACGGGCACGAGCCAGAGGCCATCGCCCAGGCGTTGGCCGCGAAGCAGGCGAAAAACGAGTCGCGCACGTGGCCTGACTGGCGCACGGCGCCGGCGGACCAGGCCATCGAGCACGAGCGCAGCGAGGCTCCTGAGCCGGCCGACGTCTTTTTCGGAGCTCCCGACGACGAGGCGTTTCAGGCCAAGACGCCCGAGGAGTATCTGCTGGACCTCGGCAGGAGGGACGGCGATGTGGTGGTCGCCGAGTTCCGCCGCAAGGTGGTGGACCCGGAGCACCTCAAACGCGGCGCCGGTGTGGCCTTCGACGCCTTCCTGCAACACTTCGACGACGAGTACAGCGGCGAGGACGGCTCAGGCATGGAGCTCGCCGAGGAGCAGTTCATCGAGACGACGACGTCGCTGCTCGTCGAGCTCGCGAAGGAGCACGCGCGGCCGTACATCTGCGAGGAGCACTCCAGGCGCATCTACACGGCGGCCGAGATCGCGGCCATCTTTGACGGCGACGATGAGCCTGAGCCGACTCCGGCGCCCGCGGCCGTCGAGGTGGTGAAGTTCGAGAAGCGCGGGGGTGGCCAATGAGCGGCGCCTGGATGGTGGTCGCCGTCGTCTGGGGCGTCGCCATTGCCGCGGTGGCGCTGAGCCTGGCCGCCGCTCGTCACGCGGCGCCGCCTGTCCCGAGCCCTCCCCGCCCGGTACTTCCACCCCCTCCGCCCCGCCTCGAGTTGGTGGTGCTTGGGCACGTGCCGGGCTGTCCCTGTCCCGACTGCTCCCTGCGCCAGGCTCAGGCGGCGGCCGTCGACGCCGGCGCGGTCTTCGTTCAGCTGGTCTTTCGCCGGGTGCAGGCATGAAAGGACATTCGATGAGCTCTTCGAATCGGAGCGAGGGGGGGGGCTTCTTCGGCGCCGTCGACGCGCTGGTGAAGAAGCACGAGGCGGAGCTCGAGCGGGTGAAGGCCGCCTGCGCGGAGCACGGGTTCAGCAAGCGGGTGACGGTCGTCCCGCCCGGCGTCTGGAGGACGACGCGGAAGCCGGGCCGCAGCCGCGAGTTCCAGGTGGTCCGCGGGCACAGCGCCGACGAGCTCGTCGCCGCGATGGCGGAGTGGGACGCTGGCGAGAAGAAGACCTTCGAGCAGCGCAAGAAGGCCGCGAAGAAGGCGGCCGCCGTGGCGGGGCTCTGAGATGATCTCCTTCTCCGCCAGGTGCGAGCTCGCCGCGGCCACCTGCGCCATGCGCCAGGTGCGCGAGCGACGCCCGGACATCTACCGTCGCTCCCGCTCCGTCTTTCTCTCGGTCGGTCTCCGCCTCGCCGGTTCGAAAGAGGCGCGGTGCAGGATGCTGAAGGACTTCTGGGAGCGGGAGCTGGTCTATCTCGTCGCCAGGCTCAAGAGCGAGGAGGAGACGCTGCACCAGATGTACTCGGTGGACTTCTCCTTCCAGATGTCCTTTCAGCCCGGGATCAGCATCCGGTACCACGATGTGGCCATTCGGAGCGCCGTCCTGTGAGCGGCCTCACCACCAACCCCACCCGCCCGGGCTTCTCCGACACCTGCTGCAGCCGGCTGCGTCGCTTCATGTCCGCCGGCGGCTGGTTTCCCAGCTCGGCGCTGGAGCGCGTGGGCGGGCGCCGCTTCGCCGCCCGGCTGCACGAGATCGAGCGCGGCCAGGACGGCCGGCCGCCCCGCCGGTACGAGGTGGAGCTCCGTGCCGGCGGCCGGAGCTGGTACCGGCTGCTGCCCGTCGACGCGAAGTGGACGCCGCCGGCGCCGCGGCGGGAGCGGGCGAAGGAGCGCATCACTGAGCTGCTGCTCGAGGTGGAGCGGCTGAAGGCCGAGCTTGCCGAAGTGCGGGCGAGGAGGCCGGCGTGAGGCTCCTCTTCCACGGCGGGGTGCCGGGGCTGAAGGTGGGCTCGGTCATCATCCCCGGCATGGCGGAGCACCGCTACGTCGAGGGCTGCGCGCACTGCGAGGCCCAGCGGAGGGGCAGCTCGGTTGGTGATCCGGCGACGCCTGAGGGCTGGGTCTATGCCTGCGCGGATCTCCCCTACGCCAGGTACTACGCCAGCCGGGCGGTGTACGGCTCGCTCTACCGGGTGCGGCTCGAGGGCGACGTCGAGCCGTCCGTCGAGGACCCGTCGATCTTCCACGCCTACCGCGCCCGCAGCGCCGTCGTCGTTCAGGTGCTCGAAAACCGCATCCTCCTGACGATGAAGGAGCGGTTCAAGCTCTGGAAGCGCTGGGGCGGCACCGAGGCGGAGTTCGAGCGGATGGTGTCCAGCATGACGAGGCCTGCATGAGCTGCGCGGCGTTGGGCCACCGCACCGGCTGCAACTGCGCGGTCGCCCGTGGGCTGGAGCTGGAGCAGGCCCAGCTCGAGGACCTGGTGCGCGCCGGCGGCGAGCAGGGGCCGACGACGGAGGAGATCACCATCGACCGGCTGCAGGAGAAGGTGCGCTCCCTCGAAGCGGAGCGCGCTCAACTGAGGGAGCGCGTGCGTGAGCTCGAGCTGCAGGTCGCCGGGCCCGTCGAAGGGGTGCCTGGCGGTGGGCTGTTGGGCGAAACCGAGGGAGGGATTGGGTGATGGACAAGGACGACGTGTTGTCGAGCGATCCGCTGCCGTGGGTCAAGGTGGATCGGGCGGTGAAGCCCAAGGCGGTGCTGCTGGCCGGCCTGCAGAAGAGCACCTACCAGCACGCCCTGGGCAGCCTGGTGGAATTCTGGGAGCTCTGCGCGGACCCACGAGAGCTCGAGGAGATCATCGCCAAAACGCCGGAGGGTGTGGAGCCGGAGGTGGTGCTACCGAAGGAGGAGCTCGAGGCCCGGTTCCAGCTCGCCAGCGGCTACGACGTGAAGGCCGAGCAGCTTGCCCGCCTGGGTCTCGCCGAGCCGAAGGGAGACGGCGGGTGGCGGGTGCGGGGCATGAGCCGCAGGTTCGAGCCCATCGAGAAACGGAAGGTGAACCGCAACAACGCCTCCAAGGGCGGGAAAGCCTCGGCGGAGGCCCGAAAGAAGCGCCACGGGACGGCCCAACCTCGTTCGGCGTCACGTACGGAGGACGCTCAAGCACTCGCTCAAGCGACACCCGAAGCATCCACCGAAGCGACGCTTCGAAGCGGCTCCGAAGCGTCCGCCGAACGTCCGCCGAACCAAGAGGACAGAGATCAGAGTACAGATCTAGATCTTCTTCATCCCCTCCCTCCGGAGATCACGGGCGCAGCCGGTTTTCCACAGGGTTTTCCACAGCCGCACGACGCAACGACGCACGACGGGCTCGAAGGGAACGTCAACGACTGGCTGCGCTGGGCGCAGCACGAGCGCACGGTGCGCGGCTGGCACGACGCGCCCGGCGACGCCGTGCGGGCGCTGACGAGGTACCTCCTCGGCAAGCACGGCCCCGAGGTGCGCCCGGCGCTCGAGCGCGCCTTCGCGGACTTCCTCGACGGATGGGGTGCGCAGGAGGGGCGCCAGGGCGCGTGGGGGCTGTGGCTCGCGCCGAACGTCCATGAGCCGCGCCTGGCCGACGCCCGGGTGGCGCTCTCCGGCTCGCCGCCGGCTCGCCGCCGGCGACTCAACATCGTCGACGCCGCCGAGGGTGTGTCACATTGAAGCCGAAATCTGACACACCGTCGGAGCTCAGCGCATCCGACCTCTGGGCCACGCCGCCCGAGCTCTTCGCGGCCGCGTCGGCGCTTTACGGGCCCTTCGGGCTCGACGCCGCGGCGATGAAGAGCAACACGAAGTGCGAGCGCTGGCTGGGGCCGGGCTCACACTGGAACGAGAACGCCCTCGAGGCGGACTGGTTCGACTCCTGCCGGTTCACCACCAGCACCGGAGGTGCTCGCGGCCCTCGGGTCTGGTGCAATCCGCCGTTCTCGAAGCCGAACCTGGATCTCTTCACGGCGAAGGGCCGCCAGCAGGTCCTCGCCCACGTCGACCTGGTGTGCCTTCTGGTGCCCGCCAACACCACCGCGGGCTGGTGGCATCGGAACATCCTGGCCCCTGCCGGCCGCCAGCTCGGCGCCTCGCATGGGGACAGCATCCTCGGGGCGCGAGATCAGGTCGCCTTCGAGCACCTGACGGTGGAGCGCCTCACCCTGCGCGGGCGGGTGAGCTTCGTCGAGGTCGGGGGCTTCACCGGCTCCGCGCGCGGTCACCACGTGCTCGCGGTCCTGGCCCGGCCAGGCGTCCTGCCAAGACTGGTGCGACGCCGAGGTGCACCGTTGAAGGTGACGCCGGAGCGCGAGGCGCGCGTGCGCGCGGAAGTCGAGCGCGGTCAGCCCCTGGCCTACGCCCTGTCGATGGCCGGTGTGAACCGCCGCACCTGGTACCGGCACCTCGAGCGGAAGGGACGGGCGGCATGAGAGCTTGCGCCGACTCCGCCGCCGGACGAGCCCGAGCCGGAAGGTGCGGCGTGAAGTGCGCGATCGACAACTGCAGCGAGGCGCGCTGGCACGACTCGTACTTGTGCCAGAGCCACGCGGTCGCGTTCTCAGAGAGCCTGGA
The DNA here is from genome assembly GCA_037443525.1 of Archangiaceae bacterium. Lineage (GTDB taxonomy): Bacteria > Myxococcota > Myxococcia > Myxococcales > Myxococcaceae > JBBIOE01. The sequence goes on along the minus strand of JBBIOE010000212.1, from coordinate 8,474 downwards.
GAGCCAGCGCGTCGGAGGCATCGCGCGCGAGCAGGTCCCGGCCGACGAGTGGATGCAGCGTCGCGACGTCGCGCTGCGGGACTGGGCGGCCCGCATGCTCGCCGAGCAGCGCGCGTCAGGAGGGGCAGCCTAATGACCGAGACCTCCGACACCTGCACCATCGGCGACTGCGGCGAGCCCGCCGCTCGCGCCGGCCTCTGCTGGGGCCACCTGAAGCGTCGCCAGGAGGGGCGCACCGTGGAGGGCGCGCTCTCGGCGACGCGCTCACCCACCGTCAGCCCCCGCGAGGTCCTCCGCGAGGCGGCCATCGCCTACGCGGACGTCGACTCGAGCGATGACGACGAGTACTACCGGGTGGATCAGCGCCTGCGGAAGGCGGCGGAGAGCTACGCCCGCCGCGCCACCCGAGAGCGCATCCGCGCGACGCTCGCCGCCCTCAGGGTCACCGGCAGACGCCTGGGTCGGCCGGTGTCGGTCACCGCCGAGGCGGTGCTGGTCGCCCAGGCGCAGTTCGGCTCTCTCCGCGCCACCGCCAAGGGTCTGGGCGTGTCCTACTGGGCCGCCCGCCGCGCCTTGCGACGTGGTGCGAAAACCTAGTTTCCGCACCATCACTCACGGTGGGAGAGCCTCCACCCGAGGCCCGACTCTGGGCTCGTGGCGCTCAACCCCAAGCAGGCGCGCTTCGTCGCGGAGTACCTGAAGGACTGCAACGCGACGCAGGCGGCGATCCGAGCCGGCTACTCCGCCAAGACGGCGGAGCAGCAGGGCTCCCGCCTGTTGGGGTTTGCTGAGGTCCGCAAGGCCGTCGACGAGGCGATGCAGCGGCGCGCCGAGCGCACCGAGGTGAAGGCCGAGGACATCCTCCGCGAGTTGCTCCGCCTGGCGATGGTGGACGTGGGCAAGGCCTTCGACGCCGAGGGAAAGCTGCTGCCCCTGCACGAGATGCCGGAGGACGTGCGCCGGGCCATCGCCGGCGTGGAGACCACCACCATCACCCGGGACGACGGGCCGGTGACGGTCCTCACCAAGGTGAAGTGGTGGGACAAGGTGCGAGGCCTGGAGCTCCTCGGGAAGCACCTGGGCCTCTACCTCGAGCGCCACCAGCACGACGTCGGGCAGAACCTCGAGCAGCTCCTCCTCGCCGCGAGGGCCAGGAAGTGAGCGCCCCGCCCTCCCCGTCCGCCGTCGAGGCCATGCGCGCTTGGTGCGAGGACGCGTGCCTCTTCGTCGAGCAGGTGCTGGGCGCGACGCCCGACGACTGGCAGCGCGAGGTGCTGGCCGAGATCTCGGCCGGGCGGATGCGCATCGCCCTGAAGGCCTCGAAGGGCCCGGGCAAGAGCACCCTCCTCGCGTGGATTCTCTGGTGGTGGCTCTTCACCAAGCCGCGCTCGAAGGTGGTGGCCACCTCCATCACCGGCGACAACCTGCGCGACGGGCTCTGGGCCGAGGCGGCGAAGTGGCAGGCGAAGTCGCCGGTGCTCCAGGCCCTCTTCAGCTGGAGCGCCGAGCGCATCAGTGCGAATGAGGCCCCCGAGGAGTGGTTCGCCTCGGCGCGCCAGTGGGCGAAGGCCGCCGACGCCTCCCAGCAGGCCAACACCCTCGCCGGCATCCACGCCGACCACCTTCTCTTCCTCGTAGATGAGTCCGGCGGCATTCCCGACGCCGTGGTGGCCGCGGCAGAGGCCGGCCTCGCCAACGTGTCGGAGGCCGAGGGGCGCACGGCCCTCCTCGTCCTCGCCGGCAACCCGACGCACCTCTCCGGCCCGCTCTACCGCGCCTGCACGCGCGAGCGCGCGCTGTGGTGGGTGAAGGAAATCAGCGGAGACCCCGACGATCCGAAGCGCGCCCCGCGCATCAGCATCGAGTGGGCGAGGGAACAGATTGCGAAGTACGGCAGGGACAACCCCTGGGTCCTCATCAACGTCTTCGGGAAGTTCCCGCCCGGGCAGTCGAACGCCCTCCTGGGTGTCGAGGAAGTCACCGAGGCCACCCGGCGGGTGCTGGGCGAGCGCGACTACGTCGACGAGGTGAAGGTGCTGGGCGTGGACGTCGCGCGCTTCGGCGACGACCGCTCCGTCCTCTTCATGCGGCAGGGCCGCGTCGCCTTCCGCCCCACCGTGCTCCGGAACCTGGACACCATGGCGCTCGCCGGCCAGGTGGCCCTCGTCATCGACAAGCACCAGCCCGACGCCACCTTCGTCGATGTCGTGGGCGTCGGCGCCGGCGTCGTCGACCGCCTGCTGCAGCTGGGCTACCCCGTCATCGGCGTCGACAGCGGCGCGTCCCCCATCGAGGGCGAGCGCTTCCTGAACCTCCGCGCGGAGATGTGGTGGAAGCTGGCGGAGTGGGTGAAGGGCGGCGCCTGCCTGCCCGACGACGCCGAGCTCATCAGCGAGGCCACCGCCCCCACCTACACCTTCTCGCCCGACAACCGGCTCGTCCTCGAGTCGAAGAAGGACATGAAGAAGCGCGGGCTCCCCAGCCCCGACAAGGCCGACGCCCTCGCCTTCACCTTCGCCCAGCCCGTGGCTCACCGCGAGTTGCGCCACGCCACGGGAGCGGCGCCTCAGTCCGCGCGCCGCGACTACGACCCTCACGAGAGGAGCTGAACCATGTGTCTGTCCACCCCACACCTCGGACCGTTCATCGATGCTGTCTCCGGAGGCTCGGAGGCCGACCTCGCCGCCAGGGACGCCGGGCGGCGCGCGATGTTCGACAACGAGAAGGCGGCCGGCGAGCTCGGAGGCAAGCCGACGCAGATGCAGATCGAGTACCAGGCCGCCACCGACAAGGCTCAGGGGCTCGCCCACGCCCAGGAGTCGCAGGGCTTCAAGGACGCCAACGGCAAGCTGGTGGCTACCGCCCCCGACGCCACCGACCAGCTCATCCGCGACGCCGTCACCGGACAGGTGCTGCGGATGAGCATCGGCAAGACGCGGCGGAGCACCCTGATGTCGGGGCCGCAGCTCGACACCACGCAGCCGCTCGGCGGCCGCTCGCTTCTGGGAGGCGCCTATGGCTCGTGACACCACCCCGCCCATCTCCGCCGAGCAGCGCCTCGAGCGCCACCAGGCGCGCTGGGAGTCGCTCAAGTCCGAGGGCTCGACGTGGCTCCCGCACTGGCGCGAGCTCTCCGAGCAGGTCCGCCCGCGCGGCTCCCGCTTCCTCACCAGCGAGACCAACCGCGGCCACAAGGTGAACGGGAAGATCATCAACGGCACCCCCGGCTGGGCGGCGCGCACCCTCGCGGCGGGCATGATGTCGGGCATCACCAGCCCCAGCAGGCCCTGGTACCGCCTCACCACGCCGCAACCACAGCTGGCCGAGCTCGACGCGGTGAAGGCCTGGCTGCGCACCGTCGAGGACCGCATTCGCGAGGCGCTGCAGAAGTCGAACCTCTACGACTGCATGCACCAGGTGTACTCGGACCTCGGCGTGCCCGGGACGGCCGTCCTCATCATCGAGGAGGACGACGAGCCCGGCACCGTGCGCGGGTACAACCTGCCCATCGGCTCCTACTACCTGGGCATCTCCGACAGGGGCGTCGTCGACACCATCTACCGCACCCTGCGCATGACGGTGGGGCAGGCGGCGCAGAAGTTCGGCCTCAAGGCGCTGTGCCAGGAGCGGCAGCAGCAGCACAAGGACGGGAAGCTCGACCTCCCCATCGACGTGCTGCACGCCATCTACCCGAACCCCGCCCACCGCCCGGGCGCGCTCGGCCCCGAGGGCAAGGCGTGGCTCTCGGACTGGTGGGAGGCGGGCAAGCGAGAGGGCTTCCTGCGCGAGTCGGGCTACCACGAGTTCCCCGCCATGGCCCCGCGGTGGCACGTCACCGCCGGCGACGCCTACGGCTTCAGCCCGGCCATGGACGCCCTCGGCGACTGCAAGGCGCTCCAGCTGCTCGAGAAGCGCAAGGCGCAGGTGGTGGACAAGGTGGTGGACCCGCCGATGAAGGCGCCCACCTCGATGATGAACCGGGTGACATCGCTCGCCCCGGGCGACATCAACTTCGTCGACCCGGCCAACGCCGGCGCCTCCTTCTCGCCCGCCATCGAGGTGCCGCCGGCGGCGGTGAAGGTGGTGGAGGAGTCCATTCGCGAGCACGAGGCCCGCATCAAGACGGCCTTCTACGCGGACCTCTGGCTCATGCTGCAGCAGGCCGACGGGCAGATGACGGCCCGGGAGGTCATCGAGCGGCGCGAGGAGAAGCTGCTCCAGCTGGGCACCGTCCTCGAGCGGCTGCAGGACGAGTTGCTCGACCCGCTCATCGACCGCATCTTCGCCATCCTCCTCCGCGCCGGGCAGATTCCGAAGCCGCCCCAGGAGCTCCAGGGGCAGGACCTCCGCGTCGAGTACATCAGCATCATGGCCCAGGCCCAGAAGCTGCTCGGGACGACGGCCCTCGAGCGCCTCACCAACTTCGTGGGGCAGCTGTCGGCGGTGCAGAAGGACGCCCTCGACAAGCTCGACACGGACCAAGTCATCGACGAGTACGCCAGCGCGCTCGGCGTGCCGCCCGTGGTGGTGCGGACTGACGACGCCGTCGAGACCATCCGCAAGGGCCGCGCCCAGGCGGTGCAGCAGCAGCAGGCCCTCGAGCAGGCCCAGGCGATGGCGGGCGCGGCGAAGGACGCCGCTGCCGCCGACACCTCGGGTGACAACGCCCTCACCACCATGCTGCGCGGGCTGGGAGCGCCGACGTGAGCGACGTCGAGCGGCCCAATCAGGTGGCGAAGGTGTCGCAGAAGCAGCGCCAGCGGGACGCCCGGGCGCAGCACGAGGCCGATGTCCGCGCCGTGCTGGCCACGCCCGAGGGGCGGCGGGTGTGGTGGCGGCTCCTCGAGCGCACGGGCACCTGGAGCCGCGCCTACACCGAGAGGGACAACGGCCGCCGGGACGTGGGCGTCGAGCTCCTCGAGGAGGCGCAGCTCATCAGCCCCACCGAGTACGTGCGCATGGTGGCCGAGCAGCTCGTCGAGGTGAAGCGCGCGGCCGTCACCGGGCCGCAAAAGTCCGAGGCGGACACGCCGGCGTAGCGCGCGGGAGAGGCTCCACGGCGAGCCGGAGAGTGCCTCCATGCCCGAGGCCACTCCCACCGGCACCAGCACCACCACGCCCCCGGCGCCGCCTCCGGCCGCACCGCCGCCTGCGACGCCCACCACGCTGATGGGCACTCCGCCGCCCGACGCCAAGACCACGGCGACGCCGGAGGCCAAGCCGACCGGCACGTCGGACACCAAGCCCCCCGAGACCATTCCCGCGGAGGGCAAGCCGGCCGCGCCCGTGCCCGTGCCCGTCGAGGTGAAGTGGGCCGAGGGGCTGAAGGTCGACGCGGAGCAGACCAAGGCCTTCACCTCGCTGGCGGGCGAGATCGGTCTCGACTCGGCCAAGGCGCAGAAGGTGGCCGACTACTACGCCGGCGTCGTCAAGGCTCAGGCCGCCAAGGACTCGACGGCCTTCGATGCCCAGCAGGCGAAATGGCTCGACTCCATCAAGGCGGACGCGGAGCTCGGCGGAGCCAACCTCGAGGCGAATGCCGCGTTGACCTACCGCGCCGCGAAGCACTTCGGCGGGGACGCCTTCGTCGAGCTGCTGAACCGCACGGGCCTCGGCAACCACCCCGTCGTCTTCCGCACCTTCCTCGCCGTCTCGAAGGCGATGGCCGAGGACCGCGTCGGCGGCACCTCGAAGCCTGCGGGCCCGGCGCAGGCCGACCTCTACGCCGCCCTCTACCCCACGATGTTCAAGAGCAAGGAGTAAGCCCCGATGGCCACCACCGCGCTGTCCACCTCCCTCCCGACGATGGCCGACCTGGCGAAGCGCATGGACCCCAACGGGGCCATCGCGCAGGTCGTCGAGGCCCTCTCGAAGTCGACGCCCATCATGGAGGACATCCCCTGGAAGGAGGGCAACCAGTCCACGGGCCACCTCATCACCAGCCGCACGGTCCTGCCGAGCATCGGGTACCGGCGCTTCAACGAGGGCGTGACCCCGACGAAGAGCTCGACCGATCAGTACACCGAGACCTGCGGCATGATGAACGCGCAGTCCAACGTCGACGTCGAGCTCGCGAAGCTCAACGGGAACGCGGCCCAGTTCCGCGCCGACGAGGACTCGGCCTTCATCCAGGCCTTCGGCATCCAGGCGGAGTCCGACGTCTTCTACAAGAGCGAGAAGACCACACCCGAGGCCTTCACCGGCCTGGCGCCGCGCCTCGACACCATCGCCGGCAACCCGTACGCCTCGCAGATCGTCCAGTCGGGCGTCGCGGGCGTCGGCAACGACCAGACCTCGGTGTGGCTCGTCGTCTGGGGCGAGAAGACCGTCTTCGGCATCTACCCGAAGGGCACCACCGCCGGCGTCGACATGAAGGACATGGACGAGCAGCTCGTGAAGGACGCCAACAACAAGTCCTTCCGCGCCTACGTCACCGACTTCACGATGCGGCTGGGCCTGTGCGTGCGCGACTACCGGTACGTCGCGCGCCTCTGCAACATCGACACGGGCGACGTCGCGAACACCGGCAAGCTCCTCATCGAGGACCTCATCAACCTCACCTACACGGTGAAGGACCTCACCGCGGGCCGGCCGGTCCTCTACATGCCGCGCCTCATCATGAAGAAGCTGCACCAGCAGGCGGTCGACACCACGAAGAACTCGACGCTGTCCATCGAGGAGATCGGCGGCCGCAAGATCCTCCACTTCCTCGGCATCCCCATCCGCATGTCGGACGGCATCCTCACCACCGAGGCGAAGATCAGCTGAGCCCGAGGTGACGGTGCGGCACTGGCTCCCAGGGAAACCTGGGGGCCTTTGCCGTCAGAACGCAGCCCCCAGGAGACCGCGCCATGCTCGAAGACGCCAACCTCATGATGTCGGACAAGCAGGACCTGTCGACCGCCACGGTGCTCGGCTCGCCCTACCTGTCCTCGAAGTCCATCGATCTCTGGGCGGGGCAGACCTCGCTCCCGACCGACGCCCTCGGCAACTCGCCGCTCGCCGACATCGCCCGCGGCCGTCTCAAGCTGCTGACCCAGGTGGTGACCGACGTCGCCTCCGCCGGCGCGGCGACCCTCAAGGCCGAACTGATCATGGCGGACGACGAGGCCCTCACCACCAACGTGGTGGTGCTCTCGGCCTCCGACGCGGTCGCGAAGGCCTCGCTCAAGGCGGGCTACAAGTTCCGCCTCGGCATGCCGGCCGCCGGCATCACCAAGCGGTTCCTCGGCGTCCGCTTCACCGTGGGCACCGCGGACCTCACCGCGGGCAAGGTGAGCGCGACCCTGGTGCTGGACATCTCGACCTCGGCGCCGGTCGGCAACTGATTCACCGGGGCGCCTCTCGCGGGGCGCCCCGCTCATGGCGGGGTGGAGGAGCCCGGAGTCCTCGCCGCCCTCATAAGGCGGAGATCGCTGGTTCAAGTCCAGCCCCCGACACTCGCAGCACGGAAGGAGCGCACCGATGGCCCTCTTCAAGAGCAACATCCCCGAGCGGAACGTCCCCGAGGTCGCCTCGGCGACGCCGAACGACGAGCCGACCAAGTCGTACATCGTCGGCGCCGCCAAGGCATACCGGAACGGCCGGCAGTACGAGCCCGGGGAGATCATCACCATCCCGGCCTCGGAGAAGCCCTCGCGCACGTGGACCGCAGTGCCGGAGGCGAAGCCGGCCGAGAGCAAGCAGGCCGCGCCAGGCGCCCCCGCCAAGCCGAACCGGCCCGCCGACAAGGGCCTGTGAGGTGAGCCGTGCCGGCGACCGTCACGTCTGAGGCCGGCGTCTGCAACGTGGCCCTCGCCTTCGTGGGCGAGAAGCAGTTCATCAACGCCCTCGACGAGCCCTCCACGCCCGCGCGGATCTGCAAGGTGCACTACGCCCTGGCGCGCGACTGCGTGCTCGAGGCCTTCGAGTGGCGCTTCTGCAAGAGGACGGCCGCCCTGGCCGGGTCCGTCGAGACGCGCGATGGGTGGGCGCACGTCTACGGGACGCCCTCCGACTGCCTGAAGCCGCGGGCCATCCTCAACTCGGCGGTCCGCCTGCCCGCGAGAGACCAGGCCATCCCCTTTGAGCAGGTGCTGAACGACGCCGGCGACGCGCTGCTCATCTGCACCGACCAGGAGCAAGCCTCCCTTGTCTACTCGCGCCACATGACGACGGTGGCCCTCATGCCCGCGCACGTCGTCGACGCCATCGCCTGGGAGCTGGCCACCCGCATCGCCCTGTCCCTGCCGGTGAAGCCCGACCTCGCTCGGACGCTGCAGCCGAAGGCCGCCTTCGCGCTCGCCCGGGCCATCGCCCAGGACGGAAACGTCGGCACGCCCGACATGCAGCCGGAGTCCGAGCTCATCCGCGTGCGAGGGTGACGTGGCCGATCTCCGCCAGACCAACTTCCTCGGAGGCGAGCTGGCCCCGACGCTGTGGGGTCGAACCGACCTCGAGCTCTACGGGAAAGGCCTCCGCCTCGCGCGGAACTT
>JBBIOE010000211.1:0-14101 GCA_037443525.1 Archangiaceae bacterium | reverse complement strand
CGGCGCACCAGGCCCTGCACCAGGCCGACGGAGGTGGTGGTCTTGCCCTCGCCGTACTTGGTCGGCGTCATCGCCGAGACCAGCACCAGCTTGCCGCGCGGGCCCTTCTCGCGCAGGCGGGCGACCGTCTTCCAGGACAGCTTCGCCAGGTGGGGGCCGTACTGCAGGATGTCCTCGGGGGAGAGATCGAGGGCCTTCGCGACGTCGGTGATGTGGCGCATGGGCGCGGACCAAACCCCCGAAAAGACTTCAGCGTCAAGGCGGGGGTGTGAACCCGAGTGAACGCCAACTCTCCCGTCAGAGAAGAAAGACGCACGGCGTTTCAGGGTTTTCCGAGAACCCCGCACGATGCGCTCTTCGGTGCTGTGGTTCCCGGTGGTTGCGATTCTCTCGGCCACGGCGTGCAGCGTGGGCCAGGCGGACCTGATCCCGTTCGGGGAGCCCCCAGCCGATCCGGCGACCGGAGCAGGCGGTGGGTCGGCGGGTTCGATCCAGGACGCGGGACCGGGAGGGGCCGCCAGCTCGGGCGGGGCGTCGGGCATCGGGGGAGGCACGGGCGGGACCAGCGGGGCGGCGGTGGCGGACGCGGGGGTGAGCGGCTGCGGCACGATGACCTGCCAGGCGAACGCGCGCTGCGTGCCAGCCCCGGCGCGCTGCGAGTGCCTGCCGGGCTTCGCGGCGAACGGCTCGGTGTGCGTGGCCAACGTCCCGGGCAACCCGGCGCTGCACACCAAGGCCCAGGTCTGCCAGGCGTGGCAGGACGCGCACCTGGAGAACGCGACCAACGGCGGCTTCACGGCGAGCACCGCGACCTGCGACCCCGGCACGCTGTCTCGCGAGGGCCTCGACGACGCGCTCCGGCGGCTGAACACCTTCCGCTGGCTGGCGGGCTTGGGCCCCACCTCCGACGACCCGGGCAACGACACCCGGGCCCAGGGCTGCGCGCTCCTCTCCGCGTGGAACCCGGTCGGCCCGAGCGCGCATTTCCCCTCGCCGTCGGCCACCTGCTACACGCCCGATGGCGCCTCGGGGGCGGGTTCGAGCAACATCGCCTGGGGCTGCGGCACCGCCGCGAACGCGATGGATCAGTGGTTCGAGGACTGGGGCAACGAGACGACCTACGGCCACCGGCGCTGGCTGCTCAACCCGCCGCTCTCCAACGTGGGCATCGGGCTGTACCGGGGCGGCAACAACTACGGCTCGGCCTCCTGCATCACGGTGTTCGGCGGCGGAGGCTCGGGCCCCAACCCGCCCTGGGTGGCCTGGCCGGCGCCCGGCTACGTACCCTCGGCGCTGATGAACACCCAGTGGACGGTGCAGGGCGATGTGCCCGGCGGGGCCACCGTCACGGTGACGCGGCAGTCCGACGGGCAGGCGCTGGACACCACGGCGGAGTGGCTCCAGGGCAGCTACGGCAACTCGTCGGCCCTGAAGCTCGACCGCAACGGCTGGAGCCCTGTGGTCGGCGAGACGTACCACGTGAAGATCGTGGGCGGCGCGAACGGGAGCGACGTCATCGAGTACGACCTGATGCCGACGAGCTGCTGAGCCTTCGACATCGAATGGACCGGACGGTAGAGGGGGCCCGTGGCTTCCTCCGACCCGATCAAGCCGTTGCTCTACGCGCTGCAGGACAGCGTGATGCTCCTTCTGCCGATGGGGTGGACGACGGTGCGGCTGACGCTGGTGCCGCACGGCCGCATGCTCCGCCTCGCCGAGACCGAGGTGAAGGGCGACGGCGCGAAGGAGCCCGAGCGACCGCCGGACCTCGGCGTCGACGTGCACGCCGAGGCCTTCCGGCTCTCCGAGGGGCTCACCGAGCTGGTGGAGCGGCTGCGCGAGAAGGGCAAGGACTGGTCGCCGGGCGTGGTCGAGCTCTCCCGCGCGGCCGGGGCCTGCGACTGGAAGCTCGTCCGCGCCGACGGCAGCGTGGCGTGGTTCACCCGGCTCGAGCCCAAGGAGCTCGATGCGCTGCTCGTCTCCGATGCGATGCTCAAGGCGGTGCGCGGCACCGAGCGGGCGTTCTCGTCGCTGCAGGCCTCGCTCGAGGCGAGCCTGGGCCGCGTCGAAGGGTTCTCGTACTCGGCTGCCGACGGCGCGCTGCGCATCGATCGGGAAGGTCGGGGCCACGTGCACGTCTTCGCCGAGCTCGTCGGCCGCTACGACCTCGAGCACTTCACGTGGACGTGGAGCTGGGCGGATCGCTCGAGTCGGTCGGTCCGGGTGTGGCGCGTGTGCGCCCCGGAAGCCCAGACGCCGGGGCTCGCGGCCTTCTGGCGCGACGGCTTCCACTGCGACGAGCCGTTCGCCTTCGCGCTGGCCGGCCACGTCGCGGTGTCGCTCGGCGCCAGTGGCCTCTTCCGCGCCGAGGTGCCCGACGCGAAGGAAGTGCTCCTCTTCGCCCTCGAGCCCAAGGCGAGCTGAGGCAAAAAAAAAGAGCGGATCGGCCAACTGCTCCGATCCGCTCCGATATCCCCAACGGGATTCGAACCCGTGTTGCCGGCTTGAAAGGCCAGCGTCCTGGGCCTCTAGACGATGGGGACGTCTAACCGCTGCTGATTCAGTTTGTGAGTCGCGGGGGACTTGAACCCCCGACCCTCGGCTTAAAAGGCCGGTGCTCTACCACCTGAGCTAGCGACTCGTAGCACTTTGCACTTTTTTCCGCTCTGCCTCTGCTTTGGGGTCGACCTTGACCGTCACCTCGACCGACGCCGACCTCCCTTCAACCTGAACGGTGATGGTGGCCTTGCCCGGGTCGAGGGCCATGACCGTGCCCCCGCCGGTCGCCCGGGCCACCTTGGAGTCGCTGGTGTTGATGGTCGGGGTGCGATCCTTGAGCACCTTGCCGTCGAGGTCGTAGGCCGTCACCTTCAGCGAGGCCGCCGGGTCGCCCTCGGTCATCTCGATGGTCTTGGGCTCGACCTCCAGCCGCTCCACGAAGAGCACGTCGACCGGCGCGCGGGACTCGACGTCGCCCACCTTGGCGATCACCTCGGTGTGCCCGCTCTTGAGGCCCTTCACGCCGCCCTTCTTGTCGACCGCGGCGATCTCCGGGTCCTTCACCGACCAGGCGATCGACACCTTGGTGGCACGCACCCCTTGCCGGCTCATCGGCCTGGCCTCGACGAAGATCTGATTCGTCGGCTGCTTGATCACGATCGGGCTGGGCGTCAGCTCGATGTAGTCCACCCGCTCGCAGGCGGTCAGCGACAGCACGAGGGCGACGAAGGGCAGGGCGCGCGTCATCGGCGCCGCCCATAGCACGAAATCGGCTGCGTCAACGCGTGACGAATCCGGTATGAGTCCGGTCATGGCGAAGCCGCCGAACGACGAGGCCCTGTCCTTCGATGAGCCGATGGAGGACGAGGAGCCGGCCGGGCCCAAGGGCTCCCTCTACATCACCACCCACGGCGCCGAGCGCATGCGCGCCGAGCTCAAGCAGCTGCTCACCCGGGAGCGCCCCAAGGTGACCGGCGAGGTCTCGGCCGCGGCGGCGCTGGGCGATCGCAGCGAGAACGCCGAGTACATCTACGGCAAGAAGCGCCTGCGGGAGATCGATCGCCGCCTGCACTTCCTCCAGAAGCGGCTGGAGAAGCTGACCGTCGTCGACCCCACCGCCCAGAAGGACACCGGGAAGGTCTACTTCGGCGCCACGGTCTTCCTGCAGAACGAGGACGACGGCTCGAAGGTCAGCTACCAGCTGGTGGGGCCCGACGAGACCGACACCAAGGCCGGGAAGATCTCCGTCGACTCCCCGGTGGGCAAGGCGCTGATGGGCAAGCTCAAGGGCGACACCGTGCTGGTGAACCGGCCGCGCGGCGAGGTGGAGCTGACCATCGTCTCGATCAAGTACCAGTGAGCGGGGCGACAGGCCCCGAACAAATCGACCGCGGCGCGCGCGTGCGCTGCTAAGGTCGGGCTGGTCCGACGACGTGAGCACCTACTCCCAAACTGGGGGCGTACTTGGCGCGTAAGAACTTCGTTCTCGATACCAACGTCCTTCTGCACGACCCGAGGAGCATCTACAGCTTCAGCGACAACACGGTCATCATCCCGATCTACGTCATCGAGGAGCTGGACCAGTTCAAGAAAGACCTCTCGGAGCTCGGCCGGAACGCCCGCCAGGTCGCCCGCTACCTCGACGCGCACCGCGCCGAAGGGACGCTGGCCGAGGGCGTGCCGCTGGCCAACGGCGGCATCCTCAAGGTGGCCTTCGTCGAGAAGGACCTGCCGCGCTCCATGGCCGACGGCCAGCTCATGGACAACCGCATCCTCGCGGTGGCCATCGAGACCAAGATGCGCGAGCCGGGCGCGCCGACGGTCTTCATCACCAAGGACACGAACCTCCGCATTCGCGCCGACGCGCTGGGGCTGTTGTCGGAGGACTTCGAGCCGGAGCGGGTGGAGATCTCCGAGCTCTACTCGGGCATCACCGAGAAGTCGGTCGGCAGCGACGTCATCGACTCGCTCTACAAGCCGCAGAGCGACGGCGCGGCGGTCGACGTCGACGGCCTGGTGCCGAACCAGTTCGTGCTCTTCAAGGACCAGGCGAACCCCTCGCACACCGCGATGGGTCGCTTCGATCCCGACAAGCGCAAGGTGGTGCCGCTGATCCGCGGCGTGAAGGAGGGCGCCTGGGGCGTGCGCCCGCGCAACATGGAGCAGACCTTCCTGCTCGACCTGCTCCTCAACGACGACATCAAGCTCGTCACCATCGTGGGCAAGGCCGGCACCGGCAAGACCCTGCTCGCGATCGCCGCGGGCCTCACCAAGGTGACCGAGGAGACCGTCTACCAGAAGCTGTTGGTCAGCCGGCCGATCTTCCCCCTCGGCCGCGACATCGGCTACCTGCCCGGCGACGTCGAGCAGAAGCTGAACCCGTGGATGCAGCCGATCTTCGACAACGTCGAGTACCTCCTCAACCTCTCCCGGGCCGACAAGAAGGCCGGGCGCGGGTACCACGAGCTCATGGACCTGGGCATCGTGGAGATCGAGCCGCTCACCTACATCCGCGGCCGGTCGATCCCCAACCAGTACATCATCGTGGACGAGGCGCAGAACCTGACGCCGCACGAGGTGAAGACGATCATCACCCGCGTGGGCGACAACACGAAGATCGTGCTGACCGGCGACCCCTACCAGATCGACAATCCCTACGTCGATTCGACCAACAACGGGCTGGTGCACGTGGTCAACCGGTTCAAAGACCAGAAGATCGCGGGGCACGTCACCATGTCGCGGGGCGAGCGCAGTATGCTGGCGGAGCTGGCGACCAACCTCCTCTGATTCCCCGTGTCCGACGGTCCCTCACCCTCTGGCGGCGAGAAGAAGCCGCTCATCGACTACCCCACGGTCTATGCCTTCAAGGTCATGGGCCGGCTGGAGCACGGCTTCTCCGAGTGGGTGCGCCTGCTCTTCAGCCGCATGATGGGCTCCGAGGTCTCCCGCGACTCCATCTCCGAGTCGGTGTCCAACAAGGGGAACTACGTCTCGGTGACGGTCTCGGTGTACCTGCTCTCCGAGGACCACCGCCGGACGATTTACGAGACGCTGCACAAGGAGAAGCGGATTCTGTACTACCTGTGAAATCGTCCCCAAGTGGTGTAGGGGCACTGGCGACCGATGGCCGACGCGTACCCGCTCTATCTCCCTCCTGACGCCCGACGGCTCTTCCAAAGCGAGTCGCTCCTGCGCCGCATGGCCCAGGCCGCTCACTGGTCGAAGACGACGCGCCTGCTCGAGCTGTTCGGGAGCCTCGGTGGCCTCGCCCTCACCAAGGCGCTCGGCTGCACCGCCACCATCGTCGAGCCCGAGGTTCACGCGGCGGACTTCCTCCGCGAGCGCGCCCGCGCGGCGGGGATGATCGAGAAGGTCACCTTCCTGAACCAGCCGGTGGCGGGCGCGAGCTTCGCGGTGGAGAGCTTCGACGCGGTGCTGGCGATGGGACGCATCGTCGGCGAGCCCGGGGTCGTCGCCGAGCGCGCGCGCACCTGGCTCGCCCCCAAGGGCCGGCTGGGCCTGACCGTGCTCGCGAAGGTCGGGCGCCTCCAGTCGGACGAGCTGGTCTCGTACTGGGAGAAGCGCCTCGGCGCGCCGCTGCTCAACACCCGCGAAGCGATGATGGCCATCGAGTCGAAGGGCTACGAGCCCGAGCTGATGGAGTCGCTCAGCGACGTCGAGCTCGACGAGTACTACCGCGAGCTCGACACGCTCCTGGCGAAGGTCGACGACTCGCACGACGGCGCCAAGGCGTTGCGCGAGGAGAGCCGAGTGCACCGCGCGCAGAACGGGCGCGGCGGCGTGACCTGGGCCTTCGTGCTCGCGCGCCGCAAGGAGCCGGGCGAGAAGCCGCCGGTGAACCGCGACGGCGGGTGAGCTGACCCGCAGCGTTCGACTCCGAGCGCGTCGCCCGACCGACTCGGCACAGCCCGGAACCGTCCTCCCAAGACGATCGCCGCGGCCATGCCCCCCAGAATTGGCGCCGGGACCTCGCGCGCTTCGGTCTGCGGCCGGTCGTGCCTGCGCGCTGGGGGGCGTCGTACGAGCCCCAGGGACCGGACCTATCGCATCGTCCTGCGAAGGGGGCGTTGCAGGTGAATCGACCGGGCTGTGACGTCCCCGACTCGTCCGGGGTCGCTCAGTGCAGCGCGCCGGTGAAGTCCACCAGCTCGATGGGCTCGCGTTCGACGGCCACGTGCAGCTCGTCGCGCTCGCCGTGGGCGTCGCCGGCGATCTGGAAGGGCATCGGCGTGGCGAAGCGCACCACCGCCTCGCGGGTGAGGAAGTCGCGCATGCCCTCGGGGAACCAGGTGCCCTTCCACAGGGCGCCGAGGTTGGCCACGATCTCCGCCGCGGGGATGGTGGCGAGGCGAAGGTTCATCATCCCGCGGCGCTTGCCCGCGAACGGGAACATCTTCAGCCCGAAGCCGTAGAACGGAACGGTGCCCGCCGAGGCCATCATCACCTTGCCGCGGTAGAGCACCGCGCCCGGCTGGAGCGGCTCGCCCACCGGCTTCCCGTCGGGGCCCATGCGGTAGGCCAGGCCGGCGTCGCCGTTGATGACCTCGCACTCCACCGCGTTCGGGTTGGTGAGGTAGTAGGGCAGGGTCTTGAGCGCGACCGAGGCGAAGTAGCCGCCCGGGCCGGTCATCAGCCGCGCCAACGGGCCCTCGGCGACGGTCTCCTTCACCGCGACGTAGTCGTTGAGCAGCTTGGCGTCGATGCCGAGGCCGCAGAAGGGCGAGCGACGCCCCTCGACGGTCAAGAGGTCGACGGTTCGGTAGCCCGGCACCTCGCCAGCGCGGGCGCGCAGGACGTCGTCCACGATGCCGTCGCCGCGGACGCTGGAGGCGTTCACCACCTCCGCCACCGAGTTGCCGGTGCCGAGCTTGAGCACGCCGAAGCGCGGCAGCTCCGTGGGGTGGTGCGCGCGGCGCTGCGAGACCTGGTTGGCGATCTCGTTCACGAAGCAGGCGAGGGTGCCGTCGCCGCCGCCCAGGAAGACGGTGTGGTAGCGGCGATCGACGACCTGCTGCGCGATGCGGCGCGCGTCGAGCTCCGAGCGGGAGACGAACAGGTCGCCGTCGGCCACCACGTGGGAGAGCGCCCGGACGACCTTCGGCGTCACCTTGCGCGCGTTGGCGTTGAGTAGCACGGCCACCCGGCCAGTCTCGTGGCGCGGCGGATAGACTTCGACGTCAGCGGACCGAAAAGGTTGAACCCACATCGCAGCCTCCACCTTCGAAGGATCTTCTCGGCAGGCCCGCATGACCTCGGGCTCTGGTCCCCAAAGCACGACTCCTGCCAGTTGACGCAATGCGTGAACCGTTTGATTTCATTGGAGAAAGCGCAGTGCGTCACACGCCTGTTGCAACCCTGGGGTGGCACTGGTGCGAAGGCGGCTACGCGCTTGACAGCCGGTGGACCGATTCAAACGCAGAGATTCTCAGCGCTTCTTGACGGGGAATAGGGGGTGGTTAGGTTGCACACGTCTGCGGCACCATCGAAACCGCCGCGAAATCAACAGTTTGGGAGAAACGCCAGATGAGCAAGATCATTGGAATTGACCTGGGCACGACCAACTCGGTGGTCGCGATCATGGAGGGTCGCGAGCCGAAGGTCATCGTCAACGAGGAGGGCAGCCGCCTGACTCCTTCGGTGGTGGCATACACGAAGGACGGCGAGCGCCTCGTCGGCCAGGTCGCCAAGCGGCAGGCCATCACCAACCCCGAGCGCACCGTCTATTCGGTGAAGCGCTTCATGGGCCGCCGCTACGAGGAGACGAGCGAGGAGTCGAAGCTCGTGCCCTACAAGGTGGTGAAGGGCCCCAGCGGCGACGCGCGCGTGGAGATCGACGGCAAGCAGATCTCCGCGCCGGAGATCTCGGCCCAGGTGCTCCTCAAGCTGAAGCGCGCCGCCGAGAACTACCTCGGTGAGAAGGTGACCGAGGCGGTCATCACCGTGCCGGCCTACTTCAACGACGCCCAGCGCCAGGCCACCAAGGACGCGGGCGAGATCGCCGGCCTCACCGTGCGCCGCATCGTCAACGAGCCCACCGCCGCGGCGCTGGCCTACGGCCTGGACAAGAAGAGCAACGAGAAGGTCGCCATCTACGACTTCGGCGGCGGCACCTTCGACATCTCGATCCTCGACATGGGCGACGGCGCGGTCGAGGTGCTCGCCACCAACGGCGACACGCACCTGGGCGGCGACAACATCGACCAGCGGGTGATGGAGTGGCTGATCGCCGAGTTCAAGCGCGAGTCGGGCATCGATCTGTCGAAGGACAAGATGGTGCTGCAGCGGCTCAAGGAGGCTGCGGAGAAGGCGAAGATCGAGCTCTCCAGCGCCATGGAGACCGAGATCAACCTGCCGTTCCTCACCGCCGACGCGACCGGCCCCAAGCACCTCAACGTCAAGCTCTCGCGCGCCAAGCTCGAGGCGATGGTGGAGGACCTCATCGAGCGCTCGCTCGAGCCGTGCCGCAAGTGCCTCAAGGACTCGGGCCTCTCGCCGAAGCAGATCGACGAGGTGGTGCTGGTGGGCGGCTCGACGCGCATGCCGCGCGTGGCCGAGGCGGTGAAGAAGCTGTTCGAGAAGGAGCCGAACCGCTCGGTGAACCCCGACGAGGTGGTGGCCATCGGCGCGGCGGTGCAGGCGGGCGTGCTCGCCGGCGAGGTGAAGGACATCCTCCTGCTCGACGTGACCCCGCTGTCACTGGGCGTCGAGACCCTGGGGGGCGTCTTCACCCGCCTCATCGAGCGCAACACCACCATCCCCACGCGGAAGTCGGAGGTCTTCTCGACCGCGGCCGACGGGCAGTCGCAGGTCGAGATCCACGTCCTGCAGGGCGAGCGCGAGATGGCGGCCGACAACCGGAGCCTGGGCCGCTTCCACCTGGCGGGCATTCCGCCGGCGCCGCGGGGCGTGCCGCAGATCGAGGTCACCTTCGACATCGACGCCAACGGCATCTTGAAGGTCGCGGCGAAGGACAAGGCGACCAGCAAGGAAGCCACCGTCACCATCACCCACAGCTCGGGCCTGGCGAAGGACGAGGTGGAGAAGATGGTGAAGGACGCGTCCTCGAACGAGGCCGCGGACAAGGATCGCCGGGCGATGGTCGAGCTCAAGAACAAGGCCGAGAACCTGGCCTACGCGCTCGAGAAGCTGGTGAAGGAGAACAAGGAGAAGCTCTCCGCGGACACGGTGAAGACGCTCGAGGCCGAGGCCAAGGCGCTGCACGAGGTGCGGGAGAAGGGCGACAAGGCCGCCCTCGAGGCCGCTGTGCAGAAGGCCGAGCAGGCCAGCTACAAGGCCGCCGAGGAGATGTACAAGGCGGCGGGCGCGGCTCCGGGCGCCGAGGCTCCGGGCGCGGGCGGCCCGCAGGCTGGTGCGGGCGGCGCGGCGCCGGGCGCGAAGAAGGACGACGTCGTCGACGCCGAGTTCCGCCAGAACTGAAGCCGCCTCCCACGAGGCTGAGCTCGCCGAACGCTGTCCAGACGTCCCGCGTTCCCTCTGTGGAGCGCGGGACGTCGTGTTTCGTATGCGCGCTGCGCGTGCGCCCGCTAGGAAGGGCGCCGTGTTCTCCCCGCCCGCAGTCGTCGCCGCACCCGTGGAGGATCGCCGGTGGGTGCCCCTGGCCCTCGCGGCCGTCTATCTGATCTGGGGCTCGACCTACTTCGCGATGCGCGTCGCGGTGGAGGCGATTCCGCCCTTCTTCATGGCGGGCGTGCGCTTCCTGGCGATGGGGCTCGTCATGGTGCTGGTGCTGCGCGCGCGGGGGGCGGCCTGGCCGACGGTGAAGGAGTGGCGGGCCGCGGCGCCGGTGGCGCTGTTCATGTTCGTCCTGGGCAACGGCACCGTGGCGATGGCAGAGAAGCGCATCTCCTCGGGCGTGGCGGCGGTGGTGTGCGGCACCATGCCGTTGTGGGCGGCGGCGCTCGGGCGCTTCGCGGGCGAGAAGACGAGCGCGAGGGAGTGGGCCGGCATCGGTTTGGGCTTCCTCGGCGTGGCGGTGTTGAGCTTCGGCGCAGAGCTCCGGGCTGATCTCCTCTCCACCGTGCTGATCCTCATCGCGCCCTTCGCCTGGGCGATCGGCTCGTTGGTCGCGCGGCGGGCGCCGATGGCGAAGGGGCCGATGGCGGCGGCGACGCAGATGCTGGTGGGCGGCGCGGTGATGTCCGTCGTGTCGATGGCGCTGGGGGAGGCGTGGCCGAGCGAGCTCTCCGCGCGGGTGTGGGCGGCGTGGCTCTACCTCGCGGTGTTCGGCTCGGTGGTGGCGTACACGGCGTACACGTACCTGCTGCGCACGACCAGCACCGCGATCGCGACCAGCTACTCCTACGTCAACCCGCCCATCGCGGTGCTGATGGGCGCGGCGCTGGGCCACGAGGCGTTGGGGCTCGACACCGCGGCCTCGGTGGGGCTGGTGATCCTCGCGACGGTGCTGGTGGTCGGCGCGAAGCGGTCGTGACTCAGTACGGCTTCTGCCCGACGTAGTTCCCCGGCGGGGCGTAGTCGCAGACCACGAAGGTCCACGGGCGGCCGTCTCCGAAGGGCGAGCTCTGGGTGCAGCGCACCGTCGCGCAGCCGACCGACTTGGACTTCCTCCAGACGAGCTGGGTGTAGTGGCCGCACTGCGCGCCGGCGACGCAGGAGTTCGAGGCGTAGTCGTAGTCGGCGGTCTCGTCAGCCCAGCCCTGCACCGCCTGGGAGGGCGTCGGGACGTCGGTGGAGGCGGCGAGGTTCTCGCCGTAGCTGTGCTGAGCCAGGTTGTGCTCGAAGGTGCAGCGCTCGGCCCAGGCCTGGGCGACGCACTGGGCGGCGGCGTTCCAGGTGAGCTTGGGCAGGGCGGGGCAGGGCTCGGGCGAGGCGCTCGCTCGGACGGCGTTCTGCGCGTCGAGCATGCCCTGCTGCCAGGCGTCGAGCGCCGCGGTGCTCCCGGCGCCTCCGTCGCAGCTCGCCGCCGCGACGCCACTGCCGCCTCCGGTACCTCCCTCACTGGCGAGCATGCAGCCCGCGTCCACGCCTCCGCAGGAGCCGTCGCCGCAGTCCCGCGTTGGGGCGCAGGCGATGACGGAGAGTCCCGAGGCGAGGAGCGTCACGACGGCGAAGCTCGAAACCCTTCGGCTTCGCCCACGACAGGCTGCGTCGAGGACCTCGGCTGAACCGATCGGATTCCGGAGCGCCGCCGGCCCTCGACTCTGCTCGGGCTGAACGGAGTCGCCCCTTCGATCGACCCTCTCACGGCGAACGGCAGATTCGCCCACGCTCACTCCTTCGGCTCCTTGGGCGCCGGCTTGGTTCCGCGCAGCACCTCGTACGACGCCTTCTTGCCGTCGATGGTCATGATCGCCGCGAGGCCGTAGCTGGTGGTGCCGTCGTTGAGCTTCCAGGGGAGGGGATTCGCGGAGCCCTGGCAGACGTAGAGCGCCGGCGCGGGCTTCTTCGGAGGCAGCGGCTTGCCGGAGAGGTCCGAGGCGCGGCCGCCGGCCTCGAGGATGTGCCCGAAGATGCCGAAGGGGATCTTCGCGCCGGTGATGAGCTGGGTGAGGCGGGGGTCTCCGACGTTGTCGGCGCCGGGGACGAAGTCGATGGCGGCTTGGCCCTTCATGCGCGGTGGGCCGTGGGAGAGGAGGACCACCGGATCGTCCGCCGCCCTGGCCGCCGCCTCGGCGCCCTCGAGGTGCTTCTCCGAGTAGATGCAGGCGCCGGTGGCGTGGAGGTAGGCCTTGTCGTGGTAGCCGGCGACCGAGACGAGGTCGAAGCCCTCGCCGTCGTAGCGCCGCACCAGGTCCATGTTGAGGAGGTGCTCGGCGCCGGTCTTCCGCACCTTCATGATGGCGTAGTTCAGCGCCGCGGCGCGCTCGGTGTTGCCGGCGATGGCCACGATGGGCCGCCGGGTGGCCTGCGCGAGGAAGGTGAAGACCTGCTCGAGCACGGCCGGCTCCTCCGCGGAGTCGCCTCCCACCACCACCACGTCGACGTCGGCCTTCTCGAAGTCGGCGAGGAACTTCTCCAGGAGGGCCTTGGTCTCGGGCTCCGCGTCCTTGATGCCGGCGAGGAGGCCCAGGCGCGCGGGAGCGCCCTTCTTCCTCTCCAGGCGGCGCACCTTCACGGTCGCGCCGGTGTGCTCGTAGCGGAAGCCCCGGTGCTCCTTCACGTCGGCGGGCTCGAAGGTCTCGAAGGGCGCGTTGCACTCGAACTGGTAGGCGTCCTCGAACTCCGCGAAGGTCTTCGGGGCCTCGGCCAGCGCGGTGAGGGGGAGCAGCGACAGCAGGAGCGCGCGCATCAGGCGCCGCCCTTCTTCTTGGGAGGGAAGACCGGCGCGTGCGGGTCGGTCGCGGGGTCGCCTCCTGGCTCGCCGAGCGCGGCCTGCTGCTGGAGTTGGTTCAAGTCGTAGCTGCGGGTCGCCATGCCCTCGTCGGGCTCGGAGACGGAGTCGCCGTGGCCGGAGGCGAGGGCCATGAAGCGGCTCTTGTAGTCGTCGCGCTCGGCGATGGCCTCGTCGAGGGAGGCGTGATCGAGCTCGAGCTGCTGGCGGAGCCCGGTCACGGTGGCCTGGGCCTGGTCGCGCTCGACGGTGAGGCGAGCGGCGGCGGCGCGCTGGGCGTCGAGGGCCTCGCGGAGCTTCTCGGCGTCTTGGGGCTTGGCCGGGCCGGCGGCGATGCGCTGGTGGAGCGAGCGGGCGATGGCGCGGGCCTCCTCGCGCTCGGCCATGAGCTTCTCGCCCTGCGTCTGCAGGAGCTTGGCGACGGAGCGCGCCTCCTCGGTGGCGGTGGTCTGCGCGGCGAGCTGGGCCTGCCACTCCGCGAGGGCGGTGTGGGCGTCGGCCACCTGCTGCTGGAGGACGCCGAGGTCGAAGGCCGCCTGCTCGGCGTCGGCGCGAACGCGGGCCAGCTCGGCCTCGAGCTCGGCGGCGCGACCGCCCGAGCCTTCGGACTCGAGCCCGGCGAGGCGATCGCGAAGCCGTGCGCTCTCGGTCCCCGCGGCGGCCGCTTGGGCGCGGGCGGTCTCGAGCTCGGCGGTGAGGGTGGCGACGTCGGCGCCGCCGGAGGAGGCGCGCTCGTCGTTCGCGGCCTCGAGCTGAGCGTTGGCCGCGTCGAGCTTGGTGGTTGCTTCGATCAGCGCGGCCTCGGCGTCGGCGGCCTTCGCGGTGGCTTCCTCGAGCTGGGTCTTCAGCTCGGTGGTGGATTCGGCCTGGGCCGTCGCGGCGTCCAGCTTCGCGCTCGCTTCGAGCAGCGCGGCCTCGGTGTCGGCGGCCTTCGCGGTGACCTCCTCGAGCTGGATCTTCAACTCGGTCGCGGACGCGGCCTGCGCCTCGGCGGCCTCCGCCTTGGCCGTCGCGTCGGTGAGCGCGGTCTCGGCTTCGGCGGCCTTGGCGTTCGCGGCCTCGAGCTGACCCTTCAGCTCGGTGGCGGCGTCGGCCTGCGTGCCGGCGGCCTCCAGCTTGGCGGTCGCGTCGGCGAGCGCGGTCTCGGCTTCGGCGGCCTTGGCGTTCGCGGCCTCGAGCTGAGCCTTCAGCTCGGCGGCGGCGTCTGCCTGCGTGCCGGCGGCCTCCAGCTTGGCGTTCGCGTCGGCGAGCGCGGTCTCGGCTTCGGCT
>JBBIOE010000210.1:0-14117 GCA_037443525.1 Archangiaceae bacterium | reverse complement strand
GACGAGCCCACCAACGACCTCGACGTCGAGACCCTGCGCAGCCTCGAGGAGGGCCTGGAGACCTTCGCCGGCTGCGCGGTCATCATCAGCCACGACCGCTGGTTCCTGGATCGCGTGGCCACCCACATCCTCGCCTTCGAGGGCGACTCCAAGGTGGTGTGGTTCGAGGGCAACTTCGAGGACTACGAGAACGACAAGAAGAAGCGCCTCGGCCCCGACGCCCTGATGCCCAAGCGCATCAAGTACCAGCGGCTCGAGCGGCGATAGCGCCTCGAAGGCGTGCTAGGTCGGGCGGTCATGCGCATCGCCTGCATCGGTGGCGGCCCGGCCGGGCTCTACTTCTCCATTCTGATGAAGAAGGCCTTCCCCGCGGTCGAGGTGGAGGTCTTCGAGCGCAACAAGGCCGACGACACCTTCGGCTGGGGGGTGGTCTTCTCCAAGGAGACCCTCGGCAACTTCAAGGACGCCGACCCCGAGAGCTACCGGGCCATCGAAGAGGCCTTCGTCACCTGGGACGACATCGCCTCCTTCCATGGCGGCCAGAAGACGGTCAGCACCGGCCATGGCTTCTGCGGGCTGGCGCGCAAACAGCTCCTGGTGCTCCTGCAGGCGCGCGCCAGGGCGCTGGGCGTCGCGATGCGCTTCGAGACCGAGGTGAAGGCCGACGCGCTGCCTCAGGCGGACCTGGTGGTGGGCTGCGACGGCGTGCACAGCCCCATTCGCGAGCGCTTCGCCAAGGACTTCAAGCCCTCGGTCGACTGGCGCAAGTGCAAGTTCATCTGGTTGGGCTCGACCAAGAAGCTCGACGCCTTCACCTTCCACTTCAAGGAGACGGAGTGGGGGCTCTTCCAGGTGCACGCCTACCCGTTCACCCACCAGCCGATGCAGCCGTCGGGCGCGCGGAGCACCTTCATCGTCGAGTGCCGCGAGGAGGTCTGGAAGAAGGCCGGCCTCGACACCAAGAGCGAGCCGGAGTCGGTGGCCTTCCTGGAGCGGCTGTTCGAGGCCGAGCTCGAGGGTGACCGGCTGGTGCCGAACAAGAGCATCTGGCGCACCTTCCCCACCATCCGCTGCGAGCACTGGTACCGGGGGAACCTGGTGCTGATGGGCGACGCGGTGCACACCGCGCACTTCTCCATCGGCAGCGGCACCAAGCTGGCGATGGAGGACGCGGTGGCGCTCGCCTCGGCGCTCGAGGCGCACGCGCTCGACGTGCCCAAGTCCCTCGCGGCGTACGAGAAGGAGCGCAAGCCCGAGACGGTTCGCCTCCAGCGCGCGGCGCAGACGAGCCTGGAGTGGTTCGAGACCTCGGGACGCTACCGTCCGCAGCCGCCGGTGCAGCACACCTTCAACCTGATGACGCGCTCCAAGCGCATCACCTGGGACAACCTGCGGCGCCGCGACCCGGCGCTGGTGAAGCGGGTCGACGAGTGGTTCGCGAAGGAGCACGGGGCCAGGCTCAACTCCGACGGCAGCGCGCCCCCGCCGCTGTTCGCGCCCTTCACCGTGCGCGGGCTCGTGCTCGAGAACCGCGTGGTGGTGTCGCCGATGTGCCAGTACTCGGCCGTCGACGGCGTGCCCGACGACTGGCACCTGGTGCACCTGGGCTCGCGCGCGACGGGCGGCGCCGGGCTGGTGATGACCGAGATGACCGACGTCTCGCCCGAGGGCCGCATCACCCATGGCTGCGCGGGGCTGTGGAACGACGCCCAGGCCGAGGCGTGGAAGCGCGTCGTCGACTTCGTGCACCGGCACTCCGGCGCGAAGGTCGGCATGCAGCTCGCGCACGCGGGGCGCAAGGGCTCGGCGCAGCGGCCTTGGGAAGGCGACGGCCCGCTGGGACCGGACGAGAGGCCCTGGCCGACGCTCGCGCCCTCCGCGCTTCCCTTCGGGCCGGGGTGGCCCACGCCCAAGGCGATGGACGAAGCGGATCTCGAGCGGGTGCTCTCGGACTTCGTCGGCGCGGCGAAGCGGGCGCTGGAGGCAGGGTTCGACCTCATCGAGCTCCACATGGCGCACGGGTACTTGTTGTCCTCGTTCCTCTCGCCGCTCTCCAACCGGCGCACCGATGAGTACGGCGGGAGCCTGGAGAAGCGCATGCGCTACCCGCTCGAGGTCTTCGAGGCGGTGCGCGCGGCGTGGCCCAAGGCGCTGTGCGTGCGGGTGTCGGCGACGGACTGGCTGCCCGACGGCCAGTCGGTGGAGGACACGGTGGCCTTCGCCAAGGCGCTCAAGGCGCGCGGGGTCGACCTGCTCGACGTCTCCAGCGCGGGCAACGTCTTGGAGTCGAAGCCCGACTACGGGCGCATGTACCAGGTGCCCTTCGCGGAGGCGGTGCGGCTGGAGGCGGGGGTGCCGGTCATCGCGGTGGGCGCGGTGCAGGGGCCCGACCACGCCAACACGGTGCTGGCGGCGGGCCGGGCGGACCTGTGCGCGATGGCCCGGCCGTTCCTGTCCGACCCATACCTCGTGCATCGGCACGCGCAGGACGAGGGCGTGGACCGCATCTCTTGGCCGAAGCAGTACGCGGTGGTGAAGCCGCAGCGGCGCGCGCCGAGACACTGAGACGGCGCGTCACGGCGGCGAGCGTGGCCCCAAAGAAGAGGCGACTGGGTTCAGGTGGTTGCGTCTTGGTTTCGGTCGTTGACGCAGGTGGGGTGCGTCATGAGCTGTTGAGAAGGTGTTTGGCACCTTCGGCGGGCACCTTCGGCGGCCGCTACTGCTGCCCGCTCTCCTGCGCCTTCCGCAGCATCTCGTCGACATGCTGCTGATCGTTGGTTTCGATCGTCTTCGCCTTGACCCGCACGTTCTCCAGCGCCCGCTGCGGCGTCCCGCTCGTGCCGTCGATGCCGCGGGTGTGGGTCACTTGCGTGTACGCAATCCACGAGATGACCCCGAGGGAGATCAACGCCAGCACGAGTCGGCCCATGGCCTCGACTCTCGCACCGCGTCGCGCGCCGGCACAACGGGGTCGACTCTAGCCGCGCGACCAGTCGTCGAGCTGGGCGAGGCGGCCGTCCACCATGCGCCAGGAGCCGGTGATGCCGTCCCGCGCGGCCTCCAGCCCCTCCAGCTTGGCGAGCGTCGGCCGGTCGAGCTCCGCGCACACCAACACCAGCTCCCTCAGGCCCAGGTACACGCGCCACGGGCCGGGCCCCACCTTCTCCTCCAGCGCGAGCTGGTGCGCCCGGGTCAACAGCCGCGCGGCGTCGTGGCCGTCGCCCTGCGCCAGCGCCCACAGGCCGGTCGGAGTGCTGGAGAGCCGCAGCGCGCCCTGCTCGAGGTCGAGCGCACGCACCTCCGCCGGCCGCGCCTCCAGGTTCTTCCACGCCGCCTCGTCCAGCGCGTCCACCGACAGGTGGTAGGCGTCGAGCACGCCCTGCGGCACGTAGCGCACGAGCTCCGGGTCATCGATGGCGTAGAAGATCCACAAGCCCGCCGGCCCCTCGCGCCGCGCCGCGCCGACGCCGCGCTCCAGGAAGGCCGAGTCGCGCACCACCGGCAGCACCCGCGCCAGCAGGGGCAGCTTCCCCGGGGGAAGCCCCAGCACCCGCTCCGCCAGCTCCACCGCCATCGCCTCCACCGCCTCGGCGAGCGGCCGGCCGGAGGCCTGGAACTCCTCGTACAGCCCGTCGAGCGAGAGCCGCGACACTCCGCGGCCCACCCGCACCAACAGGTGCGCCTTCTGCGCCAGGTGCGGCGTCGAGCGCTGGCGCAGCGTCGCCAGCAGCGCCGACACGAACGCCTCCCGCGTCACCGTGGCCGCCGTGCCCTCGGCCGGGGAGAGCGCCTCCAGCTCCGCCGCCAGGGCCTGTGCCTCGCCGTCGAAGGGGTCCTGCTCCAGCACGTCCTCGATGCGCCGCCGCGCCCGCGCCAGCTCGCCGCGCCGCAGGTCCACCACCGCCAGGGCCTTCAGCGCCTCCGGGTCGCCGGGCGAGAGCCGGAGCGCGTCCAAGAGCGGCTTCTCGGCCTCGCGCCACTTCTCCAGGCTGACGAAGGCCCGCCCCAGCGCCAAGAGGGCCTGCAGGTCGCGCGGGAAGTCGCGGTGCACCGCCTCGAGGATGGGCAGGGCCTGCGTCGGCGAGTCGGCGTTGATGAGCGCCTGGGCCACCGCGGTGCGCAGCGACGGGCCGCCCTCGGTCTGCGCGGCCCGCTCCAGCGCCGAGAACTCGTCGTCGGAGAGCTTCTCTCCGTTCCACACCTTCTGCTGAATCCGATCGAGCTCCAAGACCCGTGGATGCTAGCGCAGTTATGGACCAACGCTCTTGGGGCTAGGTCGTTCGGTGCCTGCTATGGAAGCGGCATGAGCTCACCGCGCACTGTGACGCTGATCAACGGCGACGGCATCGGCCCCGAGGTCATGCACGCCACCCGGCAGATCCTGGAGGCGGCCAAGGCCCCGCTCTCCTTCGAGTACGCCCAGGCCGGCGCCGAGGCGGTGGCCAAGTACGACACCAACCTGCCCGATGCGACGGTGGACGCGGTGATGAAGACGGGCGTGGGGCTGAAGGGGCCCACCGCCACCACCATCGGCGGGGGCGCCCAGTCGGCCAACGTCGCCTTGCGCAAGCGGCTCGACCTCTACGCGTCCCTGCGGCCGGTGAAGTCGGTGCCGGGGGTGAAGACCCGCTACGAGAACGTCGACCTGGTGGTGGTGCGCGAGAACACCGAGGACCTCTACGCCGGCATCGAGCACGTGGTGGTGCCCGGGGTGGTCGAGTCGCTCAAGATCATCACCGAGGCGGCCTCCACCCGCATCTGCCGCTTCGCCTTCGAGCACGCCCGGACCGCCGGCCGGAAGAAGGTCAGCGCGGTGCACAAGGCGAACATCATGAAGCTGTCCGACGGGCTCTTCCTCGACTGCTTCCGCAAGGTGGCGCGCGAGTTCCCCGACCTCGAGGCCGAGGACGTCATCGTCGACAACCTCTGCATGCAGCTGGTGCGCAACCCCAACCGCTTCGACGTCCTGGTGATGGAGAACCTCTACGGCGACATCGTCTCCGACCTCTGCGCCGGCCTGGTGGGCGGCCTGGGGCTCGTGCCCGGCGCCAACATCGGCAAGACCGCCGCGGTCTTCGAGGCCGTGCACGGCACCGCGCCCGACATTCAGGGCAAGGGCCTCGCCAACCCCACCGCGCTCGTCCTGTCGTCGGTGATGATGCTCAACTGGATGGGCCTGCCCACCGAGGCTCAGCGCATCGAGAAGGCCATCTTCGCGGTGTACTCGGCGGGCAAGGTGCGCACCAAGGACCTCGGCGGCAGCGCCAACACCGCCGAGTTCACCAAGGCCGTCATCGACGCGATGGTCTGATGTCCTCCGTGCGGCCCGCGCTCCTCCTTCTGTCGCCGGTTCTCCTCCTCGCGGCCTGCGCGCAGGGGCCCCGGCCCATCTCGCCCTCGCGCCTCTTGGCCCTCTCGGAGCGGCGCTACCTCACCCAGTTCGACGAGGCCTACGACGCCTCCTGGCTGGCGGCGGAGCGGCTGGGGTACGCGGTGGAGGACTCCGACCGGCAGCGCGGCACCTTCCTCGCCCGCGCCCAGGACGGCCGCACCTGGAGCGTCGCGGTCAGCGCCCAGGGCGACGCGCAGGTGGTGACGGCGGTGCCCGGCCCGGAGCGGGCGGCGTGGCGGCTCGAGGGCCCAGGTGGAGAGCTCGAGCGCTGGGACGCCCTGGAGGCCAAGACCCGCGAGCTGGTGGAGGCGTGGCGGAACCCGCCGGAGTGGACCTTCACCCCGGCCACCAACGACGTGAGCCTCGGGGACTTCCACGCGTCGGTGCCGCCCGACTGGCGCCACGTCGACCTCGCCGTCGACCGGCGGCAGGTGGTGGCCCAGCGCGAAAAGCCGCCGCAGAAGGGGCTCAACCCTACCTTGGCGATCCGCGTCGAGCGCCGCCGGCCGGTGCACCCGCGCGCCGAGGTGGTGCGCGCCGTGGCGGGGCTGGCGCTCGGGGTCTCGCGGCGCCCCGCCACCATCACGCCGGTGGTGGGCGAGCTGACCGAGAGGGGCTTCGGCGGCGACCTGATGCTCAAGGTCCACGACGCCGAGCAACACGTGCGCTGGCACCTGTGGGACGCGCGTTCCAAGGCGTGGACGGTGCGGCTGATCGCGGTGTGCGGGCCCGAGGACGGCTCCGAGGGGTGCGAGGGCGAGTGGCGCCGCGTGGTCGGCCAGCTGGTCAGCCGCGGCTTCGAGTTTCCGCGCGACGAGTAGCGCGCCGGTGTCGGACGCCTCCACACCCGTGCAATGCCGAAGGGTTCGAAGCGCCTCCCCGCGGAGGCAGGCAGCGCTTGCGCGAGCACCTGGGGCTCGTGCTTAGCTTTGAAGCAGAAACAGGAGCGCGCGATGGCGTCTTACGCCCCCTTCATCGGACCGTTGCTCGGAGCCCTCGTGGTGGCGGGCCTCGCCGTTTGGGCGAACACCGTCAGGCGCCCGGAGCCGGTGCCCATTCCCATCCCCGTCCGCCGGCCGCGCCGCTGACCCCACCGTCGAGCGTCGCGACGGTCCTTGGGAAGTGAGAGAGTGCGCGCCCCATGAAGCGCGCCTCGCTTTTCGGCCTCCTCCTCCTCTCGGCGTGCGCCTCGTTCCCCAGGCCGCGCCTCGAAGCCCGCCCCGCTGACTCCACCGCGCTCGCGGCCGCGGCGGAGCGCTTCTACTCCGCCACCAGCGCCGTGGAGCTCGCGGACGCGGTGGCGGCGGCGCGCGCCGCGGGCCCCGAGTCGGCGCTCTTCCACGAGCTGGCGGCGCGCCTCGCCCAGCTCGAAGGGCACGAGGACCAGGCGTCCGGCCACCTCGTCGCCGCGCTCACCGACCTGGGCGACGACGCCGCGCTCCTGCACCTGCACACGCTGATGAACCTCGAGCTCTCCTGGGAGAACCGGCCTCGGGTGGAGGCGCTGCTGGAATCGCTCGTCGCCAACCACCCCTCGGTCGACGTGCGCGCGCTGGCGGCGCATCACCTCGCCGCGCTCTTGAACCAGGAGGGCCGCTTCGGGGCGCGCGAGGAGGCCCTGGCGTCGATTCCCTCACGGCTCTCCTTCGCGGTGGTGGGCACCTGGGACAACGATCAGGGCAAGGGCTACGACTCCGAGCTCGAGCCCGAGCGCCGGTCGGGGCTCCTAGAGAAGTACGAGGGCCGCGCCGGGCCGCTCACCTGGAGAACGTCGCCGCCGGAAGATCCCCGCGGGCGGCTCGACCTGTCGGCGCTGATGGTGCCGACCCGGTGGGCGGTGGCCTACGCGCAGGCGCGCGTCGTGGCGCCGGCCGACGGCGACTACGCGCTTCGCCTCTTCACCACCGACCCGCTCAAGGTGTTCGTCGACGGCCAGCTCACCTTCGCCTCCACGCAGGTGGAGCGCGGCGCCTGGGACGCGCTGGTGGTGCCGGTGCGGCTCACCCAGGGTCCGCACCAGGTGCTGGTGAAGAGCGCGCACAAGGAGGGGGGCTGGTGGCTCGCGGGGCGGCTCTCGGCGCTGGAGGCCGCGCGCGGCGGGCCCTCGACGCAGCCTGTCCTGAGCGGAGCCGAAGGGCTCGGGCCGAGCGGTGGGCGATTGGGCGTCGAAGACATCGCCCGCTGGCACGTGCGCTCTCTTCCGGCGGAGTCCTCCCGCGCCCGCTCGCACCTCGCCGCGTGGGCGCACCTGGTGGCTGGCGGCGCGGCCTCGGTGCGCGTCGCCGACGGCTGGGTGCACCAGGAGCCGAAGAGCGTGCTGGCGCGCCTCTCGCTCATCGACGCCCTCTGGTACAACCAGGAGCGCGGGCGCACCGCCGACGCGCTGCAGGCCCTCGACGCCACGGTGGGCGACGAGCTCGCGCTGGTGCGGCTGCGGCAGCTGCGCTTCATGGAGCAGCAGGGCCTCAAGCCGAAGGCCCGCGCCAGGCTCCTCGAGCTCACCAAGAAGGACCCCTCGCTCAAGGACGCCTGGAGCCAGCTCGCCGAGCTCCACCGCGCCGAGGGGTGGGTGGAAGACGAGCTCGAGGCCTACCACGCGCTCCGCGTCCACTGCCCCATCGACGAAGACGATGACGTGGACCTGGCGCGGGCGCTGCTCCGCCACGGCAAGCGCCGGCAGGCGATGGCGGTCTACGAAGGCATCCTCGCGCGGCTCCCCGCCTCGGGGCTCGCGCTGCGCCCCCTCGCGGAGCTGGAGCTCGACGCCGGCAACCTCTCCGCCGCCGAGCGCTTCTTCGAGCGCCGCCTGGCCGCCTGGCCCACCGACTTCGGGGCGTACCTGCAGCTCGCCGAGGTGAAGCGGCGCAAGGGCGACGACGCCGGCGCGCGGGCGGCCCTCGACGCGGCCAGCGCCCTCTCCCCCGAGGCGCCCACGCCCTTCGCGCGGCGGGGCGAGCTGGACTACGCGGCCGGCGACCCGGCGCGCGCGCTGGTGGCCTGGCGGCGCGCGCTGGACCTCAACCCCGAGAACGACGGCCTCGCCAACCGCATCGACTTCTTGGCCCCGGAGGCGCGCGGCCCGTGGATGGCGGATCTCCCCGACGACCTGGCCATCGAGCGGGCGGTGAAGGCGCGCGAGGGCCTCAAGCCTCTGCCCGGCGCCGACGTGGCCTGGCTCCTGGACCACGAGGTGACGCTGCTCAACTCCGACGGCAGCACGAGCAACGTGGTGACGCTGGTGGTGCAGGCCTTCAACGCGCAGGGGCGCGACCGCATCATCCGCCAGTCGATTCCCTCGGGGCGCCTGCGCGTCCTGCACGCCTACTCCATCGACGAGAAGGGCCAGCGCAGCGAGGCCTCGAGCGAGCGGAACCGGCAGATCTTCTTCCGCGCCATGCAGCCGGGCTCGACCCTGGTGCTCCAGTTCCGCCTCGACGTGCCGCCCAAGGGCTTCCTGGCGCGCTACTTCTCCGAGTCCTGGAGCTTCCAGGGTACGTCGGATCAGCGGGTGGAGAGCACCTACGTCCTCTGGGCCCCGCTGGGCACGGTGCTCCACGAGCGGCGGGTGGGCGAGATGGAGCGGGTGGAGGAGAAGCGCGGCGAGCAGCTCCGCTTCTCCTGGAGCAAGAAGGCGGTGGCCCCGGTGCTCGCCGAGCCGATGATGCCCACCCTGCGCGAGGTGGCCGCCAACGTGAGCCTGTCCTCGGTGCCCGACTGGAAGACGTGGCTGTCGTGGGAGCAGGCCCTGCTCGACGGCGTCTTCCGCGACAGCCCGGAGGTCGACCTGGTGGCGAAGCGGCTCGCCGAGGGCGCCGAGACGCCAGCCGAGAAGCTCCTGCGGGTGCACCAGTTCGTGATGGAGGAGATCCGCTACCAGCAGGACTACGAGACCTTCATCGCCGGGGTGAAGCCGCACGCCGCGCCGGTGGTGCTCGAGCGGCGCTACGGCGACTGCAAGGACAAGGCGGTGCTCTTCATCACCCTGGCGAAGAAGCTCGGGCTGGAGGCGCAGTTCGCGCTGGTGCGCACGCGCGACGTGGGGCCGGTGAACGTCGACGTGCCCTCGCAGCAGTTCAACCACGCCATCGTCTGGGTGCCGGAGCAGCCGGGCGTGGAGACGGCCCGCTTCTTCGACCCCACCGCCGACCTGTTGGATCTCGACGCGGTGCGGAGCGACGACGTGGGCACCCAGAGCCTGGTCTTCGACCCCAAGACCGGCCAGCACACCTGGCGGGAGATCGCCTTCCAGCCCCTCGCCACCAACGGCGAGACCAACACGCTCGCGCTCACCCTCGAGCCGAGCGGCGCGGCCAAGGGCACCCTGCGCGCCGAGGGCCGGGGGCGCACCGGCTCCTCCTATCGCCAGCTGGCGCGGAACAGCGAGACCCTCACCCAGGTCTTCCAGCGCACCATCGGCCTGGTGGTGCCGGGCGCGGTGGTCTCCAACGTGACGGCGGCCCAGGTCGACCTGCGGCACCCGGCCGCCATCGAGCTGGAGGTGAGCGCCACCAGCTTCGCGCGCCCCGAGGGCGACGCCTTGCGGGTGAAGCTGCCCTTCGACGCCAACCCCCGTCGCTACTTCGCGCTGCAGAAGCGCAAGCACCCGCTGGTCCTCGGCACCCCCACCCAGAGCGACGCGGCCATCGCGCTGACCCTGCCCGAGGGACTGGAGGCCAGGCGGCTGCCGCAGGCGGGGAAGGTGGAGCTGCCCTGCCTGTCCTTCGAGCGCACCGTCAGCGCCGAGGGCCGGGTGGTGAGGTCGAGCCAGCGCTTCGCGGTGCGGTGCGAGCGACTGTCGGCCGCCGAGTACCCGCGCTACCGCGAGGCCGCCGACCAGATGGCGCGGCTGCTCGACGACGAGCTGGTCATCGGCGCGGTGGAGAAGAAGGCGGTCAAGCCAACCGGGAAGCCGGCCGCCGCGCCGAAGACGAAGTGAGCCCCTGGGGCTGAACAGTCGGCACCCTTCGAAGGGCTGGTCTAGAGTCGGGCGCTCATGCGCCACGTGGTCTTCCGCCTGGAGAAGGACCGCTACGCGCTGCCCCTGGCGGCGGTGCGCGAGGTGGTCGAGGCGCCGCGCGCCTTCACCCGGGTGCCCCGCGCGCCGGCCGCGGTGCGGGGCGTGATGAACCTGCACGGGCGGGTGGTGACGGTGGTCGACCTCTTCGCCCTCCTGGCGCTGGAGGGCATTCCCGTCTCCACGCCCAGCAAGGTGGTGCTGCTCGATCGCGGCCGCCGCGAGCTGGGCCTGCTCATCACCGACGTCGACGGCATCGAGACCATCGACAAGGTCGGCCTCTCCACCCGCTCCGGCATCTCGGTCAAGGGCCTTGCGCGCCTGGGGGCCCTGGCCATCACGGTGCTCGATGCCGATGGACTCGACACGGCGGTGGCCCAGGCGTTCACCTCGCGCTAGGGTCCCAGACCATGAAGCGGGTGCTGGTCGTCGACGACAGCGTTTTCATGCGCGACATCATCAAGGACATCTTCGCCGCCGGCGGCTTCGAGGTCGTCGGCGAGGCGGGGAACGGTGTCGAGGCCGTCGAGAAGTACAAGGAGCTCAAGCCCGACATCGTCACCATGGACCTCGTCATGCCCTACCGGAACGGCATCGACGCGACCCGGGAGATCTTGCGCCAGGACGGCAAGGCGCTGGTGGTGATGTGCAGCGCGCTCGGCCAGGAGACGATGGTGATGGAGGCCATCGAGGCCGGCGCCGTCGACTTCATCCGCAAGCCGCCCCGCGCGGAGGACGTCCTGGCGGTGGTGAAGAAGGTCCTCGGCGAAGTCTGATCCGCGGCACCCGAGTGAGTGTACCCTGGAGGGCTCTGGGCTAACCTCGGCGGCCCCGTGGCTCCCGGCGGCAACACCAGCAAGTACCTCGCGCTCTTCGTCGCCGAGTCCACCGAGCACCTCGAGGCGCTGGGGCGCGATCTGGTCGAGCTGGAGAAGCAGCGCTCCGCCGAGGTGGTGAACTCCATGTTCCGCCACGCCCACTCGGTCAAGGGCATGGCGGCGGCGATGGCCTTCGAGTCCACCGCGCTGCTCGCCCACCGCCTGGAGGACTTCCTCGCCGCGGTGCGCTCCGACGTGGCCCGGTTCGACGCCGGCCACGGCGACCTGGTGCTGCAGACCAGCGACGTCCTCCTCGCGCACGTGAAGTCGCTCGGCACCGGCGGTGGCGTGACCGAGGTGGGCGAGCTGGTGGGCAAGCTCTCCGACGCGCTCTCGCGCCTCAAGGGCGGCGGCTCGCCCGCGCCCTCCGCGCCGCCTCCGCCCAAGCCCTCGCTGGCCCCGCCGCCGCCGGTCGCTCCAGCGCCTCCGGCCCCCGCGCCCACCGCCGCCGCCGCGCCGCCCGACCTCTCCCTGCCGCCGCGCTACGCGCTCAAGCTCCGCGTCTCGCCCGCCTCGGCCCAGCCCGGGGTGCGCGGCTTCCTCGCCTACAAGCGCCTCTCCACCCTGGGCAACGTCTTCAACCTGAAGCCGCCCATCGAAGAGGTGAAGGCGGGGAAGCTCCCGGAGGGGCTCGTCACCCTCGAGCTGGAGACGGAGCAGAGCGAGGCCAACATCGCCAAGACGCTCGCCGCCATCGCCGAGGTGGAGCTTCTGAGCCTCGGCGCGGTGGTCATCGGGCAGGCCAAGGTGGCGCCCAAGCCGGCCGAGCCCGAGGGCGCGCGGCCTCTGGGCCAGGAGCCGGCGCGCACCGTGCGGGTGAAGACCGAGCTGCTCGACACCCTGCTCGACGCGGCGGGCGAGCTGCTCCTCGCCACCGCCCGGGTCCGCGAGGTGGGGAAGGTCTTGCCCGAGCTCTTCCGCCCGCCGCTGGAGGACGAGGTCGACCGGCTGCACGCGCTGGTGCGCGGCCTCCACGACAAGGTGATGGAGGCGCGGATGACGCCCATCGGCGTCGTCACCGACCGCTTGCCCCGCGCGGCCCGCGACATCGCCCGCCGCCGGGGGCGCGAGGTGGAGCTCACCATCACCGGCGCCGACATCGAGCTCGACCGCGCCATCGTCGACGAGCTCGCCGACCCGGTGCTGCACCTGCTCCGCAACGCCATCGACCACGGCATCGAGACGCCCCAGGAGCGGGTGCAGAAGGGCAAGCCGGAGAAGGGCCGGGTGGGCGTGACGGTGCGCCGGGCCCACGACCGCGTGGTGCTGGAGGTGGAGGACGACGGCAAGGGCATCGACGGCGAGAAGCTCAAGGCGCTGGCGGTGGAGCGGGGCCTCGTCACCGAGGAAGACGCCAAGGCGATGTCCGAGCGCGACGCGCTCTTGCTGTGCGCGCTGCCGGGCCTGTCCACCGCGAGCGACGTCACCGACATCTCCGGCCGCGGCGTGGGCATGGACGCGGTGAAGCGGGCGGTGGAGGCGGTGGGCGGGAGCCTGGACGTCGAGTCCCGCCTCGGCCGGGGCACGCGCTTCCGGCTCTCCCTGCCGCTCACCGTGGCGATGGTGAACCTCTTGTTGGTCGGCGTGGGCGACGACGTCTACGGGCTGCCCATCGCCAAGGTGGTCGGGGTGGTGGAGACGAGCCGGAGCAGCCTCCCCCACAGCGAGAAGGAGCCGGTGCTCGGCTACGGCGCGGCGGTGATTCCGGTGCACGAGCTCAGCGAGCTGCTCCAGGTGCCGGGGCTGCCCAAGGACAAGGATCGCCTCATCCCGCTGGTGGTGGCCGAGGCCGACCAGGGCAAGGTGGCGCTGTCGGTGGATCGCCTGCACGGGCAGCAGGAGGTGGTGCTCAAAGGGCTGGCGCGCCCGCTCGACCTGGTGCCAGGACTGGCGGGGGTCACGATTCTCGGTAATGGTCGACCGGTCTTCATTCTCGACGTCGCACGGCTCGTAACGGCATGACGACCCTGCCCACCGCCCGCCAGGAGGACGCGCTGCGCGAGCTGGCGCACCTGGGGAGCGCCCAGGGCGCGTCGATGCTGGCGCGCCTGGTGGGCGACGTGGGCGTCCTGGTGGACGTGCCCATCGTCCTTCGGGCCAACACCTGGCAGCTCGCCTGGCTGCTCGGCGGGCGGGACGTGCACGTGGTGGCGGCCACCTTCGGGGTGGAGGGCGAGCTCAACGGCCAGCTGTGGTGGGTGCTCAAGCAGGAGGACGCCCAGCGGCTGGGGCGGCGGCTGCTCAAGCGCCCGGGCCTCTCCGGTCCGCTCTCGGCGAACGTGGCGGCGGCCTTGGCGGAGGCGGCCAACATCGTGGCCTCGGCGGCCCTCGATGCCATCGGCGGCTTCGTGAAGCTCTCGGTGCTGCCGTCGACGCCCAACATGCTCGACACCACCATCTCGGCGCTGGTCGGCCCGCCGGATGACGTGGAGCGCACTGTCATCGCGGCCTCCTTCGTCTCCACCGAGGGCAGCGCGTTCTCGGGGTGGCTGGTGCTGTTGCTCGACGACGAGTCCTTCGACACCGTGCTCAAGCGCATGAAGGTGCCGCGAGACGACGGCCGCTGACCGCCGCGCGCGATTGACGCCGGTGTGGCGCACCCGTGCCTGAAGTGCGGTAGAGCGGCGACCACGTGCACCGGGGCGCCACGCCCCATGAAGCCCGGCGAAGGCTGGGAGGAGCAGCAGACATGACGAGCGCGGTCCGAGCAGTCCTCGTTTCCTCGGCGGTCGGTCTTCTCTTGGCTCTGGCCCCGGCGTGTGGCGGCAAGCCCAGCGCCGGCGACGGTGGCACTGGCGGCGGCGCGACGGGCGGCGCGACGGGCGGCGCGACG
>JBBIOE010000209.1:0-14262 GCA_037443525.1 Archangiaceae bacterium | reverse complement strand
CGTCCGGAGGCGCTGAACGAAGCGCGCAGCAGAGGTCGCGCCCCCCGCGCAGAGGAGCGGTGCCCGGCTCAGCCCCAAAATCTGACGGCCTCTCAGCCTGAACGGTGGTGACTCGGATCGATCCGAAGATCGAGAAGCGGCGAAGTCGGCAGGCTTCGACGGGCTCAGCCTGAACGGGGGCGACTCGGAGCGATCCACACGGGCCGTCATGGCAGCGACTCCAGGTAGTCGACGAGGTCGTCGAGCTCGTGGGTCCGAAGCTGCGACGTGCCGCCGTGGGTGTCCTGGCCGATGCGACCGCCGGCGGTGAAGAACGGCCGGTTGTGGGGCGTCAGCTCGGTGGTGAAGAGCGTCTCGTTGAAGCCGATCTCCTTGCGGCCCGGCCGCTCCGGCTCTCCGCCGAGCAACGGCTCGTAGGGGAAGCGCTCGAGCCCGACGTGGCCGGGCGGCGCGAGCACCTCCCGCACGCTCCTCGCCACGCCGCCGTGGAGGAAGACTGGCGGCCGGTCCCACAGGCCGCGCAGCTGCAGGGTGGTGAACCGGCCCTGCACCGCCTCGACCCGCCCGCGGTCCCACGGCTCGAGGTCTCGCTTGATGCCGTTGATGGCGTCGAGCCGGTTCATGCCGATGAGGGTGAAGGCGGCGTCGCGCGGAGTGAGCGTCACCAGCGGCGGGAGCGGCTGCTCGCCGAGGCCGGGGAACTGCTTGCGGGTGAAGTCGGGCGCCGGGTGGCAGGACACGCAGCCCACCTGCGGATCCTCGAAGAGGCGCTGGCCTCGCAGCACCGAGCGACTCTTCTCGTCGAAGGGGTTGGGCAACAGGCGCGGCTCGTGAATCTGCCACTCGCCCACGAAGCGCTGGAAGTCGCGCAAGGTGAAGGCCTTGCCGAAGTGGCGCAGCGAGACCTGGCGGAAGAGCTCGTCCCTCCGCTCCTCGAGGCTCGCCTCGACGGTGGCGCGCGCGTCCATGCTCGACTGCACGTCGGCCGCGCCCTCGAGCGCGTGGTGCGCGACCAGGAAGGTGAAGTCGCCCTGCGGCGTGGGGCCGGCGAAGTCCTCGGCCGGCGCGTGCTCCATCAACATCGAGCGCGGCTCGAAGGCCGAGAGCGTCCCCTCGAGGAAGAAGGGCTGGGTGCGGAACAGGTTCCTCATCTGGGGAACGCCCATCGCTCCGCCGATGATCAGCTCGCCCGCGCCCGCATCGGCCGACGTGTACTCCTGGCCCACCACCTGCGAGACGCCCCACGGCCGCCCGTCGCCCATGTCGAAGTAGTGGCAGTGGAAGCACGAGGTGTCGCCGTCCGACGAGAAGGCCGCGGTGTGGACGAGCAGCTCGCCGCGCTCGGCGTTGGTGGCGGGGAAGGGCAGGCGAGCCATCGAGCGGTCGATGGGCACCTCGACGCTCGTCTTCGCCTTGCGATCGACGACGCTCAGCGTGCCGGAGAGGAAGTTGGCGACGAAGAGCTTGCCCTCCGCCACCGTGCCGCCGGCGCCGGCCGCGAGGCCGATGGGCTGGAGCCCGGTGGGCCAGCTGGCGACGGGCACCAGGCGGTCGCTCGGGTCCTTCGCCTCGGCGTCGATGCGCCACTCCTGAACGCTCGCGCTCGCCTGCATGGAGACGAACAGCCGATCGCCGGCCAGGGCCATCTTCTCGGGGAAGGCGCCCACCACCCGCATCAGCTCCGGAGGAATGTCGCCCTTCACGTCGCCGAAGGTCGACTCCGCCGTGTCCGAGGTGTAGCGCACCCAGCCGCGGTGGGCCTCGTAGCGGTTGGGGCTCGCGAGCCGTGTCAGCACCGCCGGCCGCCGCTCCGGAATCTTCAGCGTCGAGAGGTCGATGACCACCACGTCGTTCTGGATGTCGCGGAACTTGATGGCCGCCGTGCCGTCGACCGCGTCCATCGGGCCCAGCACGTCCTGCTCGGCCTTGGGGAGGACGCGGCCGGTGTCGAGCTCGCGGTGTACCGAGAAGTGCGCGGCGGGGTTGCCCGTGTCCCACGACTCGGCGCCGAACGGGTCGCGCTCCTTGGCCACGCCGAAGCCGACGCCGAGCGTGGTGACGAAGAGGAAGGCCTTGTGGCTCGCCGGGTCGACGTGGACGGCGAGGTCGTTGACCACGTTCTGCAGGAAGATGGACCCCACCTCCTCGCCTTGCTCGGTGCTCACCACCGAGATGTCCTGGGTGCCGGTGTTGCCGACGAAGGCGAAGCGCTCGTCGGGGGAGAGCGCGACGATCTTCGGCTTCGAGCGGGGGTTGCCCACCGGAATGCCGGGGCCTTCCTGGGCCGAGTCGATCCACGCGGCGATGGCGCGATAGTCCGCGTCGGCGGCCGGCTCGGAGAACACCACCGTGCCCATGGCGTGGCCCTGGTAGAGCGGCACCCGGTCGGCGGTGCCGCCCTCGCGGGTGCGGGTCACCGCGCGCAAGAGCCGGCTCTCGCCCGAGCGGCCGGGGCGCAGGTGCCTGAGCGTGGAGAGGAAGCTCTCCGTCGCGTCGGCGCCGGCCACGAAGCTCCCGCGGGCCCGGTCGTGGCACCCGGCGTTCCCGCAGCGCGCCACCAGCCGCGCGTGGACGGACGGCGTGCCTTGGGTGAAGGCGCGCTCGTCCAGGCCCTTTCGCACGCGCAGGGTGGCCTCGAGCCGCTCGGCGCCGGGCTTCAGGTCCACGGTGAAGAGCTGATCGAGCGCCCGGTTCGCCACCCACGCCGTCTTGCCGTCTTTGGAGAAGGCGAGCCCCTGGCTGTAGAAGTCGAGCGGGATCTCCTCCACCACGCGGTCGGTGCGGCTGTCGATGACGCTGGCGTGGTTCGACAGCCGGTTGGTCACCACGACGAAGCGACCCTGGGGGTGCACGGCGACGCGGAACGGGCCCGAGGACGGCGCGCCGGCGATGCCCTGGGGCACGAGCGAGATGCGCTTCACCACCGCGCCCTTCGCCACGTCGTAGACCGCCACCTCGCTCCCCGGGTGCAGCTCCGAGCCGAGCAGGGTGACGTAGGCCTTGCTGCCGTCGGGCAGGAGGGCCACGTCGTAGGGGTGGTCGCGGATCGGCTGGGGATCGGGCGCCGGGTGGGGGTTGGGCACCGGGGGCAGGCTCTCGCGCTGGTAGCCCGCGCCGTACGCCCAGCGCCGGCTGGTCAGCCGGGCGAACACCGACGGCGGCGAGGAGCCCTCGGGGACGTCGGCCTCTGGGAGCGACGGGGTGGCGGCCGGAGCCAGGGGCGGCGGCGCGGCGAGGGCGAGCCCGCCGGCCACGGCCAGCACCACCACGCCGAAGAGCGTTCGCGCGCGCGGCGTCACAGGCTCCTCACGTACTCGAGCAGGTCGGCGAGCTCGGCCGGGGTGAGCTCCTGGGCCCGCCCGTGGAGCCCGAGCGGATCGTGCTCGGCGAAGATGGACTCCAGCGTCTCGGCCCGGCCGTCGTGGAGGTAGGGCGCGCTGCGGTAGCACTCGCGCAGCGAGGGCGTGTCGAACCGCGAGACGAGGTCCGTCTGGGTGCCGAGCCCGAGATCGTGCTTCACGAGGTCGGTGAAGCGGGGCCCAGGGTGGCAGGTGGAGCAGAGGGCTCTCTCGAAGAGCCGCGCCCCGCGGGCCACGGCGTCGGGGCGGCGGCTACGGTGCGGGTTGGGCGCCTTCTCCAGGTGGGCGAGGTAGGCCTCGAGCGCTCTCTGCTGCTCACCCTTCGGCAGGAAGCCCTGGAAGCGCTGCCCCGCCTGAACGGCCGCGTTCATGTCGGCGCGCACGCCCGTCCACATCGCGGGCGGCGTGTCGTGGGCGTCGTGGAGCGACTTCACGTTCTTCGAGTTCCCCGTGCCGTCGTTGGGCAGGTCCCAGTTGAGCGCGTCGACGCCGGCGTCCTCCTCGTGGCACGACACGCAGGAGAACCACGTCTGGTAGGTGATGCGGGCGTCGTTGAAGAGCAGCTCGCCCCGGCGGCGCAGCGACATCGGCGCCTTCGGCCCCAGCGCGATGGTGCTTCGGGGCGCGCCGGTCGCGGCGTCGAGCACCGCGAGGTCTTCGCTGAAGTGTCCCGCCACGAAGAGCGCGCCGGTGCGCGGAGAGAGGGCCAGCGCGCGGGGGCCGAGGCCGCCGGCGGGGACGCGACGGGCGAGCCCCGTTCGCTCGGCGAGCTCGACGTCCTGGGCGAGGCGCTCCACGGCGTCGGGAGGCGTGGCCTCGGCCAGCTTCACCGCCGCCGCGAGGTCGACGAGCGCCACCTCCTGCGTGCCGGCCAGGGTTACCCACGCCCGCTTCCCGTCGGGGCTCACCGTGACGCCGTAGGGGTTGGCCGCGCCGGAGACGAGCCCGTCGAGCAGGAGGGTGACGAAGTGACCGGGGCGCCGGAGGTCGAGCAGCGAGACGCCGTTGGAGTGAATCCACCCGCGCTCGAGCTGCACGGGGATTTGGAGGTCGCGGCTCAAGACGTGCGCCACCACGGCCCAGCGCCCGTCAGGCGTCACCGCGACGTCGCGCAGGATGGAGGCCCGGCCCAGCCCGCGGGTCTCCACCACCTCGGCGCGGGCGGTGTCGACGATGGAGACGTTGCGGCTGAGCCCGTTGGAGACCACCAGCCGGGCTCCATCGGGCGTGAGGGCGAGGAAGCGGGGGCCGCGGCCGACGGCGACGGTGGCGAGGGCGCGTCCGCTCGCCGTGTCGAGCACCGAGACGCTGTCGGAGAGGTAGTTGGCGACGTACAGCCACGCGCCATCGCGGGAGAGGGCGAGCCCCTGCGGCTCGTCACCCACCTCGAAGGAGCGCGCCACGGCCCGCGCCGGCACGTCGACGACGGCCACGCGGTGCTCGTACTGGCACGAGACGTACAGCGTGCGCGCGTCGGGCGAGAGGGCCAGGCCGGAGGGGAACGCGCCCACGGCGACCTCCGCGCTCGGGCGCCCGGCGGCGGTGTCGACGAAGGACACCGTGCCCGCGCCCTGGTTCGCGACGAAGGCCCAGGCGCCGTCCGAAGAGAGGACCACGGCCTGGGGCGAGCGGTAGGAGGGCTCGGCCTCGAGCGGCGTCGGCGCCGCGGGGACGGCGGCGGGGCTCGCCTTGGCGACCGGCGCACCGGCGTCGGGCGCGGGAGGGGCGAAGTCGCGGCGGAGCCACGTGAGGTAGGCCACCAGCTTGCCCAGCTCGTCTTCGGAGAGCCGCGCGCGGTAGGCCGGCATCTTCAGCACCTGGCGCTCGAGGAAGCCTCGGGCGAGGGGGTTGTCCCAGAGGCGGGCGGGGTGCCCGTCGAGCAGCCACTCGCGCAGCTCGGCGTCGCTCTGCACCAGCTCGGCGTAGTCCCACCCGTCCCAGGCGGGGATGGTGCCGGTCAGGCTGCCGTCGTTGGGAGTGCCGCCGGCGCCCGAGGGGCCGTGGCACCCGAAGCAGCCCAGCTCGGTGGCGAGCACTCTGCCCTCGTAGGCGGCGACGGGCATGGCCGGCGCGAAGCCCGAGACGGCGACCAGGTAGGCGAGCAGGTCGTCGAGCTCGCGCGCCGAGAGCCGGTCCCGGTACGCCGGCATGGCCACCGCCGCGGACCCGGGCGGTCCTCGCGTGTCGCGGAGGCGGGCTGGCACGCCGTCGGCGATCCACTCCCGCAGCTCACCGAGGTCGCGCGCGAACGAGGCGAGCTCTCGCCCGTCCCACGAGGGGACCCGGGCGCCGGCACGCGGAGGCTGCGGGCCGCGCGGGGCGAGGCCGAGGGTGTGGCACGCCGTGCAGCCGGCCTCTCTCGCCAGCGCCTCGCCGCGCGCCGCGGGCGAGAGCGGGGCGTGGCGTCGCAGCCACAGGCCCGCGCTGGCCAGCAGCGCCGCGACGAGGAGCCCTCCACCGATTGTGAGCCTGAGCCGTTGCCGCATTCCGTTCCCGGGAAGGGAGAGGTTCGGCAGCGGCGGTGCTCGAATTCAAGCGCCGCGAGCGAGGGCGGCTCCTGCGCGATGACGGAGCGCATTCGCCGGGCTTATTGCGGCGCCCGCGGCCCTCCTCATTCGTGCAGGAGCACCGGCGCGGCGCCCCGTCTCCGTCAGCGCAGAATCCCGCGCACCTTCTCCTTGTCTCCGGAGAAGGGGAAGTGGTTGAGCAGCTTGAAGCCATTGCCCGGGTCGACGAGGCGGGCGCGCGTCAGCGTCACGGCCTGCACCTTGTCGGCTGAGAAGGAGAGCACGTCGACGAGCTGCCCCACCTGATCGACGGTGAAGAACGCGCTGCTGGCCGCCGACTCGATGGCACCGAGCTTGTTCTGGCTGAAGGCCTCGCTCTTGACGGCCTGAAGCAGCGCCGCGAACGAAGCCCCATCCATTCCCGCGGGAGCTGGAGCTGTTGGCGGAGGCGGAGGCGGAGGCTGATTGGCGACGACCACGACGTTCGCCTGAGGCGGAGCCGGCAGCGGCGGAGCGGGAGCCGGAGCAGGAGCGCGCAGCTGCCGCAACTCGCCAGGTTCCCACGTGCGCACCTCGACCTTCCGATCGAAGAGCACCTGTCCATCGGCCCAGAAGATGATGAACCGGTAGTAGCGACCACCGGTGCCCTTGAAGATGAAGGGTACGGCCCAGGTGCCTTCGAGTTCCTGCTCCTCGTTCCACACCTGAACCTGCGCACCCTCGGGGCTGACGACCCGAATCTGCTGAGCGCCGCTGCGCTGTGAATCGTAGTCGACTGTGAATTGGTCGGCGCCCACCACCCGCACCGGAGGAGGCCGTGGCGGTGCCGGGGCCGGAGGCGGCGCGGCTGGTCGCGGCCCGGTGTCGACGTGCACGTTCAGACTGGGAAGCCCAGCGCCTCCCATGCCGAGATTGAGGTCCTGCGCATGCGCCGACGCGACCGTCAGCACCACGACCATCGAGAAGAAGGGACGCATCGGGTGTCTCCTGAGTCGAGAAGAAGGGGGACGCGGTTCAGTTGCACATGCCGAACCCGAACCCCAGAACGGTGCAGCTGCCGCTGGTGCAGTCCGCGGGGACTTTGCACGGCGCACCGAAGCCGTGGTTCGAGCAGACGCCGAGGACGTCGTTGTTCGCGAAGCGGAAGCACGACCAGTTCGCGGGGCAATGGGCGTCCACGCGGCAGATGTTGGTCAGACAGATCTTGCCCTTGTTGGGCACGTAGCCGTCGTTACACACGGCCCCCGCCAAACCGACAGGGCAGGTCTTGTCGGGCGCGCAGGCCGGCTGCGTGTAGCACTGAGGGTCCTTCGCGGGGGTGCTGGTGGGATCGACGCAGAGCGCATTCGACGCGCAGCCGTCTTGCCCCTGGTAGGCCCCGTCGGGGTTGCACTGCGTCGCCGGCGGCGGCGTGCTGCAGAACCCGCTGACGCACAGCTGGGTCGACGCGCAGGCCGAGGCGTCGGCGCAGGTCGGTACCACCCGGTTGTGGCAGAGGCG
The DNA here is from genome assembly GCA_037443525.1 of Archangiaceae bacterium. Taxonomy (GTDB): domain Bacteria; phylum Myxococcota; class Myxococcia; order Myxococcales; family Myxococcaceae; genus JBBIOE01. The sequence goes on along the minus strand of JBBIOE010000209.1, from coordinate 6,896 downwards.
ATCCCACTCGGTGTCGCAGTACTGATCGGCGGCACACTGGCCGTTGTTCTGACAGCCCAGGGCGCACAGGCCGTTGAAACAGAACTGTCCCGAGGGGCACGCCTTCGATGCCGAGCAGGTGAAGTACGCGCCGAAGTCCGCGCCCGAGCTCGATCCGCCAGCGCCGCCGCCCGCTCCACCGCCGGAGCCAGCCGACCCACCCGCTCCCCCATCTCCGACGTCGACGGTGATGTTGCAGCCCAAGCAGGCCACGAGCCCCAACGCCAACGACAGCGTGCTTCGCCTCTTCATCGTCCAGTCCCCTTTTCCCGGCAGCGCATTGATTCGGGTGCGTTGAGTTTGTGCAGCTCTGGTACGTCTTGGTCTGCGCTCACCTGATTTATGGACATTTCGACTTCCTCCTCTGCGACGCCATGCTGATCGCGCTCTCAGCCACCCTGGCGATGGCGTCGGCGGCGGCCAGCCCGACCGTGCGCCTGTCGTGGGAACTGGAGCCGGGGCTCGAGGCGTGCCCGGACGAGCGCTGGGTGCGCACGGCCGTCGCCGCCCGCCTGGGACGCGACCCCTTCAATTCCCAGGCCCCTCGCCTGGTGCGCGCCGCCATCAAGCGCGCCCAGGGCCAGGAGCTCGAAGCGCTCGTCGAGACGACGCGCGACGACGGCACCACGGCGCGGCGCTCCCTCCGCTCGCCCACTGGAGACTGTCTGGAGCTGGCCTCGAGCGCCGAGCTGGCCATCACGCTGGCCATCGAACCGGCCTGGCTCGTCCGCCCGCGAGCGCCGGCCGAGGCTCCCTCTCCAGCGCCCGCGCCGGCGACGGCGGTGGCCCCGGCACCGCCGCCTCCCACCCGGTCGTGGCACCTCAGCGGCCGGGCCACGCCGTTGGTCACCGCGGGCGCCGCGCCGGGCTTCACCGGGGGACTGGCCATCGGGGCCTCCGTCGATGGCGACGCGTTCGGGCTGGCGCTGGAGGGTCGCGCGCTGTGGCCGACCAGCATCCTCTTTGGCCAGGAGCGGGCCGACACCTTCTCGAGCGCGGCCAGCCTGTTGCCGTGCCTGCACCTGGGGCGATTCACCGGGTGCGGTCTGGCGAGCGTGGGCCTGCTGCGCACGCGCAGCTCGCTGGCGGGGGTGCCTCCTTCCCTCACCGTCATGGCCCAGGGCGGCGCCCGCGCGGCCATTCGCTTCGCGCTGGGGGAGCACCTCGCGGTGAGCCCCTGGTTCGAGGGAGCCGTGGTGCTGACACCCACCACCGTCACCTCCGGAACGACACGGCTTTGGGAGAGCTGGCCCGCCTCGCTGTCCGCCGGCGCGACGTTCGAGCTGCGCTTTTCTTCATGGGAATCGCCATGAGCCGCCAAGACGGGGTGAAACGGTGAGCGGCCCTGACCTGGACAGCCTGTACCGCGGAGAGCTGAAGGCCGTGCACGGCTTCCTCTGGCGGCTGGGGGCGAGGGAGAGCGAAATGGAGGACCTCGCCCATGATGTCTTCCTCACCGCTGCTCGGCGCCTGCCCACCTTCGACCGCGAGCGCCCGGTGCGACCGTGGTTGTTGGGCATCACCTTCCGCACCTTCTCCGAACACCGCCGTCGCGCACGGCCAAAGGAGCACGAGCGCGAGGTGCCCGACCTGGAAGCCGCGAGCCCCGAGCGGACCGTGGAGCTCCGGCAGGCCCAGCGCATTCTGCTGCAAGCCCTCGCGACGCTGCCGATGGAGCGGCGCACGGCCTTCGTGTTGAATGAGCTCGAGGGCCTCACGGTGAGCGAGGTCGCGGAGGTCATGGAGGCGCCGCTGCCGACGACGTACACGCGGCTGGCGAAGGCGCGCGACGAGGTGAGCCAGGCGGTGCGGCGCTTCGCGGTGGCCGAGGAACGCCGGGGGGGAGCGCGATGAAGCCCGACCTGCCGCCGCTGCCGGACGAGGTGCGAGCGTTGCTCGATCGGGCGGCGCTGCCGGAGCTGCCCCGAGGCTTCGAGGAACGTCTGCGGGCGCGGGTCGGGGCGTCCTTGGCGACGTCACCCCAGGGCCACGCCGGGCCCTCGCGCGCGCCCTGGGCCCGAGGTGTCACGCTGCCGGTGCACACCCTGGTCGCGGGCGCCTGCGTGGCCCTCGGCACGGGGCTCGCGCTCGGCGTGGCGTGGGGCCGGTTCGGGTGGCCCCCGGAGCCACCGCCCGTCGTCGCGGCTCCGCCGCCGCCCATCGTCGCGCCGCCCGCTTCGCTCCCCACTGGCGAGCCTCCGCGCCCTCCGGCGGAGGACACGAACGCCGTCAGGCCGCCGCGCCCCGCGTCGAAGCCAGCTCCGGCGCCCACGCGCGTGCCCCTGCCAGCGCCGGCCGCCTCCGGGTCTGAGGCCCAAGCGCCACGGCGAGACACGGATCTGGCGGCGGAGCGCGCGCTTCTCGAATTGGCTCGCGCGGCACTGGGGCGCGGCGATGTCGCGGGGGCGCTCTCCACCATCGAGCAACACGAGCGGGACTATGCGCACGGCCGCCTGGAAGAGGAGCGCGAGGTGCTCGCGGTGCAGGCGCTGGTCCAGGCCGGTCGTCTGGGGGAAGCGAAGCAACGTCAGACGGCTTTCCGCAGCCGATTCCCCGAAAGCCTCATGCTGCCGGTGGTGGACGCTCTGTTGCCGACCGAGTGAGTGAGCCCGGTCGCGTTCGCCGGCCCTATTCCTCCGCAGCGGCCCACCTCATTCGTGCAGGAGCACCGGCGCGAAGCCCGCCGCGTCGCAGGAGGCGATGACGTACTTCACGCCCCCGTGCAGGCCGGTGAAACCCGCCGCGATGCCGGGGCCGTGCAGGTGGCCGTACACGCACACCACCGGCGCCCAGGCCTCGAGCGTCTTGGAGAAGGCCGTCTCCAGCGCGTTGGCGTAGAGCGGCGGGAAGTGCACCGCGCCGATGCGGATGCGCGGACCGTCGGCCTTGGCCTCGCGCGCCTTGGCGTCGTCGATGGAGAGCGTGAGGCGCCGCGTCTCGCGCTCGATGTAGTCGGGCTTCTGCTCCACGTCGCCCATCTCTCCGCCGGGCAGGGGCGGGGCCTCGGGCGCGGTCCACAGGCGCGAGCCGGCGATGAGGTAGGGGCCGAGCTCCACCGCCGAGTTCTGGATGAAGCCGTGGAAGCTCTTGAAGGGCTCGAAGAGCTTCTTGAGCTTGCTGGTCGAGTCGCCCCACCAGTAGTCGTGGTTGCCGCGCAACAGCACCTTCTTCCCCGGCCGGGCGTCGAGCCAGGCGAGGTCCTCCAGCACCTCGTTGGGCCGGGTGGCCCAGGAGACGTCGCCGGCCACGATGACCGCGTCCTCGGGCTTCACCGTCGCGTCCCAGGCGCGCTGCAGGGGCAGGGGGTGCTCGTTCCAGCCGAAGCGGTCCATGTCCTTCTTCCGCGTCGACGGGAGGTGCGTGTCGCCGATGGCGAAGAGGCGCATGGGGCGCGGGCTTTACCCGAGTGGCGGCCTCGGGCGCCACGTTGTCGATGTAGCCACGCGCGGCCGCCTCGCGAAGACCAAGCCGGCCAGCGTTCGCCCGCCGGCTACTTCTTGAGCTCCAGCGACATCTTCACCAGGCCGTCGATGTCCTCGGGCTTCAGCTCGGCCTTGTAGCCGTCCATCTCCTGCTTCACCCCGCCCGACTCCTTCTTCACGCCCTCCTCGATGGCCTTGCGGACGTCGGCCTCCTTGCCCTTGTAGTCGGGGGAGCTCAGGTCCTGGAGCTTCAGCTTCTTGCCCTTCTCGGTCTGCCCCTTGCCGTCCATGCCGTGGCACGAGCTGCACTTCGACTTCCACAGGCGCTCGATCTTCTTCTCGGCGGCCGACGCGGTCCCAGCGAAGGCGAAGCTGGCGAGGGCGGCGATCATCAGGGTCTTCTTCATGGTGGTCCTCTCGAAGGTGACTGGCGGCGTCGGATGACGCTCAGTCGTTGTGCTTCTTCGAAGACGACGAATCATGAGAGAATCTTCATGGTTGATCGATCGCAACGGCCGCGCTTCTCCGAGGCGAAAGGCCGGTCGCGCAAGCCGTGCGTCGAGCGCGGGCGCCGCTACCAGGCGACGGGCTTGTAGTCCTTGAGGAAGAGCCCGAAGAGGTGCTCGCCGGTGTTCGCGCCGTGGAGGATGGGGTCGACGATGCGCGCCGCGCCGTCCACCACGTCGAGCGGCGGGCGGAAGCCCTCGGAGGCCTTCTTCTCGGCGTGCTGCACCGGGTCCTCGTCCGTCACCCAGCCGGTGTCCACGCTGTTCATGTGAATGCCGGCCTTCACGTAGTCGGGCGCCGAGGTGCGGGTCATCATGTTGAGCGCCGCCTTGGCCATGTTGGTGTGCGGATGCTTGTCGGTCTTGAACGTCCGGTAGAACTGGCCCTCCATCGCCGAGACGTTGACGATGTGCTTGTCGCGCTCGGGGGTCTTCGTCATCAGGCTCTTCAGCCGTGCGTTCATCACGAAGGGCGCGATGGCGTTGACCAGCTGCACCTCGAGGAGCTCGACGGTCGGCACTTCGGAGAGCGTCAGCCGCCAGCTGTTGACGCTGCGGTGGTCCTGCTGCTGCAGGTCGGCGTCGTAGAGCCCCTCGGGGAAGAGCGCGCCGCCCCGGTAGGCGTCCTCGGCGAGGAGCAGGGCCTGGGAGAGCTCGGGCGCCTGGGTGAGGCCCGGCGCGGCGCTCTGCTGGCGCACCAGCGCGGTGGTCTCCCTCAGGCGCTGGTAGGACGCGAGCGAGGCCCGCGCGCCCTCGGGGAGCGAGGCCAGCGGCGCCTGCTCACCGGCCAGCAGGTGCGCGTAGAAGCCCGCCGGCCGCCGCACCGTCTGGCAGGCGTTGTGGATGACGTAGTCGAGGCGCGGCTCGGTGGCGTGCAGGTGCGCGCAGAAGGTCTCCACGCTGGGCGTGTGGCGCAGGTCGAGGCCGTAGAGCACCAGCCGCTCGCGCCAGGCGTCGAAGTCGCTCTCGCGCGCGTACCGCTCGGCCGCGTCGTGGGGGAAGCGGGTGGTGACGATGACCCGCGCGCCGGAGCGCAGGAGCATCAGCGAGGCGAAGTAGCCGATCTTCACCCGACCGCCGGTGACCAGCGCGGTGCGGCCGTCGAGCTTCGCTCCTTGCGCGCGCTTGGCGTAGTTGAAGTCGCCGCACGCGGGGCAGAGCTGGTCGTAGAAGCCGTGCAGCGTGGTGTAGGGCGCCTTGCAGACGTAGCAGGTGCGCGACTCGGCCACGCGCGGCGCCTCCGCGGGGAGCGCCTCGGTGGAGGGCGGCGGCAGGAAGACCTTCGCGCGGCGCAAGGTGCGCATGCCGGTCGTCTCCAGCGCCTCGGCGTCGGAGGACTTCACCTTGGCGCGGTCCTTCTTGCGGAAGGCCTTGGACAGGGCGCGCTTGGAGGTTGCGTCCGGGTAGAGGAGCGCCCCTGCCGCCTTGACCAGCCGCTCGCGCGTGGCCTGGTCGACTTGCGCGAGCTGGGCGCGGTCCTTCGCCACCTTCTCGAGGAACTCGAGGGCGCGCGCTGCGTCGGAGCTGTCGAACGGGTCGCTCACGGGGAGCGCCACGTCGCACGGAAGGGCGGGTGAGCGCAATGCCTTGGCAGGAGAGGTCGCCTCCCCATGTGACGATCGGCGCTCTAGGGAAGGACGACTTCGCGGCGCTCGTGGCGCATGAGCTCGGTCACGCCTACTCGAACTTGTACGGGGGAAACGGCGATACTCGCTCAGTTGATTGGGAGAACGCGCTTCGCAGTGGTCCCTCTCGTTCCTACTCGGGAGGCTCGGACGGAACCTCATGGCACTCTTGGCCCCGTTAGTGAGAGGCGTCGTCTGGGTGGCTGTGCTCAGCGCCCTCTCGTGTTCGAAGTCGAGCGAACGGCGCGAGCCATCGATTGGCCATGACGCAGGCACGGTGCGACCAACGGTGATTCGGTGCAAGAGCGACCTGGACTGTCCGCAAGGGTCTCTGTGTGCTTGCGAATCTGAGGGCTGCTCTGTTCGCCCGTCGTTTTCATACGTCGATGGTTCTCCGCGAGAGACCTGCATCCCCCTCGGTCTCAGACTCTCCATGCGTATTCCGATCCGTGCCGACGGAGGCTGGCGGGTCGAAGCCCTCGACGGAGGACTCGTCTTCCGAACAGAGGCAGAAGCCTGGAGCGCCCGTGAACCTCATTGAGTTCGCTGTTGCGCGCCGCCGGAGATCGACGAGCTCTTGTTCCAGCCCATCCTGATCACGGGCGGAGTCCGTGAAGATGGCTCAGGGAGACTCCGAATCACCATGAACCGCCGCCTCACCCGTGCACGTGGGGGAAGCGCCGGCTCTCCAGGTACGGCACCACGTCGTCCTCCAGACCGGAGCGCAGCTGCTCCTGCTTCTTCCGCCAGAACACCGGGGTGCACAGGTCGCCGTGCATCGCGAGGACCTGGGCTCCGCTCAGCTCCACGAATCGCGCCGGACGCGCCACCGCGCTCGACGCCAGCTCGCGACCGGCAGCCACGCGTGCCTTCAGCACGCCGTAGTGGAGCCCCAGCGCCACCTCGACGCGGTTGATGCCCTGGCGTCGTGCGACCTCGGACGCCCTGTCCCACAGCTCGACCGGCATCGGCGACAGCTTCGTGCGCGTCCGTCGCCACTGCTCGATGTCCGCGCTCAGCTCGGGGGGGCGTTCACGCACCCTCACAGGAAGGACACGATGTACCAGCGGAGCCGGTACGCCTCGACGACGTCGTCGATCGTGATGCGCACGGCGGTGCTTCCTTCTGTTTCGAGTCGCGCAACCCGAAACCTACGGAAACCGACCGTGCGCGTCTTCTTTCAGCTTAGGCCGCAGCCGAGCCCGCCATGGGCGATCGGTTTAGGACGCATGGCCAAGTCCGCGTTCTCGCTTAAGTCTCTCGCGTTCGCGGCGTTGGTTGCGCGAACGCGCCGCCATGCAGGC
>JBBIOE010000208.1:0-14533 GCA_037443525.1 Archangiaceae bacterium | reverse complement strand
CGGACCGCGTCAGGCGGCGGGCGCGCTGGAGAGGGCGCGGCGCGCCACCCGGGAGTCCGCGCTCCGCCGCCACAGCGAGAGGAGGGCGGCGACGAACGCGAGCCCCAGCGGCCCCTCGCCGGCGCCCGAGCCGGACCCGGAGCAGCCGCAGCTGAAGCCGTAGTACGAGGTGGTCGGGCCGGTCGCGGTGTTCACGGTGATGCTGAACGTCGCCGTGGCCGACTCGGCGAGGCCATCGCTGACCTTGAAGGTGAGGCTGTCCACTCCGCGGAACCCGCTCTCGGGCGTGTAGGTGAGGTTGGGCTCGGTGCCCGAGAGGACGCCGTGCTCGGGCCGCGTCACCACCGAGTAGGTGAGCACGTCCCGGTCGGCGTCGGTGGCGTGCAGGACGACGTCGACCGGCTCCCCGGTGGTGGAGGCGCTCCCGGACTGGGCCACCGGCGCGTGGTTCACCGAGGTGACGTCGATGAGGAAGGTCTTCGAGGTGGAGTCGACGCCGCCGTTGGCGGTGCCTCCATCGTCCCGCGCCGTGACCGTGATGAGCACCGAGCCGCGGGCGCCCGCCTCCATGGAGTAGGTGAGGGTGCGCGAGGCGCCGGTGCCCGTCACGGTGGGCGTGGGGATGATGCCTTGGTCGCTCGAGGTCGCCGTCACCACGACGGTCTGAGCCGCCTCGTCGGGGCCGCCGCCGGGGGAGACGCCCGGCACCTCGAGGGAGTGCCGGCCGAAGTCGTTCACCACCGACTGCTTGGCGATGTCGCCGAGGGTGGGTGCGTCGTTGACCGGCGCGAGGGTGAGGGTGAAGGTCTGCGAGGTCGAGTCGGTGCTCCCGCCGCCGTCGTCGGTCGCGGTCACCGTGATGACGACGGAGCCAGTGGCGTCGCGAGCGGGAGCGAAGGTGAGCGTCCGCGCCGCGCCGCTGCCCGTCACCGTCGGGTTCGGCACGAGGGCCTGGTTGTTGGAGGTCGCGATGACGGTGACGGTCTGGCCGGCCTCGTCGGCGCCCCCGCCGGGGCCGACGCCCGTCACCACCACCGGCGCCGGCACGTCCTCGAGCTGCGTCTGATCGGCGATGACGGCGAAGACGGGCGCGTCGTTCACCGGGGTCAGCGTGACGGTGAAGGTGCGGGAGAACGTGTCGGCGCCGCCGCCGGCGGTGCCCCCGTCGTCCTTCGCGGTCACGGTGATGACGACGGAGCCGGTGGCGTTGGCGGCGGGGGCGAGCAGGAGGCTGCGCGCGGCGCCGGTGCCCGACACCGTCGGGTTCGGCACCAGGGTCGGGTCGCTCGACGTCGCGGTGACGGTCACCAACTGGGCCGCCTCGTCCGGGCCACCGCCGGGGCCGACGCCGGTCACCGGCACCGAGGCCGGGGTGTCTTCCACCAGCGTCTGGTGAGCGATGACGGCGAAGACGGGCGCGTCGTTCACCGGCGTGACGGTGAGGTTGAAGGTCCGCGAGGTGGAGTCGACCCCGCCGTTGGCGGTGCCTCCCGAGTCCCTGGCCGTGACGGTGACGGTGACGGTGCCGACGGCGTCGCTGGCCGGGTTGAAGGAGAGCGTGCGCGTGGCGCCGCTGCCCGTCACCGTCGGGTTTGGGACGAGGGTCGGGTCGCTCGAGGTGGCGGTGACGGTGATGGTCTGCGCGGCCTCGTCGGGGCCACCTCCCGGGGCGAGGCCGGTCACGATGACGTCGGCCGGAGTGTCTTCGAGCAGCGTTTGATCGGCGAGGGCGGCGACGGTGGGCGCGTCGTTGACCGGGGTGATGGTGAGGGAGAAGGTTCGCGTGGAGGTGTCGACGCCGCCGTCGGCGGTGCCGCCGTCGTCCTGCGCGGTCACCGTGACGACGACCGAGCCGGTGGCGTTGGGGGCGGGCGTGAAGGCGAGGGTGCGCGTCGCGCCGCTGCCGGTCACCGTGGGGTCCGGAACCAGGGCCGGGGCGCTCGAGGCCGCGGTGACGGTCACGCTCTGGCCCGCCTCGTCGGGTCCGCCGCCCGGGCCGACGCCGGTCACCGGGGCGCTGCCGCTGGTGTCCTCGAGCACCGTCTGGTTGGCGACGGGGTCGAAGACGGGCGGGTGGTTCGACGGCGTGACGGACAGGGTGAAGGTGCGCGAGAAGGTGTCGACGCCTCCGTTGGCGACGCCGCCCGAGTCCTTCGCCGTCACGGTGATGGTCACGGTCCCGACGGCCAGCGGGGCGGAGAGGAAGGAGAGCGTCCACGTGGTGCCGCTCCCCGACACCGTCGGGTTCGGCATGATGGCCGGGTTGCTGGATGCCGCGGTGATCGTCACGGTCTGGAACGCCTCGTCGGGGCCTCCGCCCGGACCGACGCCCGTCACGGAGACCACGAGGGGCATGTCGACCGGCACCACCTGGTCGGCGATGGCCGAGAACGTCGGCGGGTTGTTCACCGCGATGACGTAGAGGGTCACCGTCGCCAGCGGGGAGTCGGCGAGGCCGTCGTTCACCTTGAAGGTGAAGGTGTCCGTGCCGACGAAGAGGGGGTTCGGCGTGTACGTCCGGGCGCTGCCGCTCCCCGTCAGGGTGCCGTTCGCCGGCCCCGTGACGACGGCGGAGGTGAGGGCGTCGCCGTCGGCGTCGGAGCCGGAGAGGGTCACCCCGATGGACGCGTTCTCGCCGGTGGTGAGCGACTGCGCGGCCGCCACCGGCGGGGTGTTGGCCTTGACGGTGACGATGCGACCGCCGCTGATGCCGTTGGCGGTGACGAAGAGGATGCACGGGCCGATGGGGACGGCGGCGGGGACGAGCAGGCTCGCGGTGGTGGTCGTGCGGCTCGAGGGTTCCACCGCGACCTGGCGACCGCTGTCGATGGAGCGCAGGCTGACGAGCGGGAAGTCGGTCGCCGAGTCGTTGGTGCCGCCGCCGCTCGCGCCCGACAGGCCACGGAGCTTCGTCCCCGTGAGGGTCGCGACGCGGCCGGCCGTGAGGACGCTCGGCGCGCTCACGGTCGGGCGCCAGGCGTCGAGGGCCCCCGTGTCCTCGTAGAGCTCGGCCGAGGCGGTCGCGGCGGACTGCGGCGAGCCGCTGGTGCCGCCGGCGACGAGCACCCTCCCGGAGGGCAGGAGCGTGGCGGTGTGGTCGGATCGACTCTGCGTCGACGGGGCCGCCATGGTCCAGGCGCCGGTCGCGGGATCGAAGAGCTCCGCCGAGGAGAGCGGGACGTTGGCGTCGACGCCGCCCGCGACGAGGACCTTCCCCGACGCCAGCAGGGTGGCCGTGTGGCCGAACCGCGCGACCACCATCGGCGCGATCGCCACGAAGGTGCCGCTGTTGGGGTCGAACACCTCAGCGGAGTTGAACGCAGGCCCGCCGGCCCGCCCGCCGGCGATCAGCACCTGGCCGGAGGGCAGCAGGGTCGCGGAGGCGTTCGCGCGAGCGGTGGTCAGCGAGCCGGGCGTCGCCGTCCAGGTCCCGGCGTCGGGGTCGTAGAGCTCCGCCGCGGGCACGACGCCCGTCGCACCCCAGCCGCCCGCGACCAGCACCTTCCCCGAGGCGAGCAGCGTGGCGACGTGACCACTCCGCGGCGTGGTCATCGCCGAGGTGGGGGCCCACCCGCCGTCGGCGGGATCGAAGACCTCGGCCGACAGCGCGTTTCCGGCGTTGTCGCTGCCTCCGGCGACGAGCACCTTCCCCGAAGGGAGCCCGGTGGCGGTGTGGCTCTGGCGCTCGACGGTCATCGGCGCGATGGCCGTCCAGCTTCCGTTGGCCGGGTCGAAGACCTCGGCCGAGGCGACGGTGGTGGAGCCGGTCCACCCGCCGGCGAGCAGCACCTTGCCCGACGAAAGCAGGCTGGCGGTGTGGACGTATCGCACCGAGGTCATCGGCGCGGTGGGGGCCGACCACGCGCCCGTGGCCGGGTCGAACAGCTTCGCCGAGTTGAGGGCGGTCGAGGTGCCGAAGCCTCCGGCGACCAGCACCTTCCCGTTGAGGAGGAGGGTGGCGGTGTGCGCGGTGCGAACCGCCGTCATGGTCGCGGTGGCCGTCCACGCCCCGAGGCCCGGATCGAAGAGGTCGGCCGACGGCACCGGGCCTCCGGCGTCCTGACCGCCGAGCAGCATCACCTTCCCCGAGGGCAGCAGGGTCGCGGTGTGCGAGGCCCGGGGCGCCGTCATGGCGAGCGCGGGCGCCCACGCGCCGGTGGCCGGGTCGAAGAGCTCCGCCGAGCGGAGCGGGCCGGTGCCTCCGGCGACGAACACCTTCCCCGAGGTGAGGAGCGTGGCGGTGTGCGCGGTGCGCGCGGCGACCATCGGCGTGCTCGCGGCGGTCCACCCGCCGGTGCCGGGGTCGAACACCTCCGCGGAGTCGAGGGCCCCCGTGCCGCCGGTCCCGCCCGCCACCAGCACCTTCCCGGAGGGCAGCAGGGTGGCGGTGTGGGCGGAGCGCGCCGCGATCATCGGCGTCGCGACCGCGGTCCAGGCGCGGGTCGACGGATCGTACAGCTCCGCCGAGCTCAGCGGCGCCGAGCCGTTGGAGCCACCCGTGACCAGCACCAGCCCCGAGGGCAGGAGGGTGGCGGTGGGGGAGAGGCGCGCGGCCGTCATCGGCGTGGCGGTGGCGGTCCAGCTCCCGGTGGCAGGGTCGTACAGCTCGGCCGTGGCGAGCGGGCCGGTCCCGTCGCGCCCACCGGCGATCAGCACCGCGCCGCTCTGGAGCAACACCGCGCAGTGGGACGCGCGCGCGACGGTCATCGTGCCCGAGGTAGCCGTCCAGGTGCCTGCGCCGGGGTCGAACAGCTCGGCCCGGTTGGTCGGCGCCGCGGTGGCGTCGAGCCCGCCCGCGGCGAGCACCTGGCCCGAGCCCAGGAGGGTCGCGGTGTGATTGGAGCGCGGCGAGGTCATGGTCGTCGCGGGGGACGTCCACGCGCCCGTGCCGGGGTCGAACAGCTCCATGGAGTCGAGGTTCCCCGTGGCGCCCTGCCCCCCGGCGACGAGCACCTTGCCGCCGCCGAGCAGCGTGGCCGTGTGATTGGAGCGCGCGGTCGTCATGGCCACCGCGGCGGCCCAGGTCCCGTCGTTCGAGTCGAAGAGCTCCGCGGTCCTGAACACGCCGCCGGGGGTGTTGAACCCACCCGCCACCAGCACCTGCCCGCCGGGAAGCAGCGTCGAGGAGGAGTTCCGGCGGGCGGTCGACATCCTCGCCAAGGCGAGCGACCACGCTCCGGTGGCGGGGTCGTAGAGCTCGGCCGAGCTGAGGTACACGGTCCCGTCGTACCCGCCGACGGCCAGGAGCTTGCCGTTGGGGAGCATGGCGGCGAAGTGATTCGAGCGCGCGGTGGTCATCGGCGCGGATGCCGTCCAGGACAGCGCGACGGGGTCGAAGAGCTCCGTCGAGGTGACCGGCTTGCCGGTGGTGCCGTCCCAGCCACCGGCCACGAGCACCTTCCCCGACGCGAGGAGGGTGGCGGAGTGGCTCGTGCGCATGGTCGTCATCGGCGCCGCGATGGCGGTCCAGGCCGACGTGGTCGGGTCGTAGAGCTCCGAGGCGTTCTGGGAGACTCCGCCCGAGCCCTGTCCGCAAACGACGAGCACTTTCCCGGACTGGAGCAGGGTCGCGGTGTGGGAGTGGTGCGAGTAGGCCATCGTCGAGGCCGTGGCCGTCCAGCCGCCCGTGCCGGGGTCGAAGATCTCCGCCAGGTTGAGCACGGAGCCGTTGTGCCCGCCAGCGACGAGCACCTTCCCCGACTGCAGCAACGTGGCGGTGTGGAGCTGGCGGTTGACCGTGATCGGCGCCGCCGTGGCCGTCCAGAGCCCAGTGGCCGGGTCGTACAGCTCCGCGCCGCCGGCGAACCCACCGTCGTTCACCCCGCCGACGACGAGCACCTTGCCCGACTGGAGGAGCGTCGCCGTGTGGCCGCTCCGCGCCTTGGTCATCGGCCCCGTCGTCGCGGTCCAGCTGGCGGTGGCCGGCGTGTAGAGCTCCGCCGAGGCGACGATGTTCGAGCCGTTGCTGCCGCCGGCGACCAGCACGCTGCCGGACTGGAGGAGCGTCGCGCTGTGCGACATGCGCTGGGCGGCCATGCTCGCCGTGGAGGACCAGCCCGGGTCGACGACCAGCGGTCCCTCGAGGCCCGCGAGATCGACGCGCAGCTCCACATCGATCGTCGACCCGGCCGCGATGAACGTGCCGAGGGCACTCCCCGGGCTGACGCCGAGCAGCGCGATGGTCCCCCGGCGAACGGTTCCGCGGGCATCGCGGGCCTCTGGTGCGTGCAGGCGCAGCACTGGCGGGCCGCCCCTTCCGTCGCTCAGCTCGAAGTAGTCGCCGGTGTCGCGCAGCCCGGCGATGCCCGGGGGGAGCTCGATGCGGTAGGTCGCGCGGTGCTCGGTCCCGCCCTCGAGCAGGTCGAACTCCTCGACGCGCTGCGCGAGCACGCTCGCCCCCGCGCGCTGCGCCGGGCCGGCCGCGGCCCACAGCCGCCTCGGGCCATAGAAGGTCGCGCCGTCGCGGTGGTCCGCCGGCGTCTCGACGGGCTCGGAGAGCCGCGTGACGCGGAAGGTGTACCCGCGCGTGGAGAGCTCCAGCGGCGCGCCGGCGTGAGCGGGCAGGCTCGCCGAGAGCGAGGTGACCGGGTTCGGCGGGGGGGCGCCGTCGAGAGGCACGCCGGTGAGCAGCTCCGGGAAGTACGACCGCGCCAGGCGCAGCGCCGACGTCTCGTCGGGGCGCTCGCGCCAGGCTCTCGCGGCCACTGCGCGATCGGGCGGTGGAGTCCCGCCGGCGACTCCGGCGAGCCCGACGGGCGCCGGTGTGTCGAAGTCGGTCGAGAGTCCACAGGCAGCGGCGACGATCAGCGCTGCCGCGAGCGCGGCGCCCAGCGGCTTCCTCACGATGAAACCCCTCCCTCGTGCCGGCGGGGTCGCCGGTGCACGCCGAGAGTCGCGTGAGCGTCCGCGGTGAGTCAACCGACGTTCGCTGACGGATGATCGCCGTCACGACCGCGGCCGGACCTCGCCCGCTCACCAGCGGCACGCTCCAGGGGTGGGAGCGCGCGGCGCTCAGTACACGGAGTCGACCCGCGCGGTCGCGACGCCCGCTCCCCGGCGCTCGAGGGCGGCGGCCTTCTCGAGCAGCTCGACCAGCTCCTGGCGATCGGAGTCTTGGCGGGTGGCGCCGGCGGCGAGCGCGGCGATGCGCGAGAGCGGCCAGTCGGTCTGCGCGCCGTTGCCGCGCAGGTGATCGGCCGCGAGGGCCACGGCGGTGGCGAAGCGCAGCTCGGTCGACGCCGAGGCCAGCGACTCGGCGAACACCGCGCGGGTGATGGGGGCGTTCACCTCGAAGGGGCGGCGGGTGTCGGGGAGCTGCCCGCGCACGAAGACGGTGCCGAGCGAGCCGACGCCCGGCGCGAGCTCGAGCTCGTAGAGCGCGGTGACGCTGTGGCCGGCGCCCAGCTCGCCGCCGTCGACCTCGTCGTTGCGGAAGTCGGCGTCGGCCACCGCGCGGTTCTCGTAGCCGACCAGGCGGTAGCGCACGACGGCCTTGGGGTCGAAGTCCACCTGCACCTTGGCGTCCAGGGCGATGGGCTCCAGCGTCGAGGCCACGTCGCGGCCGAACACGCGGTGCGCCTCGGCGAGCGAGTCGATGTAGACGGACTGGCCGTTGCCCTTGTCGGCGAGCTGCTCCAGCGTCGAGTCGCGGTAGTTGCCCATGCCGAAGCCGACGGTGGTGAGCGTGACACCGTCCTGCACGTAGCCCTTCACCGACGCGAGCATCGACTCGGCGCTCACGTTCTTGCCGATGTTGGCGTCGCCGTCGGTGAGCACGATGACCCGGGTCACGTCGCCCTTTCGCACCTGGCGAACGGCCATGGCGTAGGCGAGCTCCATGCCCGAGCCCATCGCGGTGCCGCCGCCGGACTGGAGGGAGTCGATGGCCGCCTCGATGCGCTCCTTGTTCTCGGCGCTGGTCGGCTCGAGCACCACGCGGGTGTCGCCGGCGTAGGTCGCGAGAGCCACGGTGTCGCGGGGGTTCAGGTGCGCGAGGAGGATTCGCAGGCTGTCCTGGGCCAGGGGCAGGCGGTCGGCGCTCTGCATCGAGCCCGAGGTGTCGACGAGGAAGACGAGGTGCGCCGGCTTGCGATCGGCGTTGGCGACGCGGCGGCCCTGCAGCGCGACCTTGAGCAGCGTGCGGCCCTGAATGTAGGGCGACGGCGCGCCTTCGAGGTGCACGGCGAACGGCGCGTCGGCAGGGGCGGGCAGGTCGTACTTGAAGGCGTTGACCCACTCCTCGACGCGCACGCTGGCGGGCACGGGGAGGTGGCCCTCGTTGAGCGACCGGCGGCCGAGCGCGTAGGCCGCGGTGTCGACGTCGATGGCGAAGGTGGAGAGGTGATCGCTGGCCGCGAGGGTGAAGGCGTTGGGGGCGAGTGACTGGTGGGTGTTGCCGAGGGGCGAGGCGGCGGGCACCTCGTCGCCATAGCCGTCGTTGGCGGCGGCGAAGTTCACGAGCTTCTTCCTCTCCAGGGCGTCGCCCTTGGAGGCCTTGGTGCGGCGCGCCACCGAGGTGTCGCCCGCGAGGCAGTCGGCGGACATGCCCATCAGCGCGCGGATGTTGTCTCCGTTGAGGGTGATGATCGCGACGCCCACCACTCCGACGGTCACGAGGCCAGCGACGAATTTCTTCACGGCGTGCTCCTTGGTTCGAGGTGAGGGCATGGTGCGCCCCGCGCAAAGAGGCCGGCATCGGGCATCGTGAGGACCTCGGGCGGATGACCGTCGGTCATCGGGAGGATGGGGCGGCCTGGTTCACAGGTCTTCAGGTCGGAGTCCGGTCCGCCGGGCGATGCGGGCGAGCATCGCCGGACCAATCTCCTCGCCGTCGTGGAACGCGAAGACGAAGTCCGGCCAGCCTGTGCGACTCAACGTGCGGTGCGAGCCAGTCTGGCGCTTGATGACCCATCCCACGCGCAAGAGCGCCGCGAGCACCTGCGCAGCCTTCCTGGTCCCCCACCGGCCCATGCGCCAACTGTACGTGGTTGGGCCGACACTCCCCGGAGGGTGGCGTAGCCGCGCGTCGGACCTTCACGCTACGGTGTCGGCATGAAGTTCACGGTGGAGCTCGAGCGCGAGGAAGACGGCCGCTGGCTGGCGGAGGTCGTCGATCTCCCCGGAGTCATGGCCTACGGCGACACCCGCGTGAAGGCGCTCGCTGCGGTCGAGGCGCTGGCCCTGCGGGTCGTGGCCGAGCGTCTCGAGCACGGGGAGACCGCGCCGGAGCCGCTGGCGGTGAGCTTCGAGGCGTCCGCGCCCGCCGTCTGACCCCGTCACCCGCCGCGCGAGAGCTCCACCCCCGCTGGGGTCGATCGCCCCCGGTCCTCGCCCAGGGGGGGCCAACGTGCCCGGTGGTCGCTAGAGGGCGGAGACCGTCGCGCCGCCGGCCAGCGTGCACTGACCCGACACCGGCGCGCCGCTGGTGCGGATGATCTGGCTCGCCTCGGGCGCGATGCGGTGCCCCGTCAGCTCCATCGAG
Source organism: Archangiaceae bacterium (assembly GCA_037443525.1). Lineage (GTDB taxonomy): Bacteria > Myxococcota > Myxococcia > Myxococcales > Myxococcaceae > JBBIOE01. The sequence goes on along the minus strand of JBBIOE010000208.1, from coordinate 5,052 downwards.
ATCATGCGCACCATCGCCTCGTGCAGCGTGGTGACGTAGTAGCAGGGAATGGTCGGCTCCTTGTGAGCGTCGCCAATCCCGGAGTCGTCGGTGAGGAAGACGTAGCGGCCGCCGGTCATCTGGGCGAGCGTGCGGAACGTCTGCTCGAACTGCTCGTCGCCGCCGCTCGCGGCCACCGGGTAGTAGTGGACGCCCCGCGCGCGCAGGCCCTCGAGCCCCGACAGCACGCCGGCGTTCTTGTCGGAGTGCTGCGGTGCGTCGGCCACGTGAAAGGCGATGCGCGCCCGGGCGCCCGTGCTCCACGAGAGCGAGGCGGCCTTCGCCACCGCCTGGTCCACGGCCTCGGCGTAGTCGCCGCCGCCGCTCGAGCTCGCGGCCTTCAGCGCGGCCTGGAACGATGCGAGCGTGGTGAAGTCGGTCACCTCGGTGACGTAGGCGTCTCCCTGATCGCGGTAGAGCACCAGCGCCCACCGCTGCGGCAGGTTCGCGAAGCGCGTCGACACGTCGGCGGAGATGCTCTCCATCTCGCTCTGCAGCCAGCGGATCTCGTCGCCCATGCTGCTGGTGGTGTCGAGGACGATGGCGATGTCGACGCCCTCGACACCGCCGGCCGTGGTGGCGTCGAGCGTGAGGGTGAGCTCGCCGCCGGCGCTGGGCGCGGTGCCGTTCGCCACGTCGGCGCCGAGCGTCACGGTGACGTTCAGCGGCGCCTGCGCGTTCGCGCGGTACCATGCGGGGAAGAAGAGCACGTCGCCTTCACCCGGACTCTCCGCGGAGAACAGGAGCGTGGAGCCCTGGCGGACCTCGACCTTCGCGCCGGGCACGGGCTGACCTGCGTGGTCACGCACGTGGATCACGACGCGGTCACCCCGCGGTACCTCGAGCCCGCCCTGCGGGGTGTGGGCCTGAAGGTAGGCCATGAAGAAGTCGAAGTTGAGGTTGTCGTCCCAGGTCCCGGCGGTGAGGGTGCCGGCGCCCGGGCCGGTCGAGCCCGATGACGACGTCGCGCTGGAGCCACTGCCGGGCCCTGCCATGACCGGCTTGGATGCCCCCATAGAGCAGGACGACAACGTCCCCGTGAACCACATCGACAGGAGCGCCACGCCGACGATCGACCGCTTGTGCATGTGTTGTCCCTCCGAAGCCCGCGGCCCGGATAGCACGCGGCGTACCGTCGGAGTCGTTCATCTAACGTGCGAAGAACACGAACGATCGTTCGTGTGACTCCGCTCGTCACCGCGGATTCGCGACATTGGTGCCCGGATCGCTCCGCCGTGGCGCCGATCCTCCGCACGAGCGCCGCGACACTCTGGAACAGGGAGGGCGGTGGCGACGCGGGCGGCCCGTTCAGGCGCGCCTGCGGATGAACATGTGCGCCGCGCGCTCTCCGGCCGGGCCGGGCGCCGCCTCGTAGCCGAGGGCGTCGAGGTTCATGCCGGCGAACAGCGCCTCTCCGCGGCCCAGGAGCACGGGCCGCACCGCGAGGTGGAGCTCGTCGAGGAGCCGGGCCTCGAGGTACTGGCGCACGGTGGCGACGCCGCCGCCGACGCGCACGTCCTTGCCTCCCGCCGCGGCGACGGCCTGCTCGAGCGCCGCCTGGATGCCGCCGGTGACGAAGTGGAACGTCGTGCCGCCCTTCATCTCGAGCGGCCTGCGGGCGTGGTGCGTGAGGACGAAGACGGGCACGTGGTACGGCGGCTCCTCGCCCCACCAGCCCTTCCAGCTCTCATCGGGCCAGGGCCCACGCACCGGGCCGAACATGTTCCGCCCCAGAATCCACGCGCCGATGTTCTCGAAGCTCTGCTCGGCCATTCGATTGTCGACGCCCGTTTCGCCCGAGTCCTTCTGGCCCAACACCTGCGAGTGGAAGACGCGCGTCGGGGAGAACCAGCCCATCAGCTCGGGCCCGCGCAAGCCCAGCGGGTTCTGGAGCGACTGTTCGGCGCCGGCGCTGAAGCCATCGAGGGAGACCGAGAAGGACGCGACGCGAAGCTTGGGCATGGCGGAGCTCGGGAACGGCGGGAAGTCGGGCAGTGTAACGAGCCGTCGGGTGCCAGACAGCTTGTCCTGACCTTCACGCTACGGGCAGGGAGCCGAGCGGGCGGAAGCGCCGTGGGTCGGCGTTGTCCGCATATGCCAGAACAGGCATACTGCATGCAGTGGATCCACCGCTGAAACCGCTCTTCTGGGTTGGGACTTGCTTGGAAGACCTCAAGGAGTTCCCAGAGGAGGTGAAGCACGTGATGGGGTACGCGCTGCATCTGGCTCAGGTGGGCGAGAAACACCCCGATGCGAAGCCCCCCAAAGGGATGGGCGGTGCCGGTGTTCTCGAGGTCGTCGACACCTTCGATGGAAACGCGTGGAGGGCGGTCTTCACCGTGAAGTTCGCTGGCGCCGTCTATGCGCTTCATGCGTTTCAGAAGAAGTCGCCGAAGGGGATTGCGACATCCCAGGCCGACATCGAGAAGGTGAAGGCGAGACTCGTGCTCGCGAAAGAGCACCATGCGGAGTGGCTCCTCGAGAAAGAGCGGAAGAAGGAGAGCAGCGATGAGAACGAAGCGTGACGTGACGCCAAGCACAGGAAATGTCTTCAAGGATCTCGGCGTGGCGCTGCCGGAGGAGGCCCTGGCCCGGGCGAAGCTTGCCGCGAAGATTGCGGGCATTCTGGAGACTCGGCAGCTGTCCCAGACCGCGGCAGCTCGGCTTCTGGGCATCGACCAGCCCAAAGTGTCAGCGCTGTTGCGCGGGAAACTCGCCGGATTCTCGACCGAGCGCCTGATGCGTTTCCTGACGGCGCTCGGCACCAATATCGACATCGTCGTCCGCGAGCGGCCGAGGGCGAAGGGTCCAGGGCACCTTGTGGTAGTCGCAGGGTAGCGTGCGACCCTTGGGAGTGACCGAGGTTCTGGCTCATCTCCTCTGAACCAGGGGCCCGGACAGCGGCTGCACATCCGAGGGCGGGAGCTCCTCGATCGCGACTCGCTTCGTCCCGTGTGACTCGTCTCTGACTCGACTCCTTCGTCGCGAATCTGGGCGAAGACGGGGGCGGGGAAGGAGCCGACGAATCCGGCGGCGGCGAACTCTTCAGCCTCCACCGCGTAGCCCCGCCACCCGCCGCGCGAGATCTCCGCCTCCCGCTGGGGTAGATCGCCCCCGGTCCTCACCCAGGGGGTTCGCCGTGATTCGCCGCCTCTCCGTCCTCGCCGCCGTCTCGCTCCTCGCCGCCGGCTGCACGTGCAAGCCCACGCCCTCCACGCCGACCGATCAGGTCCACGCGCCCGGCACCGAGCGGCCGGTGAAGCTGGCGCCGCTTCCCGCCCCTCCCAAGCTCGACGTCACGCCCGAGGCCTACTCCGGCGCCGGCAAGGATCTCGCCGTGGTGGCCGCCCGACCCCAAGGCCCGATGCAGGGCGAGGTGCGGCCCACCGTCACCTTCTCCCGTCCGGTGAAGACTCTGGAGATGGTCGAGGACCAGCGCGCCGCCGACAAGGCCGCGCCCTTCGCGAAGATCGATCCCCCGCTCGAGGGCGAGTGGCGCTGGCTTGGCTCGGCCTCGGCGGAGTTCGTGCCCAAGGGCCTGGTGCCGTACTCCACCGAGTACACCGTCACCGTCTTCCAGGGCCTCAAGGCCCTCGACGGCGCCGAGCTCAAGGCGCCCTACACCTTCCACTTCTCCACCCCCGCGCTGGCGCTGCAGGACGTCTCGCCCGCGCGCGGCTCGCGGTGGCTCAAGCCCGACGACACCATCTCGCTGCTCTTCAACCAGCCGGTGAAGGACGTCGACCTCGCGCGGTCCGTGCAGTTCGTCGTCGAGGGCGAGTACGCGCCGTTCAAGGTGCAGGTGATGTCGCGCGTCTCCATCCAGGAGGAGAAGCGCAAGGAGGCGGAGGCGCGCAAGAAGGAGGGTAAGTCCTACGAGCCGCTCTCCGACGACGAGCGCGGCTACCGCAACCAGCAGACCCGCTACACCCTCGCGCCGGAGAAGCCTTTCCCCAAGGGCCGGCAGGTGACGCTGCGCATCGACACCGCGCTCCACGGCGAGCAGGGGCCGCTGACCATGCAGAAGTTCGAGGCGATCTCCTTCCGCACCTACGGCCCGTTCACCGTCGACGGCGCAGCGTTCTGCGGCCTGGGGCGCACCTGCAGCTACGGCCCGCTGGTGCTCGTCACCAGCAACGAGGCCACCCTCGACACGCTCAAGGGCAAGCTGCAGATCACTCCGCCGGTGGAGCTCGACTGGGACGCGGCCGACGTCTTCGTGCCCAGGAATCAGTGGGAGATGAGCCGCCCGCCCAGCGTCACCATCCCCGGCAAGTTCCGCCCGGGCACCGCGTACACCGTCACCCTCGCCGCGGGCTCCGCGGACGTCTTCGGCCAGCTCGACCCGAAGGGGCTGTCGGCGTCGCTCACCACCGAGGACCTCTCGCCCTCGCTGATCAGCGGACCGTTCATGGCGTTCCTCGAGTCCACCGGCGAGGAGCCCAAGCTGCCGCTCGAGGTGGCGAACCTCTCCGCGCTCGACGTGAAGATGTGGAAGGTCACCCCCGCGCAGCTGCCCGAGTACCTCTCCGGCCACAGTGAGCTCGAGCCGCACCCGGTGCCGGACTTCGCCGAGAAGGAGGCGCTCCACTACCCGCGCAACGTGGGCCGCGTGCACCCGCTCAAGCTGTCCAAGGTGCTGGGCGAGGGCGTGAAGACCGGCCTGGTGCTCGTCTCCGTCGACGCGCCGGAGCTTGAGTACCACCCCAAGGGCGGCTACCGGCAGCTGGTACAGCTCACCGATCTCGCCGCGCACATCAAGGTAGGCCCCAAGTCCTCGCTGGCCTGGGTGACCCGCGTCTCCACCGGCGCGCCCGTCGCCGACGCCGACGTCACCGTCTACGCCGAGAACGGCGCCTCACTGTGGACCGGGAAGACCAACGCGGACGGCTTCGCCGACATCCCCGGCGCGGTGGAGCTCAAGCTCGCGAGCCCGCGCTACCAGTGGGAGGTCCCGACCTGCGTGGTGGTGGCGCAGAAGGACGGCGACGTCTCCGGCACCGCCAACACCTG
>JBBIOE010000207.1:0-14582 GCA_037443525.1 Archangiaceae bacterium | reverse complement strand
TCGGCCACCACGAAGAGCTGAAGCTCGTCATCAACGAGGTAGCTGTCCTCGTTGTGATTGCGCTTCCGCCCTACGTCCGTGAGCCCAGCCGAGAGAGCCTTCACTCGCGTGCCAGCCGTTTTCGTCACGGTCGCCGAAGTTAGGCGGACCTCGTTTCATGGGCAAGGAAGCGTTTTCAGACCGTGGCCCGGCGAGGGGCCTCGCGGCGAGCGCGGGCGCGAGCGCGCAGGCCTCGCGGCTCTCGATGCGCGGTGCGGAGCAAAGCCGCCGCCGCTCCGAGCGCCTCCCGGGTCACCTCCACGCCCGAGAGCATTCGGGCGAGCTCGTGCATGCGCGCGTCGCCCTCCTCCAGGCGCCGCACCTTCGATCGCACCCTTCCCTTCGCCTCGGCCTTCTCGATGTGCAGGTGCGTGTCGGCGTGCGCGGCCACCTGCGGCAGGTGGGTGATGCACAGGACCTGACGGTGTGCCGCCACGTCCTTGATCAGCCGGCCCACCACGTCGGCCACTGCCCCGCCGACGCCGGCGTCGGCCTCGTCGAAGACCGAGCAGGCGCAGCCGTCGCCGTCGGCCAGGGCGGCCTTGAGCGCCAGCATCACCCGCGAGGCCTCTCCGCCGGAGGCGACCCGCGCCAGGGGTCTGGGGGGCTCGCCCGGGTTCGCGGAGAAGCGCAGCTCGACCGCGTCGCAGCCTTCGGCCCTGGGAGCCGTGGCCTCGAGGTGTACCTCGAAGCGGGCGGACTTCATGATCAGCCGCTCGAGCCCCGAAGACACCGCCCCCTCCAGATCACGAGCGGCCGCGGCGCGGGACGCGCTCAGCGCCGCGCCCTGGGCGATCACGAGCTCGAGGGCCTGAGCCCGCTGCGCCTCCACCTCCGCCCGGCGCTCGGCGCGGTGGGTGAGCTGCTCGAGCTCGGCGGCGAGGGCGTCGCGCTTGGCGATGACCGCCTCGAGCGGCGCGGCGTGCTTCCGGCAGAGCCTGCGCAGCGCGTCGAGCCGATCGTCGACCTCGGACAGGCGGCCGGGATCGGAGTCCAGCGCCCCCAGATAGCGCGACAGCCCGCGCGAGGCCTCATCGAGCTCCGCCTGCGCCGAGGTGAGCGCCTGACGCACCTGCGCGAGGCCCTCGTCGAGCTTCTCCGCCTCGATCACTCCATGGAGCGCCCGGCCGACGAGCTCCAGCGCCGCGCCCTCGCGGAGCGACACCAGGTCCTCCGCGAGGCTGGCCGCCTGCCGAAGGCGCTCCCCCGAGGCCAGGCGACGCCGCTCGGTCTCGAGCAGGACCTCCTCTCCGGCCTTGGGTTGAACGCGGTCGATCTCCTCGAGCTGGAACGAGAGGTAGTCGACCCGGGCCGCCACCTGAGCCTCGTCGCCGCCGAGCTCCCCGAGCTTGGCTTCGAGCGCCTCGAGGCTCCGCCACGCCTCCTGGTACACGGCCAGAGGCCCCTCGCTCGACGAGAGCCCCCCGACGCGGTCGACGAGCGCCAGGTGCGTCGAGGTGTCGAACAGCCCCATGTGCTCGTGCTGCCCGGCGATGTCGACCTGCCCCCGCATCAGCCGCCCCAGCACGCCGACGGTGACCAGGGCCCCGTTGACGTGGGCCTTGCCCCGCCCCTGCCGGCCCACCGTGCGCCGAACCAGCACCTCCGGCCCGTCGTCGGGCAGGCCCAGCTCGGAGAGCCGCGCGGCGAGGGCCTCGGTGCGCACGAACACCCCCTCGATGACCGCCTCCTCGGCGCCGGCGCGCACCACCTCCGCCTCCGCCCGCCCGCCGAGCAAGAGGCCCAGCGCGTCCATCAAGATCGACTTCCCCGCACCGGTTTCCCCGGTCAGCACGGTCAGCCCGGGCCCGAAGGCCACCTCGACCTCCTCCATGACCGCGAAGTTCGACAGCCTCAGCGATGTCAGCATCACCTGTTCCTCCGTTCAGTATACTGAACACCCTATCAGCCCCGTCTGACATCCCGCAATCGGCCGCAATCGGCAGACCCGGGCGCGGTTCGCGCTTGCCGAACTTTTCCGCCCGTGATCGATTCCGCGCGCTCTCAAGGAGACGCCATGCACGCACGAATCGTTTCGGTCGCAGTCCTCGCCGTACTCCTCACCCTGACCTCGGGCTGCTGGGTGCTCGACCGCGCGGTCGACTCCGCGCTCTCCAGCGCCGCCCACACCGCGGGAAACCGGGTGGGCGAGAGCGTGGGCAACCAGGTCGGCAACGCCGCGGCGGCCCAGACCACCGCGGCGATGGGGCCCATGTACCAGCAGGCGATGATGGGCATGGTCTTCGCCATGGCCTTCAACGGCGGCGGCTACGCGATGAACCAGACGACCTACAAGCCGGGCGAGTGGACGCGCTGGAACATCCCCAACAAGGACGAGAAGACCACCGTGCTCGAGCGCGCGTACCTCTTCGACGACAAGGAGGGGAACCCCTGGTGGAAGGTGAAGTACCAGCTGCCCTCGAAGGACGGGAAGGACGAGTCCCTCGTCGTCGAGGCCCTCTTCGACAAGACCAACTACAAGCTCTTGCGCATGCGGCAGAAGATGCCGAACGAGACCGAGGGCAAGGAAGTGCCCGTCTCCGAGCAGACCTACTACGCGCCGCCGACCAAGCTGACCAAGCAGAGCCTCGAGGGTGGCCTCAAGGGCCCCGCGAGCGTCACCGTGCCGGCCGGCACCTTCTCGGCCAAGCACTACGAGTTCAGCAACTCGAGCGGCGGCGCGATCAACTACTACCTGGTGGACACGGTCCCCGGCGGCACCGTGAAGCAGGTGCACGTCGAGTCGGGCAAGGAGACCACCTACACCATGGAGCTGGCGGCCTTCGGCTCGGGCAGCAAGAGCGAGCTCGGCGTCGCGCCCTAGTGCCGGCCCGGAGTTCTTCGATCAGCCCGCAGTGAACGGAGGGGCCGCGCGTCGGCCCCTTCGGCGTTCAGGGGGCAGCGCTGGTCACTGCCTGGCGAGGAAGGCGTCCAGGCCCTGGGCGGCCTTCTTCCGGAGCGTCGACTGCAGGAAGCCCGACCAGCCGAAGAGCTTGCCCGGCACGCCGAGCGCCTGCCCCATCCACCTGGGCAAGTCGAAGGTGTCGGTGTGCTTCACGATCAGCCCGTCCTTCAGCTCGAAGCGGGCCTCGATGACGTTGTGCACCTTCTTCTTGGTGGCGCTGAAGGTGTACCAGGCCTCCCAGTGGGCGGAGGCCCGGGTGGCGTCGCCGGTCACGTCGCGGAACTCGACCCGCAGGTCGGGGCCGGCCTGCTTGCAGAGCATTCTCCACATGCCGCGGGCGCGATCGTCTTCCAGCCCCACGAAGACCGGGTCCGAGAACGCGACCTTGGGCGCGTAGCACGAGCACATGGCGTCGGCGTCGCGGCGCTGGAACGACGAATAGAACTTCGTCACGAGCTCGACGGCGTCCACGATCACTCCTCCATCTTGAAGAGATCTTCGACGTCGCGCTCGGTGAGGGCCTTGCCCACGTCGGCGTCGGTGCCGAGCACGCCCGCCACCAGCTCACGCTTGCGCTGCTGCAGGGCGAGGATCTTCTCCTCCACCGTGTTGCGGGTGATGAGCTTGTAGGCGAAGACCGCGCGGGTCTGGCCGATGCGGTGCGTGCGGTCGGTGGCCTGGTCCTCCACCGCCGGGTTCCACCACGGGTCGTAGTGGATGACGTAGTCGGCCGCGGTGAGGTTCAAGCCGGTGCCGCCCGCCTTCAGCGAGATGAAGAAGACCGGCGGGCCGTCGGACGCGTTGAAGGCGTCGACCTTCGCCATGCGGTCCTTGGTGCGGCCGTCGAGGTAGAGGTACGGCAGCTTCTTGTCGTCGGCCTGCGTCTTCATCAGGTCGAGCATCTCGGTGAACTGGCTGAACACCAGCGCGCGGTGATCCTCGCGCACCAGCTCGTCGACGAGCTCGCCGAAGCGCTCCAGCTTGGCCGAGGGCGGCAGCGCGGTGCCCGGCGGCAGCTTGAGCAGGCGCGGGTCGCAGCAGACCTGCCTCAAGCGCATCAGCGCCGAGAGGATCGACATGCGGGACTTGTTGAAGCCCTGCTTCTCGATCTGGTCGTAGACCTTGCGCTTGCTCTCCTCGAGCACCTCTTTGTAGAGCGCGGCCTGGCCCGGATCCATGTCGACCCAGGTGATGACCTCGGTCTTCGGCGGCAGGTCCTTCGCCACCTCGGTCTTGAGGCGCCGCATGATGAAGGGGTGGATGCGCCGGCGCAGCCGCTCGCGCACGCCGTTGTCGCCCTGCACCGCGATGGGGTGCTCGAAGCGATCGTGGAAGCCGTCGACGCTGCCCAAGAAGCCCGGCATCAGGAAGTCGAAGATGCTCCACAGCTCGGAGAGGCGGTTCTCCAAGGGCGTGCCGGTGAGCGCCAGGCGGTGGTCGGCCTGGATCGCCTTGCAGGCCTGCGCGGTGGCGGAGTCGGCGTTCTTGATGTTCTGCGCCTCGTCGAGGATGACGGTGCGGAAGCCGAGCTTCCCGAGCTCGGCGATGTCGCGGCGAATGAGCGCGTAGCTCGTCAGCACCACGTCGACGGTCTTGAGCTTCTCGACGTTCTCGCGGCGGTCGGCGCCGTGCCACGCCACGCAGGTGAGCTCGGGGGCGAAGCGCTCGATCTCCCGCTCCCAGTTCGGCAGCACGCTGGTCGGCGCCACCACCAAGGACGGCTTGTGGCCCTGCTCGTTCTTGACCTTGAGGAGGAAGGCCAGCGCCTGCACCGTCTTGCCCAAGCCCATGTCGTCGGCGAGCACGCCGGAGAGGCCGTGGCGGTAGAGGAACCACAGCCAGGAGAGGCCACCTTCCTGGTAGTGGCGCAGCGTCGCGTTCAGGCCGTCCGGAGTCTTCACCGGCGGGATGCCGTCGACCTCCCGGAGCTCGGTCATCGCGCGGCGGGCCTTGGCCTCGATCTCCACGTCGCCCAGGGTGCCGAGCAGATCGAGCGCGGTGGCGTGGAAGAGCGGAAGCTGCGTGGTCTTCTTGCCCGGCAGCGCGCCGGCCTCCTCGAGGAGGCTCGCCACCTGCTTCAGCTCGTCGAGGTTCGCCTCGGCGAAGCTCCCGTCCTTCAGGGGAATGAAGCGCCGCCCCGACTCGAGGAAGAGCCGCACCGCGCCCAGGTCGACGGACTGATCGTCGGCGACGAACTCGGCCTCCAGCTCGAACCAGTTGGTCGCGGAGAGGTTGACGCGCACCTTGGGGCGAATGCGGCTGCGCATGCGCACCTTGGGCGGCGCGGCGGCGAAGATCTCCCAGTCCTTCGGCAGCTCGGCGCGGCCCTTCGACCAGAAGTGAATCGCCGAGTCGCCGCTGGCCTCGTAGGTCTGGGTCGACTCGTCGAAGCGAAAGCCCTGCTCGAGCAGGGTGCGGCCGGCGTGGCGCTCCTGGGCCTCCTGGCGGAGGTAGAGCCTGCGCTGCTCGCCGGAGCCGCCGCTCGCGTAGCCCAGGTGCTGCGCGGTGGGCGAGACGGGCACCGTCACGGTGGTGCCGTAGCGCGCGGCCAGCGAGGCCTTGGCGTAGTCGGGGCGGCCCTCCAGCGCGAGCAGGAAGGTGGGGAGGATCGTCTCGTCGACGTCGATGCCGTCCGCCTGCAGGGACATGCGGAAGCGCGGCAGGTGCGCGGCGAAGAAGGAGAGCACGCGATCGAGCTGCGACGCCGGAAACACCATCGTCGGCTCGAGCAGCCACTGGCGCAGCAGCCTCGGCGGGAAGTCCGGCTCGAGCACGCAGGCGTTCTGGCCCGAGAGCACCCAGGTGCGCCGGCCCATCAGGAGAATGGTCTCCTTGAGCGGCACGTTGGTGCCGCCGGGGAGCGCCATCTCGATGCGCGAGGTGGCGCCGTCGGGGCGGTTCATCAGGTGAATGAAGGGCCGCGCGGGCTCCGCTGCGAACTGCAGCTGGGTGCCGCGGTAGATGACCTTGCGGGTGCGCAGTGCCTCCAGCACGTCGGAGAAGTCGGCGTCGTTGAGCACCAGCTTGGCGTCGAAGCGGGCCTCGAACCGCGACAGCTCGGTGAGCGCCCGCTCGTCGGCGGGAGACATGCGCGTGCCGGCGGACAGGAGCCGCTTCACCTGCACCGGCCCCTTGTTCTGTTCGGCGGTGCGGCGCACGTCGACGATCCAGGCGCGGCCGCCGCTCGGCGTCGGGGAGGGCGTCACCCGGTAGACGAACTCCACGTCGGGCAGCGACGAGAGGCCGAGCCAGGTCTCCACCTTGGCCAGCGCGGGCAAGGCCACGTCGTCGACGCGGCGCGCCTCGCTGGTCTCGGCGAGCGCGGCGGACTCGGTCGACTCGGTCGACTCGGCGGGCGTGGCGGTGGCGCCGCTGCCGGCGAGGCCGTTGGTGGCGCGCAGGCGGGCCAGGTAGACGAGCGAGGCGGCGACCACGTGCTTGCAGTGCAGGCCGTACTTGTTCCACGACGCGCAGTTGCAGTGCGAGTCGATGGCGCCGCCGTCGGCGGGGGCCACCTGCACGGTGTAGGGGCCGCCCTCGGTGCCGGTGACGGTGGCGGCGATGCCGATCTCGGTGCGCCCGAGCATCGTCACGTGCCGGGACTCGGCGTATTGCCGTCCCTTCGTGAAGGTCGTGGGCTGGACGTCGGACTTCAGACGTTTCAGCCAGAAGCCATCATCGGGGGGGAGCGCGCGCGGAGATGTGGTGGTCACGGGGGAGGCCAAAGATTCCAATTACCAGAACGTGCTCCGCTCGGCCACAGCCTGCGCTGGACCCTCGAGCGGGTGCGCGGCGACCGCACCCTCCTTGATCCTCGCAAAGCGGCAGCAATTGCGGCGGGTTGCGCGAAGACAAGCGTTGGAGGAAACGATTTGCTTTCACAGTCCATCAGACCAAACGGGGGGCGTTTCGAGGGAGTGGCTCCAGGGCGACCGCGACTCCGAGGGCGAGCATCACCACCGCCCAGGCGATGAAGATCCCCTGAATCGGCATCTGGTACCCGATGAAGGCGAGCTGGAAGGCCATCCACCCGGTGAAGAGGATGCCCGGGAGGAGGTGAATCCACCGCGCCCAGGGCCGCTTGAGGCTGGTCAGCAAGACCACCGCGATGGGGATGAGGCCGTTGGAGACGAAGAGGATCACCCCCGGCCACGCGAAGTCTTGAAACGGGCTGTCCCGCAGCAGCGCCTTGGTGAGGTGGAAGGAGGAGCCGTCGGGGTGCCGGGCGAGCGACCACCCTCCATCCAGCGCGGTCAGGCCGAGCACCACCTCCAGCGCCACCAGGGTCCTCAGCAGGACCTTACGCATCATCGGCACCACCTCCTCGAAAGACGGACGCAAGCCCGGCGCCAGGGCGAAGCGGCCGAGGGCCTCGGCGCGCGGCCATGGGGAAAGCGCAGCGATTGCGCACGGCGAACGAATCGGACAGAACAGGCGCGTGACGAGCGACGAACGGGTGGTGGAGCTGGAGGTGAAGTACGCGCACCTCGAGCGCACGGTCTCGGAGTTGAACGAGGTGCTCTACCGCCAGCAGCGCGAGCTCGACGCGCTCAAGGAGACCCTCCGCCGGCTCCAGGACAAGTCGGAGCCGGGCCTGGTCGACGCGTCCGCGCAAGAGAAGCCGCCGCACTACTGATCTTCGTCGCCGCGAGATTTCCGCGCCGAAGCTTGTGAGGGGTGCGCTCGTCCGCTACGCGGCGCTCATGACCCCTGCCCCTCCAGCCGCGCCCCCGGCGCCCCAGGCGAAGTACTCGCTTCCCATCGTCGCCTTCGTGCTGAGCCTCATCGGCATCTGCTTCTGCCCCACGGCGCTGGTGGGCAGCGTGCTCGGCATCATCGCCTGGGTGCGCATCAGCAAGGAGCCCCAGCTGTCGGGCAAGGGCTTCGCCATCGCCGCGACCTTCATTCCGTTGGCGCTCGTGCCGGTGATCGGCATTCAGGCGGCGATCGCCATTCCCAACTTCATCCGCTTCCAGGCGCGCTCCAAGCAGGCCGAGTGCAAGACGAGCCTGAAGAGCATCTACGTTGGAGCGAAGAGCTACCGCGCCGAGAAGGGGCAGTGGCCCACCACGTTCAAGGACGTGGGCTTCTCCCCCGAGCCCGGCAACCGGTACAGCTACTACCTCTCGCCGACCGAGGCGCTGCCGGCCGACGCGCGCCGCTTCCCCGACGTGGCGGGGCAGGACCGCGAGGGAGCGCTCGCCCGCGCCCACGTCGTCCCCGGGGAGAGCGAGGGCGGCTTCGTGGCCGCCTGCGTGGGCAACGTCGACAACGACATGACGCTCGACGTGTGGAGCATCTCCAGCCAGCCGCGCGCCGACGGCACCCTGCCGGGCACGCCGGTGAACGATCTGAGCGACCTCACCGAGTAGCGCTTCAGCGCTCGCCCCAGTGCAGCTTCTGGCGGAGCACCGAGAAGTAGTCGCGCTCGGGGTTCCGCACCAGGTGCGCGCGGTTGCCCGACTTGCGCACCTCGACGCGATCGCCCCGCCGCATCGGCAGGCCGGTCTTGCCGTCGATGGTGAGGTAGACCTCGTTCGACTCGCCGGGGAGCCGCACCTCGAGCTGCTGATCGCCGGGCACCACGAAGGGCCGCTGGGTGAGCGCGTGCGGGCAGATGGGCGTGACGATCACCGCGTCGAGCGCGGGGCTGACGATGGGCCCGCCGGCGGAGAGCGTGTAGGCCGTCGAGCCGGTCGGCGTGGAGAAGATGACCCCGTCGGCCCTCAGGCGCGTGACGAAGGTGCCGTCGCTCACCAGCTCGAGGTCCTGAATGGTGGCCAGGGCGCCCTTGGCGATGACCACGTCGTTGAGCACCTCGTCGTCCACCAGGACCTTGCCGTCGCGGTACACGCGGCAGAGCAGCTTCATGCGCGGCTCGATCACCGCCTGCCCAGCGAGGACCTTGTCGAGCATGGGGAACAGCTCGGGCACCGGCACCTCGGTGAGGAAGCCGAGCGAGCCCAGGTTCACGCCCAAGATGGGCACCGCCCGCCCCTTGAGGAGCCGCGCCGCGTGGATGAGCGTGCCGTCGCCGCCGAGCACGATCACCAGATCCGAGCGATAGCCCAGCTCTTCGCCGCTGACGTGGGGCCAGCCGAGCGCCTGGCCGTGGTGCGCCTCGACGAGGAAGGTGGTGTCGGGCAGGCGCTCCTTGAGCTCCTTGGCGAGCGCCACGCCTTCGGCGGTTCTGGGCTTGGCGACGAGACCGATGGTCTTCACGGAGCCGGGAACTCTACTCTCGATCTCTTCCCATTTCGGCACCCTTCGGCGCGGCCTTCACGCGAACGGGCAGCGCCCTACGGCACCGGCGGCCCGTCGTCGTCGAAGGCCTCCTGCGGAATCGGGTGTTCGCCGGTGACCGACCGCAGGGCCGCCAGGTCCTGCACCACCGACTTGAGCTGCCGCGACATCACCCGAAACATGCCGGAGAGCAGCTCGGGCCGGTCGGCGAGGAGGTCCAAGAAGTCGCGGCGATCGATCACCAGCACCCGGGTGTCGACGGCGGCGACGACGTCGTTGATGCGCGGGGCCCCGTCGAAGAGCGAGGTCTCGCCGAAGCTCTCCTTCGACTTCATCACCATCACCGCCTCGCCGCCGCTCCTCGCTTCCACGCGGCCGTCGACGATGACGTAGAGCGCGTCGCCGGGATCACCCTCGTGGTAGACGGTCGCGCCCGGGCGGAAGCGCTGCTCCTTGGCCACCGCCGCCACCGCCGCGAGATCGTCGACGTCGCTCTGGGCGAAGATCTCCACCCCCTCCAGCGCGAACAGCCGCTCCAGGGTCACGTCGCTCATGTCGTCCTCCTTCGGGGGTCGCTTCCACAGGCCCTTGGCGCGGCCGAGCCGGCGCGCGCAGGCCCGCAAGACCGAGTCGTCGCTCGTGCACATCCACCCCAGGTGCCGGGGCAGCTGCGCGGCGTCGCCGGCCGACCGCGAGCGGTGGGGCCGATCGAGGGCCTCGCGCACGAGCAGCAGGTCGGGCTCGGCGAGGGTGTTCTCGATGAGCTCCAGGGCCCAGGCGCGGCGCCGGCCGTCGCCGCCGGTGAGGTGGGCGTGGGCCCGCCTCAGCGTGTGCGCGTCGTAGGCGAGCCCCAGGATCCAGAACGAGAGCTCGAAGGCCTGATCGAGCCGATCGCCCACCACGCGGGTGAGCAGCGCCCCGTCGCCCAGCGCCGCGCGCAGATCGCGGTACGGGCCCACCAGGGTCTGGGTGAGCTGCCGGCGCCGCTCCAGCATCGGCCGCACGCGCTCGGCGGGCACGCGGTACTCGGGGTGCTCCTCCACCAGCCGCGAGAGCGCCACGCCCACCCGGTAGTGCAGCGCCGCCTCGTCGCGGGCGTTGGAGTCGAAGAGCGCGCCGAACGCGCTCGGCGTGCCGATGAGGCGCAGCACGCGAGGGAGCTGCACCCGCAAGGAGAGCGCCCGGCTGCGATCGTCGAGCGTCTGGGCGAGCAGGCCCACCACGGGGTCGCCGAGCCGCGCCAAGGCGTCGCGGGCCGTTCTCCGCTCGTCGCGCCAGGAGAGGAAGCGCAACAGCTTCGGCGCCGACTCGAGGTAGGCGCCCTCCCCCACCCCGGTGATGGCCACCCGCCGCACGCTGGTGTCGGAGTCGTCGAGGTAGCGTCCGAGCGCCGGCGCGAGCGCGCGATCGCCGAGGCGCCCCAAGAGGCGGGCCACCTCGCGCCGCTCCGCCGCCGGCGCCCGCGCGCCCCGGGCCAGCAGGGTCTCGAGCACCCTCTTGCCCTTCGGGTCCGGCTCCCCGGGCATGGACAGGAGCCCGCCCACCGCCGCGCAGAGCAGGCCCACGTCCTTCGCCTCGAGCAGCTGCGGCAAGACGACGCGCGCGCGCTGGGGCGCCAGCTGCGCCAGGGTCCACACCGCCTCGTCGCGGGGCCGTCGCGCCGCCTGGGCGATCATCAGCTCGAGCTGCCTGGCGAGCCCAGAGAACCCGTGCGCCCGCGCCAGCCGCACCCCCTTCTCCTGCACGCGCTCGTGGGGGTGCACCAGCATCAGCCGCACCGGATCTTCCTTCACCAGGTGCGCGTGCTCGAGCAACTCCACCGCGCGCAGGGCCCGCTCGGGCGTCGGCGACTTGAGCGCGTCGAAGAGCAGCCGCTCCTCGAGATCGGCGATGGCGTGGGCCTGCACCCCGGCGACCCGCTCGTGCACCGCCTCGACGTAGTGAGCGCGCATGCGGAAGAGCGTGACCAGCGCCACCGCGCAGACCGCGATCACCACCCAGAGCACGCCGCTCGAGTCGAGGGTGCGCGCCGCCACCGCGAGGATGAGGCCGGCCAGCCCCACCCCGCCCTTGCGCAAGAAGCCGTCGACGGCGTGCCGCACCCCGTCCCGCGCCTCGTCGGGCAGCGGCGCATAGAGGAGCTGCATCGCCACCGGCAACATCGACCAGCTCGCCGCGCTCTCGAAGAGCTTCAGGGCGAAGGCGCTCCACACCGTGGGCGCGACGAGGGCGACGGCGCACAGCAGGAGCAGCACCGCCGGCACCAGGGCCGCGTAGCGCAAGATGCCCACGCGCCGGAGCAGCGTCTCGGCGGCGAGGAACTGGAAGGCCACGCAGAACACGCCCGTCCACAGCTGGTGCGAGGCGAAGAGGTCGGCCATCGCCGCCTCCTGGAGCTGCTCCGACGCCAGGTGCCGGAAGACGTAGTCGGTGAGCTGCGAGATCAGCGCGACCGAGATGACGAGCACCGCGAGGTGCCGCTCGTAGGGCCGCTGCACCACCCGGGCCCACACGTCGGCCGAGGCCCGCGAGCGGCCCACCGAGGTGGGCTCCAGCGCCGAGCGGTGGAAGCGCCAAGCCACGGCGCCCGCGAAGAGCAAGACGCCGCCGCCGACCAAGAGCGGCAGGGTGCCGAGGGCCCGCGCGAGCACCTGGGCGGCCAGGCCGCCGGCGATGGCCCCCGCCATGCCGACCCCGTTGATCCAGGTGAACGCGCGGCGGGCCTCGCGGCTGTCGAAGGCCTCGCCCATGGAGCCCCAGAAGGCCAGGGACACCTGCGTCGCGAAGGACTCCGCGAAGAGGTACGCGCCGAGCGAGACCAGGGGCACCTGCTTCCACACGCCCGCGGCGAAGGCCACCGCGGAGACCGCGCCGGCGAGGGCGAGGCGACCGGGGCTCGAGCGCTGCCTCGGGCTGACCGCGGTGAAGGCCGCGAGGCCGCCGGTGATGGCCGCCGCCGCCATGTAGAGCCACGGCAGGGCGTTGGGCTGGAAGCGGGCCAGCACCAGGGCGTTGGCACCCGGCTTCAGCATCGCCACCGCGGCGATGAAGGTGAACTGGAAGGCCGCGGCGGGCCAGAGGCGTGCGGCGCCCAGGCGCGGCATGCCCTACTCCCCGCGGAACTCGAGGTCCGCGCGTCCCACAGACGAGGCGAGGCGCAGGGTCATCTTCCCCGAAGCCGGAACCACTTTCACGAAGCGCACCCGGTACGCCACCCAGAAGCTCTCCATGTACGAGTAGACCGAGCGCATCTCGACGTTGGTGCGGCCGAGGCGCTCGATGGACATCGGCTGGAGATCCTTGCCGTCGACCACCAGGGCGATGCGCCACATGCTGTCGCTCCGATCGAAGTCGTCGAAGTGGGTCTCGTTGACGTGCACGCCGACGAAGAACTCGGTGGCGTTGGCGAGGCGGTCGAGCTCGGCCTGCTTGGCGCTCATGAGCTCGGCCGGCGGCACCACCTTGAAGTCGGCCCAGCGCTGCAGCCGCGTCTCCACGAAGGCCCGGGACTGGAGGGTCGCCGCGACGAACAGGCGCGTGTCGAGGTGATCGTAGATGGCCTGCTGCCGGGTCCACTCCTCGAGCACGGCCTGGTAGGCCCGCTCCTTGGCGTCGTCCTCGTAGGCGGGCGCCGGATCGCCGGGCACGCGCGGCAGCCGCGCCGTCGGGCAGGCGGCGAGCACCAGCGCGAAGGCGAGCAGCGCGCGCTTCATCTGGGGAAGTCTCCGCGCACGAAGAGCGCGTGGACGGGCACCCCGGCGGCCTCGATGGCCTCCTTGCCGCCCTCCTGGCGATCGACGAGCGCGAAGGCGCCCACCGGCACCAGGCCCTCGCTCCGCGCCCGCTCGATCGCCCTGAGCGTCGAGGCGCCAGTGGTCACCACGTCCTCGACGATGGCCACCTTGGCGCCGGGCGGAAAGGCGGGCAACCCCTCGATCCACTGGCCGGTGCCGTGCCCCTTGGGCTCCTTGCGCACCAGGAAGGCGTGCAGCGGCGCTCCCTCGAGCCCGCTGGTCAGGCTCACCGCCGAGGCGAGCGGGTCGGCGCCGAGGGTCAGCCCGCCGACGCCCACCGCCTCCGGCGCCTTCGCGCGGATGAGCGCAAGGAGCTGCCGGCCGACCAGCACGTGCCCCTCGGCGAGGAGCGCGGTCTTCTTGCAATCGATGTAGAAGTCCGACTCCCGACCGCTGGAGAGCACGACCTTCTTCTTCGCGTAGGACTTCTCGGTGAGCAGCGTGAGCAATCGCTGGCGATCGCCTGCGGGACTCACGCCTTCGACTCCAACCACGACACGAGCTCCGAGGAGTAGCGCAGCTGCTTGAGCAGCTCCTCGCGCCGCTCGGAGTCCAGGTCTGCGAAGACGTCGGCCAAGAGCGCCAGGTCTTGGTTGATCTGCCCGAGCCGCAGCGACGCGTCGGCCGCGAGCTCGTCGGCGTCGACCTCTTCCTCGACCGACTCGGGGGCGAGCTCGGAGCTCTCCGCCAGCGCCTTGTCGAGCATGTCGCGGGCCGCGGGGGTGAGCCGCCCCTGACCCTCGAGCCGCGCGCGCGCCGCCTCCAGCGCTTCGCGGCTCACCGAGCGCACGTGAATCGCCGAGGCCAGCGAGAGCAGCATCGCGTCGGCGTCGGAGAGATCGGTGTGCAGCCGCGCGAGCACCTTCTCGCGCTTGAGGAACCTGAGCGCCGCGACCCGCCGGAACCCGCTGATGATCTGGAAGCGATCGGGCGGCTTGAGGCGCACGTCGATGGGGAAGAGCTGCCCGAGGCGCGCGATGTCGGTGGCCAGCGCCGCCACTTCCTCGAGCTCCTCCTCGGTGCGGATGCGGAAGGTGTCGTCCTCGTCGATTCGGTCGAGCGCGATCATCGCCGGCGCGGTGAAGTGCCGGGGAATCTCGCGGAAGCTCGGCTCCTCGTCGTCGTCGCCTTCGTCGTCCGGCTCCGATGCCTCGGCGCTCGGCTCCGGCGTCTCGGCGCTCGGCCCCGGCGTCTCGGCGCTCGGCTCAGCCACCGGCGCGGTGAGCTCGGGCGGCGGAGGCTGGGGCGCGGGCGTGGGCTCCGACTCCGGCGGCGGAGGCGGTGTGGGCGCCGAGGGCGGCAGCACCTCTCCCGGCGCGGCACCCGAGGCCTCGCTCGTTCCTTCGGGAATGGTGCTGTCGTTGGTGTCGTCCATCGATCGCTACTTCTTCTTCTTGACCAGGACCTTCTTCTTCCCGGCCTCGGCGAATGCAAGCGCCTGAGGGGGCGGGGGCGGCGGCGGAGCTGGCCGATTGGCCTCCCCTCCCTTGCCCTCCACCTTGGTGACGGCCGGCGGCGCTGGCGGGTTGCCCTTGGCGGGCACGGCCGGAGCCTTGCCCGGCGCGGCCGGGGCCTTGGCGGGCGCGGCGGCGGGCCGAGCC
>JBBIOE010000206.1:0-14585 GCA_037443525.1 Archangiaceae bacterium | reverse complement strand
AGGTGGTGCCGCCGCGCCAGTCTCCGCCGGGAATGGGCAGGAGGTTCACGAAGCTGCCCCGCGCGAGGGTGGCCTGGTGGCAGCCGACGCAGTCGCTGGCGCCGTTGGTGGCGTGATCGAAGCCGGGGTTCATCGGCGGCGAGAGGAGATCGGGGCGCTGGGTGCTGTGGCAGGTGATGCAGGTGGTGTCGGCGACGCTGCCCGGGGCGTGGTCGAAGCGGCCGCCGCGCCAGTTCTGGTTGACGCCCCAGGTGCCGGTGCCGGGGCCCGGGTGGCACTGGGCGCAGTCGAGCCCGTCGCCGTGGGTGACGCCGGCGGCGTTGGTGCCGTAGTCGAAGGGGCTCTGGGCGTAGGGGCCGACCCAGCCCGCGGTGGAGGCGGGGCGCTCGGAGGCGTGGCAGGGCAGGCAGGTGGCCGGCGCCGGCGCGCCCGAGGTGTGGAACTTCGCGCCCGACCAGGTGGAGGTCGAGGCGTGGCAGTCCTTGCAGTCGCCGAGCACGCTGGAGTGATCGAAGGAGAAGCTGGCGGTGGTGACGGTGCCGGTGGGGCGGGTGTTGGCGTGGCAGTCGATGCAGGAGCCAGGCTGGGCGAGGCCGGCGGCGCCGAGCGAGTCGTGGAAGCGGGCGCCGGCGTCGTCCCTGCCGTTGGCGAACTCCCAGGTGGCGGGCACCTGATCGTCCGGCGCCCGGTGGCAGACCGAGCAGTCCTGGGTGACGAGCTTGGTGGCGGTGGGCGCGCCGCTCGACCAGCTCACCGCGTCGTGGCGCATGGGGCCGGAGGAGGGCGTGCGGTTGGGGTCCAGATCGCCGACGAAGCCTTGCGGGACGGCGCCGTGGCAGTCGCCGCAGGTCGAGGGCTGGCCCGCGTCGATGGTGGTGAGCGACCAGTGCATGACGCCGGGGGAGTACGAGCCGAGGCTCGCCTGGGCGTGGCAGAGGTCGCAGCTCTGGAGCACGCCGGCGCTGAGGGCGCGGGTGCCGTGGTTCATGGTCATGTGGAGCACCTGCGGATCGGGAGAGACGCTCACGATCACCGGGCCGGACCAGGCGGGAGTGAGGGCGTCGACGGTGACGTCGCTGGTCGGGTCGTAGGCGGTGGAGGGGACGTTGGAGGCGCCCTTCCAGCTCGAGGTGACGTGGCAGGCGCCGCAGTCGGTGGTGCCGACGTCGGCGTGGGTGAAGCCGGTCAACGGGAGCGCGGCGAAGGCGCGGTCGACGTCGTGGCAGACGCGGCACCAGGTGCCCTGGCCGGTGGGGATGCCCTGGTGCGGGAAGGGATCGAGGAGGCGCTTCCCGGCCGGGTGGCAGGAGAGGCAGCCCTGGCTCTGCTCGGTGGCGCTGGCGCCGGCGGGGACCTTGGCCCGGAAGTCGGGCGCGCCGAGGTGGAGGGACTCGTTGATGTCGTGGCCCTCGACGGGCGCGGTGGGGTGCCGGTGGCAGCCGACGCAGGTGATCTCCTGCACCACCTGAGAGCGATGGCACGACTCGCAGGCGATGGGCCCGTCGGCCGTCGGCGTGTCCAGCGCGTGCACGGCGCCGGCGCCGATCGGAAACCAGGTGTCGTGCTCGGCCGCGGTGAGCGGCTTGGCGGGCTTCTGGTTGGTGCCAGAGCAGCCGGCCATGAGGACAGGGAGCGCGGCCAGCCAGAGCGGAAAATGACGCATGAGGGGAGAGACTCGTTAGAAAAGTTTGTGGGCACCAGCATTGATCCGTCACAAGCCAAATGCCCGCCGCGATAAGACTTTTCTCAGTGAACGAGTCTCAACGGAGCCGTTCCCATCTAGAAGTTCATGTGTTCGCAACCGGCCAGCCGCGCCACTCTCCACAGCACGTGCTGGTCGAAGGGCTTCGCCTCGAAGGCGTTGGCGCCCAGCTCGATGCACACCGCCTGAGTGAAAGGGTCCTCCCGGGCGGAGAGCACGACGACCTCGATGGCCCCGGTGCGGGGATCCCGCTTGAGGGCGGCGAGCAGGTCGCGCCCGTCGAGCCGCTGGCACACGTCCAGGACGATGACGGCCGGCTGATGCTCGACCGCGAGAGAGACCACCTCGGAGCTCGTGTCGATGAGGCAGCGGAGCCCGAGACGCCGCGCCCCGCGCTCGAGGCTGCGCGCGACCTGCTCGTCATCGTCCGAGATGAGAATCAAGGGTTCGGTCGCCATGTGCGGTGCCTCCTGGCTGCACCAGGCAGCAGCGCCTGTGCCAGAGAAGCCGAGCGCGCCGCTCGCCACTTGCGGAATCGCCAGCGGGTCGGCCGAGCGGATCGGCGCGACTCCGACCCGGGCCGCGTGACGCTCCCTCGATCCACGTGGGTTCGCGACGCTCGCGGCGATGCGAAGGGAGCCCTCGCTCGACCTCACCCCGGTCATCGCGCTCACGGCCTTGGCGATGAGGGGCGACGAAGAGCGCGCCCGCAGCTCGGGCTTCGACGACTACCTGACGAAGCCCATCGAGCAGGAGGCGCTGGTGGAGGGCGTGCGGCGCGCAATCGAGCGGCGCCGGGCCGGCCCACCGTAGGTCCGGACGTTCACGTGCTGCCGGTCACCGCGAGGATGGCCGGCACCAGGTTCGCCACCGAGAGCGGCTTGGTCAGGAAGCCATTCATGCCGGCGGCGAGGCACTCCTGACGGTCCTCCGGGAACGCGTTCGCGGTCAGCGCCAGAATCGGCACCTCCGCCCACGGCGCGGCCGACGCGCGGATCTCCCTGGTGGCCTGAAGCCCGTCCTTGACCGGCATCTGCACGTCCATCAGCACCACGTCGAACGGCTCTCGCGCCAGCGCCTCCAGCGCCTTCTGTCCGTCCTCCGCCACCGACGTCTGGCACGCCAGGCGGGACAGCGTCTTCGACAGGATGAGCTGATTCACGGCGTTGTCCTCGACCACCAGCACCTTCAGGCCGCGCACGGCGGCGAGGTGCTTCTTCGAGAGCGCCCCGGTCGACGGCGCCGCGCCCGGCCGCGCCAGGGGCAGCCGAAGGGTGAACGAGAACCGCGTCCCCTGCCCGACGGCGCTCTGCACCGACAGGGCCCCACCCATCGCCTCGACCAGGCGGTGCGAGATGGCGAGCCCGAGCCCGGTGCCTCCGAAGTACCGGTGCGTCGAGTCTTCCGCCTGGGTGAACGGCGTGAAGAGCCGCGCCTGGGCCTTTGGGGAGATGCCGATGCCGTCGTCCTCTACCGTGAAGCACACCTCGGTCGTCGCGGCCGACGACGCGCACTCGAGCCCCACCTGCACGTGGCCTTTGGGCGAGAACTTGATGGCGTTCCCCACCAGGTTGCCCAGCACCTGCCGGAGACGGAGCGCGTCGCCCAGGACCCAGCAGCTCGACGGCGAGCTCCGCAGGGTCAGGGTCACGCCCTCACGCTCGGCCTGCACCAGGAACAGGTCGTACACCTCGCGGACCACCTTCGTGGGGTCGAAAGGAGTCGCCTCCAGGCTCACACCGCGCGCCTCGAACTTCGAGAAGTCGAGCACGTCGTTCAGGAGCGCGAGGAGCGCCTTCGCCGACTTGAGGCAAACGGCGGCGTACTCGCGCTGCTCCGGCTCGAGCGGCCCGCTCGCCAACAGCTCCAGCGTGCCGAGCACGCCGCCCAGGGGCGTTCGAATCTCGTGGGACATCGTCGAGAGGAACCGGCTCTTGACGGCGGCCGCCTCGGTCAGCGCCGCGAGGGTCTTCTCGAGCTGCTCGTTCGTCCCCGCCAGCTCCGCCGTCCGCTGGGTGACCGAGGCGGCCATGGAGTTGAAGGCCGAGATGACCTCCGCCAGCTCCTCCTCCCGCGGCAGCACCACCGGCACAGCCGCGTCTCGCGCCGCGACGCGGCCGGCCGCGGCCGTCAGCGCCCTCAGCCCTTCGCGCAGCCGCCGCGCGAACGCGAGCACCGGGAGCAGGATGAGCACCGACAAGAGCGCGAAGACCGGCTCGCCGCGGGCCCTCGTGCGCGCGGCCGCCTCGGCCCGGCGCTGCCACAGCCGGCTCCCCGCGGTCTCCTCCGTGACCCGCTCCAGGAGCTCGGCGCTCACGGTCGACTGGAGCGCGTCGACCCTGGAGGTCCCGGGGGCCGCCTTCCCCGCCTGGGCCGCCGCCATCTCCTGGGAGGCGGCCGCGATCAGCGCCTCGACGTCGGCCCGAAGCTTCGCGTCCTCTTCCACCTCCTCGGGTCCGAACTCCTCGGAGAGATCCGCCAGGTTCGTCATTGCCGCTCGCAGCTCCAAGGCGCGGGCCTCGGCGAAGTCCTGCGCCGCCAGGTCGCCGTGCGCGATGACCCGGTGCACCAGCGACACGTACTCGGTCGCGTCGCGATCGGCCTCCTTGGCGAGCACGGCGTGCGCGCTCCACGCCAGCGCCCGATCGTACGCCTCGGCGGTGCGCTGGCTCGAGAGCCGCGAGGTGAGCCACAGGCCCAGCGTGGCGACGATGGGCAGCGCCACCATCGCCACGAGCTTCCCCTGCAGTGAGAGGCGCGGCGTCATGGCTCGAGCTGACCTTGAAGGACCGCGGCCACGTCGCCGAGCCCCGCGGCCACGCCGATCAGGGTACCGAGCGCGAGGAAGAACCCTCGCCTCGGCACCCACTTCAGCGCCGGCCCGACGCTGCCCCGCGGCGTACCTCCCGGGCCGAGCGCGCCGCCGGCCTCGGCCTCGAGGAGGACGTACACCTGCTCCGTCAGCGCCCACGCCACCGCGGCGTTCGATTCGAGCTCCGGCGCGGCCCTGCCCCACGAGAGCGCGAGCGCGATCGTCCCCTGCGCGGTGAGCCGGCCGGCGCTGCCGACGGCGCCGAGGCCCGCCGCGACCCGGACGCCCTCCTCCGCGGCGAGGCTCGTCTCGACCTTGGCGACCAGCCCGGGCCAGGCGCCGTCGGGGCGGGCGAGCGCCACCTTGAGCCCCAGCGTGGCCGACGAGACGCGCGCGACGCCGGCCAGCGGGCGGACTTCGGCGCCAAGGCCCGCCTCCGCGCCGACCCGCTCGCTCAGCCCCCAGAAGCCCTGGACGCGCGGGAGGACGGCGGCGCCGCCTTCGCCCGCCCGCGACAGCCGCGCGCCCACGCTGACCCGGCCACTCGCCTCTCCGGCCGCCTCGGGCAGCACCTCGTCGACGCTCACGGGCTCGACGATCGCTTCGCTGGCCTCGCCTTCCTGGGCGACGGCCACTCCCGCCGGGAGCAGGAACAGCAGCGACGTGAGCCAACGCGGGGAGTTCATGGGCATCGACGCGGGGACCTTCAGGGCACCTGCCCGGGCGAACGGCTGCGGAGGAGGCCTCAGGCGGCCCCGACCGACCGCCGCGCCTCCTCGGCCTGTGCGCCGGAGCGGCAGGGGAGCACGACTCGGAAGGTCGAGCCGACGCCGACCGTGCTCTCCACCTCGATGCGCCCGCCCAGGCGCTGGACGATGGTGGAGCAAACGGAGAGGCCGAGGCCCGTGCCGACGCCCACGGGCTTGGTGGTGAAGAACGGCTCGAAGAGGTGCGCGAGGTGCTCTGGGGCGACGCCGCAGCCGGTGTCCGAGATCTCGAGGATGGAGTCGTCGCCCTCGACGCGGGTCGCGAGGCGAATGACGTGCCGCTCGCCTGGCGGCAGCGCCCGCGACTCGACGGCGTGCTTGGCGTTGACCACCAGGTTGAGGACGACCTGGTGCAGCTTGGACCGTGAGCCGCGCTCCACCGGCGCGTGCTCGAGCGCCTTCGTCACCGTCGCGCTGTGGGCGAGCTCGCGTTCGGTCAACAGGAGGGTCGAGCGGGCGAGGTCCGAGAGCTCCACCGGCTCGATGCGATCGATGTCCTCCCTCGAGAAGCTCTTCAGCTCGGCGCTGATGGCGCGAATGCGGCGGCAGCCCTCGAGGGTCTCCTCGAGCAGCGGGCCGGCGTCGGCGAGGAGCGCGTCGACGGCCGCGTCTTTGGCCTCCGGTGCCCCCAGGCGTCCGTTCGCGCGGTCCCGTTCGACGACGGCCCTGAGCTCGTCGAAGGAGTCCCGCAGGCAGGTCAGGTTCGCGAGGACGAAGGACATTGGGTTGTTGATCTCGTGCGCCACGCCCGCGGCCATGAGGCCGACCGCGGCGAGCTTCTCGCTCTGGGCCACCACCCGGACGAGCTGCCGCTCCCGCTCGACGTCAGCGAGGCGCAGGAGGTTCTTGACCCGCGCCGAGAGCGCCCGCCGGTGAATCGGCTTGTGGAGGTACTCGTCACCGCCCACCTCGAGGCCCTGAAACACGGCGAGCTCGTTGGTGCCGTCGGCGGTGAGGAAGACGACCGGCAGCCGCGCGTTCCCGGGGTCGGCGCGGATCTGCCGGCAGACCTCGAGGCCATTCATGCCCGGCATTCGCACGTCGAGGATGACAAGATCGACCTCCTCGCTTCGCAACAGCTCGAGGCCCTGCTCACCGCTCTCGGCGAGGAGGACGTCGTAGCCGTCGACCTTCAAGAAGCCCCGGAGGAGCTTCAGAATGGCGACCTCGTCATCGACGACGAGGATGCGGCGCGCCCGCGTCTGCACCGGCACAGCACTCGGTCCGTACCGACTGTCCATGGGCTCACGCCCGGAGCATCGGTCCTGCCAACCGCGAGGCCTCCGTATTCTCGGGAGTTGCGGGTCCGGTGATGGGGTATGGCGCTGCTCCCACCTCCACTTGGACCCACCCCCTAAGGTACGCTCGGCCGCCTCGCTGCCCATGCAACTCGAGCTGATTCGAAAGGTCGCGTCGGGCTCAGCCGCCAGTGCGTGGCTGGCACGGGAGCGGGGGCGAGCGCCGATCGTCCTGCAAGCCATCCGCTCCGACGCCGGGTTCACCTCGCGCGACGACTTCTGCCTTCGCGAAGCCGAGGAGAGCGCGCTGGAACGAGAGCACCCCAACCTCTTGTCGGCACGGCAGCTGCGCACGCTCCCCGGCGGTCTTCGGGTGTTCTGCACGGAGCCGGTGAGCGGCCGTACCGCCGCGTGCTTCCTCGAAGCGCACGGGGCCGTGCCGATCGCGACCGCCCTCGCGTGGGTCGCTCGCCTGTGCAGCGCGCTCGCGTACCTCCACCAGCGGCACCTCGTGCACGGGAACCTCAACCCCAAGCACGTCCACCTGTCCGGCGACGGCGAGACGCCCGACGCCAAGCTGCTCGACACCGGCCTGCTCCACCACCGCGGGTTCCGCTCCATTCCCGTGGCGGGCGAGGTCGTCGAGCCCGAGTACCTCGCTCCCGAGAGGGTCCTCGGTCAGCGGGGGAATCACTCGTCGGACATCTACGGCGTGGGCCTCTTGCTCTTCGAGCTCCTCACCGGCTCGCCCTGCATTCGTCGGGTCTCGAGGAGGGCCACTCGCGGAGCCCACCTCGACGCCGAGGTGCCCGAGCTCTTAGGGCCCCTGGAGCCCGCGAACGAGCTGGTCCACCGGTGCCTCGAGAAAGATCCGCTGCGTCGCTTCCCCTCCGCGCTCGACGTTCAACGGGCCGCGGAGGCCGCCCTCGACCAGGTGCGATGACGGCCGAATCGATCGCGTCGACTGCCCGCGCGCCTTGAACGCGTACGTGTCGTCATCTACCTTGCCCGGCGGCGAGGGGATTCGTGACACACCGAAAAATTCTGAGCGTGGCGGCCGCGCTCCTGTGCCCGCTCCAGGCGGTGGCCCAAGACGCTCGGCCGACCCGCCACGTGCTGGTCATCAGCGGCGGCATCAGCCTCGGCTCGTACCAGGCGGGCGCGACCTGGGCGCTCTTGCGCGCGCTGCGCGAGGACCGGGCCCACGGCGAGAGGGTCGAGCTTCCCGTCCTCACCGGCGCCTCGGCGGGGAACATCAACGCCTTCCTCGGCGCGATGCTCTTCTGCGCCGACTACGAGGCCGATCGCCCGCCGGCCGGCGCCCCCGCCGCCGGCGATGACGGCCTCGCCACGAACCTGCTCTTCGACGTCTGGATGGACGTGGGCATCGATGGCCTCGTCCCCGACCGCACCACCGACGGCGAGTACCGCTATGGCCCTGAAGACGGCCTCGTCACGCGCTCGGCCTTCGCGCGGGTGTTCGCGCGCTTCGATCGCGAGCTGAACCGGCCGATCTACCCGCCGCAGTGCCTGGCGCGCCTCGGCATCACCCTCACCGCCACGACGCCGGACGTGCTCATCTACCGCCCGGCCGAGAACGGCGGGCTCGAGTCCGTGTCGATCGCGGGCGCGCTCCGCCGATCTCCCAAGAGGCTCGAGGCGATTCAGGCCCAGACGCCGTTCGTGCCGCCGTCCTCCACGTCGGGCATTCGCATCGAGACCCTGCGCCTCGTCGCCCCGCTGGTGCTGGCCACCCCGTTCGAGACCGGCGCGCTCTCGGGCCTCGAGCTCTCGTCCCTCGCCCTGCCCCACCGCTCCGACGTCCCCCTGCGCTGGGACGCCAAGCGCGAGGGCCCTCGCAGCGGCGACTCCTTCATCGCCCCGAGCCAGGCCGCCACCCACGGGCCGGAGTGTCCCGAGACGGTGTCCGCGAGGGCCTGCGAGGCGCTGCGGCTCATCGAGGCCTCGAGCGCGTTCCCGGTGGCGTTCGCGCCCATCGAGCTCGAGCGCTGCAAGGAAGCCCCCGGACGAGGCGACCCGCGCTGCCCCGAGGGCACGGTGCTCACGCGCGAGCGCTTCTACGACGGGGGCTTCTTCGACAACATCCCGCTCGGGCTGGCCATCGATCTGGTGGACCACCAGCAGCTCGCCGACGGCGGCCGCCTCGTCTACCACTACGTCAACTCGGACCTCGAGCGGCGCGCCAAGCCCGACTTCGACGGCAAGCCGACGGCCTCGGGGGTGAGCTTCCTCGCCTCGTTCGTGGGCACGTTCATCACCGAGGCGCGCAGCTACGAGCTGCAGGGGCTGTCGCGCTTCCGCCTCGACAAGCTCGGGCTCCTGCCCGACGGGAAGCCGCTTCCCGGCTCGCCCTACACCTTCGACGTCGTCGATCGCTCCTTCCCGGTGGTGGGCAACTACCTCGTCTCCTTCGGCGCGTTCTCGCACCGGGACTTTCGCGTCTTCGACTACCTCGTCGGCGTCTACGACGGCATCGCCGACCTCGCGATTCAGGGCCCCGAGCGCCAGGAGCTCAGGAACCCCTCCGACCAGACGAGCTGGGACGCGCGGGAGCACAGCCTCGACGCCGTGGAGGTGAAGCTGCTCGGCTCCACCAGCCGGGCCTGCGCCGGCGCGAGGCTCGAGTGCGCCGTCATCGCCAGCCTGCGGCGCGAGGAGTGCCTGGGCCTCGCCTCCACCGTGGCCGGCCTCGGGTCCGGCGCGTGCGGCGCGCCGATCGTCCCCTCCTCCGCGCTCCTCGATCACCCTGCCCCGCCGCTCACCGAGCACCCGCGCCAGGTGTGGAACGTCTTCGAGACGCTGCGGGCGCTCAGGGACACCCGCCGCCGGCTTCAGGAAGCGGGAGACGCGGAAGGGCTGAGCCGGTACCGCTCTCGCTACGAGGGCGCCCTGGGCTACTGGGGCTTCCTCGACGTCGTGGCCAACGGCGGGCGCCTCGAGCGGGTCGAGCCGCTGGTGACGGAAGGGCCGCCGGCCGGGACGCCGCCGCTGGTCCCCTCCGAGGCGCGCCGCGAGGGAGAGGTCACCGCCCGGGCGTCGTCGCGCGAGGCGGACCTCGACGAGTGGTCGAGCCTCCACGGCGCGCACGCGCTGCGGCGGCTCATCGCCATCGAGCAGCTCGATCGCCGGGCGCTGGCGGAGGACACCTCCGATCCCTGCGCGTGGAACGGCGGCCCCTGCTGGAAGGACCTCTTCCCCGAGCGGGCGTCGTGGGTCTTCGAGCGAACGCGGCTCGAGCTGAGCCAGCCCGGCCCGACCGAGTTCGACTGGTCCACGCAGGCGTCGTGGCGAAGGGCGCCCCAGGGCCAGCCCGGCTTCGGCCTCGGCGCTCGCCTCGGCGCCGGCTTCCGCGCGGGCGTGTGGGAGCGGGCGCTGTCGAGCGACGCGCCGGGCGACCGCCACCCCTGGGTGCTGCGCGCGGCGGTCTCCCTCGAGACGGGGCACCCCGTGCTCTCGCGCGTCGACCTCGGCGGCGCCTACTGGCTGGCGCGAGACCAGCGCACGCTCTCCGACGGCTCGCCCGCGGCGGAGCTCGGCCTGGACCTCTTGGACGGCCTCTTCCCCTTACGGGCCGGCCTGTTCTTCCCGGCGCCGGGCGCGGCGGCGCCCTCGATCACCTTCACCGTCGGCATCGGCCGGCTGTCGTCCGCGCTGGGCTGGTTCTTCCGGGCGCGCGAGTCGAAGGCCGCGTCGATGAGCTGGACACTGCAGGGCCTCGCCGCGACGGCCGAGCTCCTCGGGGTCTCGGCCTTCGAGCCCTCGCCGGGGTGGTGGGTGCTGCTGCCGCCCACGGCGGGCCGAGTCACCGCGGGCCATGACCCCTCGAAGGTGATCGCGGCCTTCACCCCGAGCCACTGGGGCTGGGACGCGCTCGGCCGCACGGCGCTGGTGGGGAAGGATCTCGTCGGGTACCGCGGGGAGCAGGGCGCGAGCGTGATCCTCACCACCCGCTTCAGGCGCTCCTACGGGCCCGAGGGGGAGCAGCCGACGCGAGCGCGCTACAACGAGTGGGGCGTCGGGCCGGTCTTCAGCTACGACCCGGTGGGCATCTTCCTCGGCGACGTCTCGCTCGGCCTGCTCGCCTGGGGGACCCAGATCCCCCACGTCGGGTGGAGGGCGTCGGGCGGCGCGGAGGTCGCGGTGCAGCTCGCGGCCAACACCGTGCGCCTCTCCGCCGGGCTGCCCCACCTCTCGCGCGCCATCGGGCTGGACACCTTCCCCGAGCCGGCGTGGACGACGTCGAGCGCGCCCGCCGGGTTCGATCAGCGCCTGAAGCTCTTCGACGAGGCGTACGTCGCGATCGGCCTCTCCGACTTCGAGGCCACGGGGGCGTGGTTCGTGCGCTGGGTGTTGAACCCGCTGCGCGGCTCGCTCGAGGACCGAGGAGATCAGCCATGACGCCGAGTGCGTGTGGACTCGTGGTGGTGGCGGCGATCGCGGCGATGGGCCGCGCCGACGCCATGACGCTGGCGCCCCCACCCGCCGCGCCCGACGCCGGGGTGGTGCTGGTGTTCAGCGCCGGCGGCTCGAAGATCGCGTTCCAGGCCGGCGCCGCGGCGCGAATGCTCTCCGAGCCGAGCGAGCGGGCCTACGTGAAGGCGACCGCCGGCGTGTCGCTCGGCGCGCTCAACGCGCTCATCGCCGCCATCGAGACCTGCCACGAGCACCCGCGGCTGGCGCTGGACGACAACCTCTTCCTCGACGCGGAGCGCGAGCTGAGCCTCGATCGCCTGTTCCCCGGAGAGCTCTCGTGCGCCGACTACGCCGCGCGCTTCCCGGAGCTGGGGCTGTCGTGCCCCGAGCCGTCGGTCTACGGCCCGGGCGACGGCGTCTTGACCCTGAAGGCCCTGCAGCCGCTGCGCTGGCGGCTCGAGCACGCGCTCGCGGAGCGGGGCGTGAAGGAGGGCTGCGCGACGACGCTCGGGTTCTCGCTGTCGTCCGACACGCCGATGCCCATTCGCCTCGGGCCCCAGACGGTGAGCACCTCGCGGCGGACGGTGCTGGTGGAGCTGCGGAGCGTGAAGACCAAGACCGGCCTGCGGCTGGCCTTCTGCTCGCCGAACCAGCGGCCGGACGGCCTCGCGCCCTCGACGGTGTCGCTCCCCTCGACGCACGAGGGGGTGGCGAACGCGGTCGACGGCTGCGCGGAGGTGTCGACCGACAGCGTCTTCGATCTGCTGGTCGCGTCGGCGACCATTCCCCCCTTCCTTCCGCCCCGGTCGATCGACGTGTGCGGCGTGCAGTGCGAGGCGTCTCCGACGCGCGGGCTGTACTGCGCCGACGGCAGCCGGCTGTGCCGCGAGCGGGTCTTCGACGGCGCGGTCTTCGATCCGACGCCGCTCTCCGCCGGGCGCGAGGCGGCGATCTCCGCGGGGCTCTTGGTGCCCGGCCCGACCGAGGACCCCACCACCGCGCGCTACGTGGTGTTCGACGCCACCGTGCACGGGTCGGGCGAGCACGAGACCCGGCCCTGCGGCGCACAGCCGGAGGCGACGGACGGCGGCCCCGGGGCGCGCGGCATCGCGTTCTACGAGAAAGCGCTGGCGGAGGACTTCGTCCGCGTCGCCCAGCGGTACGAGAAGCAGCTGCTGTTCCGCTACGGCCTGCTCGAGCCCGCGACGCTCGATGTGGTGATCCCCGGCGACGAGCTGGTGGGCGAGTTCCTGGGCAGCTACGGAGGCTGGGTCGACCGCCGGTTCGGCGAGCACGACTACTGCGTGGGGCTGGAGGACCGCGCCAGGGAGGTGCCGCTGTGCGGCCTCCACGCGGGCTCCGATCAACAGACCATCGCGCTGTCGCTGCGCGAGGCCTGCGACGCGGCCACGGCCGACGGGCGGCCGCACTCGGGCTTCAAGGACTTCGCGCGGGCGCTCGAGGCGCACCGCTTCGAGGCCATGCCGGCGGGCGACTCGAGCGCCCGGCGGGGCAGCCCGGCGGAGTTCGAGCTGCCGGCGGTCTGTGACACCGAGGTGTGGCTGGCGGACACGGCCCGAATGATGCTGCGGCGCGCGGGGGAGATCGAGCGCTCGGAGGGGAACACCGGCATGGCGGCGGCGCTGACCGTGGGGGAGTTCGCGGCGGCGAAGCAGGTCACCCGGCCGGGGCCGTGGCTGACGCTGGGCGGACACTCGTCGCTGCCCCCGTCGATCCGGAAGACGGTGCCGGGAATCTTAGGGCTGGTCTTGCCGAACACGGTGCTCTTCGAGCCGGGCGGCGCGTCGTTCCGGGTGACGTGGGAGCTGCTCACCTTCCGCTTCCCGAAGCTGACCCGCCTCTGGCTCACCGGCGGCGCTGGCTTGCGGCTGTCGCGCGATCCGTCGGAGTCCACCGGCTGGGGCGCTCAGGCGCAGGTGGTGTTCGACTGGGGCGGGCGCGTGGGCGAGCTCGCGGCGCGGTGGACCGGCGCGCCCCTCGTCTCGAGCGGCGGCATGCCCGCGCACCACGACTTCGATCTGGTGTGGCGGGCGCTCGGGCACCTGGAGCTGGGCATCGGTGCCGGGCCGCCCCTGGCCTCGGGGCAGCCGTGGCGCGTCGGCCTGGTGCTCGGCGTGACCGACCTGAGCGGGCTCGCGTACTGGGTGGTGCGCGCGGCGACTGGCGACGACGGCGCCTACGGCGAGCTGGGCAAGTGGGCCTCGACGGGCCTCTTGAAGTGAGCCGCGTGCGGGCGGAGGGACTCGCCCCCGTCGTTGATCTTGAAGAAGCGCATGAGCTGCTGCAGCGCCTCGGCCTGGGCCGCCAGCTCCTCGGCGGTGCTGGACAGCTCCTCGGCCGCGGCGGAGGTGCGCTGGGTCACCTGATCGACCTGCGAGACCGCGGCGTTGATCTGCTTCACGCCGGTGGCCTGCTCCTGTGACGCGGCGGCGACCTCCTGGACGAGATCGGTCGTCTTTCGAATCGCCGGCACCAGCTCCTTGAGCAGCTCGCCGGAGCGATCGGCCACCGCCACGCTCGAGGTCGACACGCCCATGATCTCCTTCGCCGCGGTCTGGCTGCGCTCGGCGAGCTTGCGCACCTCGGTGGCCACCACGGCGAAGCCGCGCCCGTGCTCGCCGGCCCGCGCAGCCTCGATGGCCGCGTTCAGCGCCAGCAGGTTCGTCTGGTAGGCGATCTCCTCGATGATCGAGACCTTCTCGGCGATCGACTTCATCGCCACCACGGTCTCGCCCACCACGTTGCCGCTCGACTCGGCGTCGCGGGCGCCCTGGGTGGCGAGCTCCTCGCACTTCCTGCTGTTCTCGGCGTTCTGGGTGATCGACGCGCCCATCTGCTCGAGGCTGGCGGTCGTCTCCTCGACGGAGCTGGCCTGCTCGGCGGTGCCCTGGGAGAGCGACTGCGCGGTGCTCGACACCTGCTGCGACGCCGAGGCAAGCGCGGTCGCCCCCATGCGCACCTCGCCGATGGTGCGCGCCAGCCGATCGGACATCTGTTTCATCGCGGCGGTCAGCTTGCCGATCTCGTCCTCGCTCTTCACCTCGAGCTCGTGCCGCAGATCTCCTTCGGCGAGGCGCTGGGCGTGCGTCACCAGGACGGCCACCGGCGCGGTGATGCTCTTGCTGATGATCACGGCGACGAGGATCGCGGAGACGATCACCACCAACGCGAAGGTGAGAATGATGCGCGTGACGCGGCCCGAGAAGTCCTGCATCTGGCCCACCTGGCGCTCCATCACCCGCTCGTAGCGCGTCGAGAGCTCGGCGCTGGACTGCTCGAGGCCGTGCGCGTCGCCCTTGACCGGCTCCATGGCCCGGTTGGCCTCGGCGTCGTCCTTCACCTCCCCGGAGGCGATGAGCCCGTGGACCTTCTCGAAGCCGGCCGAGTAGGCGGCCTCCTGCTCGAAGAGGGTGCTGACCAGCCGCTCGTCCTCGGGGGTGGAGACGGTCTTCTTGAGGGTCTCCAGCCGGCGCAAGAGGTGCTCCCGCTGCTCGCGCCACTTCGCGAAGTACTCCCGGACCTTGCCGGGGTCGCGCAGGTTGATGATCACGTCCTTCTCGTAGCGGCGCAGGTTGATGGTGTTCGCCCGCGCGTGCTGGGCGTTGCTGTTG
>JBBIOE010000205.1:0-14644 GCA_037443525.1 Archangiaceae bacterium | reverse complement strand
CTGCAACCCCGGCCTCACCTCCTGCAACGGCGCCTGCGTCAACGTCGCCATCGACCCGGCCAACTGCGGCACCTGCGGCAAGACCTGCTCCGGCGGCACCAGCTGCGTCAACGGCGCCTGCGCCTGCCCCACGGGCCAGTCGCTGTGCAACGGCGTCTGCGTCGACACCCGGACCGACTCCAGGAACTGCGGCACCTGCGGCACGGTGTGCTCCAGCGGCACCTCGTGCACCGCCGGCGCCTGCGCCTGCCCCGCGGGCCAGAAGACCTGCGCGGGCGCCTGCGTCGACACCCAGACGGACACCAGGAACTGCGGCGCCTGCGGCACCACCTGCGGCACCGGCCAGAGCTGCGTCGCCGGAGCCTGCCAGTGCCCGAGCGGCCAGACGCTCTGCAACGGCGCGTGCGTCAACCCGCTGGTCGACCCGGCCAACTGCGGCACCTGCGGCACCGCCTGCACCGGCGGGAAGACGTGCGTCAACGGCGTGTGCCAGGCCAGCTGCCCCGCGGGCTACCTCACCTGCAACAGCCTCTGCGTGAACCCCCAGAGCGACCCGGCCAACTGCGGTGCGTGCGGGAAGAGCTGCGGGTCGGGCCAGTGCGTCAGCGGCGCCTGCACCTGCCGCGCGGGCACCACGCTCTGCAACGGCACCTGCGTCACCACCCAGAATGACCCCAACAACTGCGGCAGCTGCGCTCGCGCGTGCACCGGGGGGCAGGTCTGCCGCTTCGGCAACTGCGTCACCCAGTGCGGCCCGGCGCAGACCAACTGCAACGGCTCGTGCATCAACACCAACTTCGACCTCAACAACTGCGGCGCCTGCGGCCACGCCTGCGGCCCGGGAGCCTTCGCCTGCTTCGTCGGCCAGTGCCAGTGCCGCCCGGGCTCCACCACCTGCAACAACACCTGCGTCGACACCCAGACCAGCGCCCAGAACTGCGGCGCCTGCGGCAACGCCTGCACCAGCCAGCAGGTGTGCGTCTCGGGCGCGTGCATCGCCGCCTGCCCCACCGGCGAGACGAGCTGCAGCGGCACCTGCTTCAACCTGCAGTCCAACGCCACCAACTGCGGCACCTGCGGCCACGCCTGCGCGCTCAACGAGCAGTGCTACGGCGGCATTTGCTACTGCACCGCCGGCAGCGCGGTGTGCGGCGGCGTCTGCCGGAACCTCCAGACCGACCGGAGCAACTGCGGCAGCTGCGGCACCACCTGCCCCTTCACCACCAACTGCATCGCCGGCCAGTGCCAATGCCCCGCCGGCCAGACGAGCTGCAACGGCCAGTGCCGGAACCTGCAGACCGACCGGAACAACTGCGGCACCTGCGGCACGGTCTGCGCGTCGCCCTTGATGTCCTGCGCGACCGGCCAGTGCGTCTGCCCCACCGGCCTCTCCCAGTGCTCGAACACCTGCGTGAACTTGAACTTCGACCGGAACAACTGCGGCACCTGCGCCACCGTCTGCGCGGTGAACCTGGCCTGCATCAACGGAGTGTGCACGCCTCCATGAGCCGGCTCGCCGCCGCGCTCGCGCTGACCTTGGCCCTGGGCAACGCCGAGGTGCTGGTGACGCCCTGGCGCGCCGTCACCCTGGAGTCGGGCCAGGCGCTCACCTTCCGGGTGTCGAAGCTGGAGCGCATCGCGGGCTCGGCGGGCAAGTGCATCGAGGAGGGCCTGTCGGGCGACGAGCCGGAGCAGTTCACCCTCTCCGCCTCCTGCGCCGCGGTGCGCACGGTGATGGTGTGGAGGACCGACGGCAGCCGCCTGAACGTGCTGGCCTGCGCCGAGGGCGACCCGCCGCCGCCGGCCCTGCTCCGGCTGCGTCAGAAGGTGCAGGGCGAGGTGCGCGGGTGGAAGAGCGTCACCGCCTGCGTTCGCAACGGCCACGTCGAGCTGTGGGGCTGGGTGCTCAAGCCTTTGGACCTGGAGAAGGTGAAGGCCCTCGAGGCGAAGCACGGCCGCGAGAGCGTGGTGAACCACGTCGAGCTGGTCGAGGAGTGATGGACGGCCTCATCGACGTCTTCCTCCCCCCGTCGTGCGTCGCCTGCGACGAGGTGCTGCCGGGGCCGGGCTTCTTCTGCGAGGGCTGCCGCCCGCTGGTGAACGAGACGCCCGAGGTCTGTTGCGCGCGCTGCTCCGAGCCGGGGCGCTTCCACAAGGGGCTCTGCCGGGCCTGTGCGTCGAGGCCGGTCTCCTTCGAGCGGGCCTATGCGCCCCTCGAGCACTCGGGCTCGGTGGCGAAGGCCATTCACCGCTTCAAGTACGAGGATCACCCGGAGCTGGCGCGGCCGCTGGCGGGGCTCCTCGCGACCGCGAGCCGCGCGATGCTCCCCGCGCTCCCGGGCGCGCTCTGCCCCTTGCCGCTGCACGAGGCGCGCTTTCGGGAGCGCAAGTTCGACCAGGCGACCCTGCTCGCGGCGGAGCTGGCGCGGCTGGTGAAGCGCCCCTTGGAGGACGGCTGGCTCACCCGCACCCGCGAGACCAGGCGGCAGGTGGGCTTGTCCGACGAGGCGCGCGAGGAGAACGTGCGAGGCGCCTTCACCGCGACGGGCGTGCCCCGCGGCGCCGAGGTGGTGCTGGTGGACGACGTCTTCACTACCGGCGCCACGGTGCGCGAGGCGACGCGGGCCTTGAAGGCCGCCGGCGCGGGCCGGGTCTTCGTGCTCACCCTGGCGCGGGCCACGCGGGAGCTCGGCTAGGCCTGCCGACCGTCGCGAGGCGGAGGAGATCGAGGCGAAGCGGCGTGCGCCCGGACTGACGAGCGCCGGGCACCGGAGCGCACGAGTGAGCCTGACGAGGCGCGGTCGGCGGGACTCACGAGCCACATCGCGTTTCACAAGTCCCGCGCCGGCCCGTAAACGGAGCGCATGAGCCCCCGCCTCGCCGCCTTCGCCGTCCTCACGCTCGCGCTCGCCGCCTCCGCCCAGACCGCCACCGACCCGAGCCTCGTCTTCGACAAGCTCGAGGCGATGGTGCCGATGCGTGACGGCGTGAAGCTCCAGACCCACGTCTACGTGCCGAAGCAGTCGAAGGAGAAGCTGCCGTTCCTCCTCATGCGCACGCCTTACGGCTTCGATGCCGACGCCAAGGGCTTCACCCGGTGGCTGGTGAAGCCGTGGCTCCAGGACCTGCTCCGCGACGGCTACATCGTGGTGATGCAGAGCGTGCGGGGGCGCTTCAAGTCGGAAGGGCTCTTCGAGCTGGAGCGGCCGCCGCGCGACCGGACCAGCTCCAAGGCCATCGACGAGGGCACCGACACCTGGGACACGGTGGACTGGCTCCTCGCGCACGTGCCGAACCACAACGGCCGGGTGGGCATGCTGGGCGCGTCGGTGCCGGGGCGCCTGGTGACGATGGCGATGTACGAGCCGCACCCCGCCATCAAGGCCTTCTCGCCGCAGGCCGCGCCGGGCGACAACTTCAAGGGCGATGACGACTACCACGGCGGGGCCTTGCGGGCGGGGGTGATGGCGCCCTTCTTCTTCGACATGGAGACCTCGAAGGAGTTCGGCGAGTTCCCCGTCGACCGCCTCGACCTCTACGACTTCTTCCTCTCGCTCGGCTCGCTGGCCCACCTCGAGGAGCGCTACTTCAAGGGCAGCGTGAAGAGCTGGAAGGACTTCGTCGCCCACCCGACCTACGACGCCTATTGGAAGTCGCGGGCGGTGGCCTCGACGCTGAAGTCGGCGCCGGCGCCGACGCTGCACGTGGGCGGCGAGTACGACCAGGAGGACCGCCGCGGGCCGATGGCCACCTTCCAGGCGCTGGAGGCCAACGACACGAAGGGCTTCAACCACCTCGTGCTCGGGCCGTGGGCGCACCGCACCTGGCGCAACGACGACGGCGACCACCTGGGCCGGCTCGCGTTCGGCTCGGCGACGGCGAAGTTCTTCCGCGCCGAGGTGCAGGCCCCCTTCTTCGCCTGCGCGCTCAAGGACGCCTGCACGACGACGCTGCCCAAGGCGCTGGTGTTCCAGACCGGCAGCAACGTCTGGCAGCGCCTCGACGCCTGGCCGCCCAAGGGCACCACGGAGAAGAGCCTCTACCTGCGCGCCGGCGGCCTGTTGTCCTTCGAGGCGCCCACGGCCGAGGGCGGCGGGGAGGCCGACGCCTGGGTGTCGGACCCGGCGCGCCCGGTGCCGAGCCAGCCGCGGCCGGTGGCGACGCCGAACCTGGCGCCCGACGCCGCGCGCGACGCCTGGGCGGAGTCGCTGGCCACCGACCAGCGCTTCTCCGACGGGCGGCCCGACGTGCGCACCTGGTCGACGCCGCCGCTGGCCGGGGACGTGACGGTGGCCGGAGAGGTGACGGCGCGCTTGTTCTTCGCCACCACCGGCGCCGACGCGGACCTGGTGGTGAAGCTCATCGACGTGGAGCCGGAGCTGAACAAGGCCGACCCGCTCTTGGGCGGCTTCGAGCACCTGGTGTGCGGAGAGATCCTCCGCGGGCGCTTCCGCGAGAGCTTCGAGACGCCCAAGCCCTTCACGCCCGGGAAGGCAGAGGCGGTCAACGTGGACCTCTTGCCGCGCAGCCACGTCTTCAAGAAGGGCCACCGCATCATGGTGCAGGTGCAGTCGAGCTGGTTCCCGCTCTACGACCGCAACCCGCAGACCTGGGTGCCGAACCTCCTCCTCGCCAAGGACTCGGACTTCGTCGCCCAGACGCACACCGTGTTCCGCTCCAAGAGCCGGCCGTCGCGCGTCACCTTCGCCTCGCCGTGACCTCCCGTTGCCGCCCAGACGCTCGTGTCCCTTCGGCTCCGCTCCGAGGAAACGGCGCTCGGAGCCTGCTGGGGCGGGGGCGGTGGTGCGCGGCGAGCGATGCCAGCGGTCACCGCGTCGAGGGACCGTCTCGACTCACGCCAGGCGAAGCCGGGCCTGGGGCTCGAGGTCCGCGCGCAGCGTGCGCACGATGAGCTCGGCCACGCCGGCGTCGGCGAGGACGCGCCGGTGCCCGAGCCCCGCCACGCGCTGAAGCGTGGCGTTGGGCCACGCCGCTGCGATGGCCTGCCCGTGCTCGAAGGGCACCTCGCGATCCGCCTCGTCGTGCACCACCAACGCCTCCGCCGTCTGCCGCCGCGCCAGCGCGCGCACGTCGAGGCTGTCCATGGAGACGCCCACCTTGCGCTCGATGGCCTGGTACCAGCGCGGGTGGGCGCGCTCGGGCAGCCCGACCGCGTCCGCGAAGCCACGGGCGAAGTACCGCACGTCCATCGGCGCGGCGATGAGCACGGCCCGCTTCGCCGGCAGGCCCCAGTCGAGCGCCAGGGCGGTGGCCGCGCCGCCGAAGGAGTGCCCGACGATGGCCGACAGCGGCCCCACCCGCCGCCCCACCGCCTCCAGCGCGCGTGCGAACTCCACCAGCGTCGCCTCCTGGCCGCTCGACTGCCCATGGGCCGGGTGGTCGAACGCCACCACCGAGAAGCCGCCCCTCACCAGCGGGCCCACCAGGTGCCGGAAGTCCGCCGCCTGCCCGCCCCAGCCGTGGGAGAGCAGCACCGTCGGGCCCTCGCCCCAGTCCCACACCGCGAGCTCGTGGCGGCCGGTGTCCAGCGTCCAGCGGTGACCGTTGAGGCCGGGCGTCGAAGGCTCACGCACCTCCCCGCGCGGTGGGCGGAAGAAGGGCTTGAGGGAGAGCGCGATGAGCGCCGACGGCGCCACCCGGCCCAGGGCGCCGAGAAAGAGACGACCGGTCGTGCTGTTTTTTGCGTGCCTGGAAGTCGATGAGGGAGCCATGGGAGTCCTCGGGTTCACTGCGGGTGGGAGGCGGAGGCGACGAGGCGGTCGAAGCCGGCCTTCACGCGGGCCTCGGCCTTGGGATCGTGCAGGAGCCGCTTGGCGTGGTGGTACGCCAGGATCTGCGCGTGTGCCTCGTAGGCGAACTGGTCGCAGTCGAGCGTCTTCACGAAGTGCCCCTCCTCGACCGTGAGGCGGGCGGCCTTGGCGAGCATGGCCAACAGGTCCTTCTCGGTGGCCACCAGCGTGTCGCGGGCCGGGCCCTTCTTGTCGTCGAGCTCCGCCGAAGCCGCGATGAAGAGGCAGCCGCCGGGGTGGCCGGCGTCGTTCATCCAGGCGATCCACGCCTTGAAGAGCGCCTTGAGCCGGGGCAGCCCGCGCGGCGCCGCGAAGGCCTTCTTCACCACCTCGTGGGTGAAGTGGGCGGCGGCGCTCTCCAGCGTCGCCACCTGCAGCTCCTCCTTGGAGGCGAAGTGCGCGAACAGCCCGCTCTTGGACATCCCCAGCTCGGTGGCCAGGGCGCCCAGCGACAGGCCCTCCAGCCCGTCACGGGCCGCCAGCCGGTAGGCCCGGTCGAGGATGCGGTCCCTGGTCTGTTCGCCCTTCGACACGCGGAAAGAGTACGACCGGTCGTTTTTTTCCGCAAGCCCGACGGACGGCCTTCCGTTCACTTCGAGCGAGTCGAAGGGTGCCGAAGCTTCAGTTCAAGAACCCGTCGGGCTTCTGGGGCTTGAGCCGCCCCACCACGTCGAGCACCTCGCCGGTGACGACGGTCAGCCGCTCCGCCACGTCGAGGGTGGAGAGGATCTCGTAGCGGGTGGGGGCGTCGGAGATGACGGCGGCGGCCACCACGTCGGCGAGCGAGCCGCCCTGCGCCCGCGAGATGACGGTGCCGAGCCGCTCCCCCACCTCGATGGGCACGCGGGCGAGCAGGTCGAGCACCGCGCCGCGGAGCTCGGCTTCCTCCGGGCCGGCGAAGTGCGGGTCCTCGACGAGCTCCGCCTCCACCTCGCGGTAGAGCTTGGTGCGGGCGTGCTCCTTGACGATGCGCGCGCGGGCCACGCCGGCGAGCACCAGGTCGTAGCGGCCGTCCTCGAGCAGCTCGTGGAAGGCGATGACTCCGACCGAGAGGAGCTCCTCCAGCGCCGGCTCGTGGGCGAGGCGGCCCTCTTCTCCCGGCTTCACCTGCGCCATGGCGAAGACGCCGTCGGTGGCCAGCGCGTCCTCCACCATCTGGCGGTAGCGCGCCTCGAAGATGTGCAGGGGCAGCGCGGAGCCGGGCAGGAGCACCGCCGGCGGCAGCGGGAAGACCTTCAGCTTGGGGAGCGCGGTGCGAACGCGATCGAGGGCGTCACCCATCGAGGTTGGCTCAGGGCGCGGGCGAGGAGGTCGGCGGCACCGCGGCGGGGGCGTCCTTCTTGCGGCGGAGGTACGCGATGATGCCCGGCAAGATGGAGATGAAGACCACCACGATGATGACCTTCTCGATGTGCTTGCCGATGTCCGGCACCAGGTTGCCGAGCAGGTAGCCGATGAGGGTCATGGAGAGCACCCAGGCCGCGCCGCCGATGACGTTGAAGGAGGCGAAGCGGCGGTAGGGCATCTTCCCCACGCCCGCCACCACCGGGACGAAGGTGCGCACCAGCGGCATGAAGCGGGCGATGATGATCGCCTTGCCCCCGTGGCGCTCGTAGAAGTCGTGCGCGGCCTTGAGGTGCTGCGGCTTGAACCAGCGCGACTCGGGCCGATTGAAGATGGCCGGGCCGGCGCGCGCGCCGATCATGTAGCTCACCGCGTCGCCGAGCACCGCCGCGGGGATGAGCAAGAGGTTCAGCATCACCAGGGAGAGCTTCCCGTTCGCCACGTAGAGGCCGGCGGTGA
Organism: Archangiaceae bacterium; assembly: GCA_037443525.1. Taxonomy (GTDB): domain Bacteria; phylum Myxococcota; class Myxococcia; order Myxococcales; family Myxococcaceae; genus JBBIOE01. The sequence goes on along the minus strand of JBBIOE010000205.1, from coordinate 7,031 downwards.
CCAGGAGCGAGTCGCCGGGGAGGAAGAACACCATCGCGCCGGTCTCCAGGAAGACCACCAGCGCCAGCACCGGGTAGCCGTACTCGACCAGGCCCGCGGGGTTTCGGATGTACTCGATGAGGTGCTTGAGCAGTTCCATCGGGCTCGGGCGCGTAGCACGATCTAAGAAGGCCGCGATAGCCCCGCGCTCACGGGGCCTCCCCCAACGAACGAGCGGAAACGAAAAAGGCGGCCCGGTTTCCCGAGCCGCCCGTCGAAGACCAGAAGCCGGTCGATCAGCGCGAGGCCGACTCCGGCTTCTTGTCCTTCTCGCCGCCGCCCTGCATCAGCGTGGCGAAGGCGATGTTGCCGTAGCCGGCCGAGGCGCAGGAGAACATCACCCGCTTCACGATCTTGAAGGTCACCTTCTTGTCGGCCTGGATGTTCACGTCGCCCTTGAAGCCGCCCTGGTCACCCGCCGCGTTGTGCAGGTCCTCGAACTGCTTCTTCAGGTCGCGCAGCTTCTCCTCCAGCGCGGGGATGTTCAGGTAGTCCTCTCGGGTGAGGTCGTCGACGCGGCCGATGAGCATGCCGGAGAGGAGCACCTCGTCCTTGGAGATGGCCACCGCCGGAGCGAGCTGCAGCTCGTCGGTGTTGGACGCCTCGGGGAGCTGGATGTCCTTGTTCATCGCCAGGATCTCGCCCGTCGCCGAGAAGTTGGCGATGAGGAAGAGCACCAAGATGACGAACATGTCGACGAGGGGCGTGACGTTCAGGTCGGCGTTGGTCGCCTTGTGACCGGCGAGCCCGTGCCCGAAGATCTTCGAGTGCGCGAGCCGCTTGCCGTACCGCTTTCCAGGAGGTTGGATTCCCATGGTGTTCCTTTAGCCCTGCGACGCCGGTGAGACGGACACCGAGGGAAACTGGCTGCCGATGCAGGTGTCGATGAGCCGCACGAGGTCCTCGTACTTCACCGCGTCCTCGGTCTGCAGGGTGATGGCCGCCTGATCAGGCTGCTGGGTCTTGAGCTCCTTGAGCTTGTCGACCAGCTTGATGACGTCGATGCGCTCCTTGTCGTCGCGCGTGATGGGCAAGGGGTCGAGCTGCGAGCCGCCGACCGTGATCTTGATCTCCTTCTCGGTGACCAAGAGCGTGATGGGCTGCAGCTTCTGCTCCTGCTGCTGCTGCTCTTCCGACGCGTTCTGACCCGAGTTGCTCACCTGGAGGCGGCCGAGCTGCGTCCACACGGCCGTCATGATGAGGAACACGATGGTGACCGCCATCAGGTCGATGAAGGGCACCAGGTTGATGGCCATATCGAGCGGCTTCTTGCCGCCTTTGCCACCTGTGCCGAGATCCATACCGCCGGCCATCACTCACTCCTTGGAGACCCTCTTCGGGCCCCATGCTTCGACATGGACAGCCGGAGCGCCGGCGGGGTTTCCGCCCCGCGCCCCGGCCGATGGGATGGAACGGCTTACTCTTCGGCCTGCGCCGGCACCGTCATGTTCTTGAACTTGTCCTTGTTCTGAACGATCAGGTTGAGCACCGCCACCGACGTCTCGTTGATGTCGTTGATGAGGCTCTGGGTGCGGCCGTTCAGGAGCGAGAACATGATCAGCATCGGGATCGCGGCGATGAGACCGAAGCGGGTGCAGTTCATGGCCTCGCCGATGGACGCCGCGAGGATCGTCGCGCGGTCGGCCGGGGAGGCGTGAGCGACGGCCTTGAACGAGCCGATGAGGCCGTCGACCGTTCCGAGGAGGCCGGCGAGCATGGCCGCGTTGCCGAGCATCGCGAGGTAACCGGTGCGGGCCTCGAGCTTCGGGTTCTCGCGCAGCGCCGCCTCGTCGAGAGCCGCCTGCACCTCTTCCTCGCCCTTGGGCACGCTCATCAGGCCCGACTTGATGACGGAGGAGAGCGGCGTGGCCTTCTGGCCGGCCGTGTAGTTGATGGCCTTGTCCAGGTCGCCCGCGTAGATGTGCTTCTTCAGGCCGCGGAGGAAGCCGTCCTTGTTCATGGCCGCCGAGAAGTAGAGCACGATGGCGCGCTCGACAGTGATCGCCAGGCCGATGACGAAGAAGAACGCGATGGGCCACATGCCCCAGCCGCCTTCGATGAACGCGTCGGCCATCTTGCCGAACAAGCTCTGGTCGCCACCACCTTCACCGCCACCCTCGGCCGCCAACATGAAAAGCGAAGCAAGCGTCATTGTGAACTGCCTCCGGACATGTGTCCCTTTGAAGTCCCATCCCGGATCAGCGTGACCGGGAAAGCCGCCGGACCATAGGCGGGCGAAAATTCGGGTGTCAAGACACTCACGTCGTCAGACAACTGCGCGAGCTTTCAGGTTTTTCCCCACACTGTGGTAGGGCCACCTTCATGGCGCGAAAGCGGGTCGGAGAGCTGCTCGTGGAGCGCGGCGCGATCACGCCGGCCCAGCTCAAGGCGGGTTTGGTGGCCCAGGCGAGGACCCGGCAGCGGCTGGGACTGACGCTCATTCAGCAGGGCGTGCTCACCGAGGGCGCGCTGGCCCAGGTGCTCTCGGAGAGCCTCGCTCTCCCGCGCGTCGACCTCGCCAGCACGCCGGTCGACTGGGCGGCGGTGCACATGCTCCGGGCGCGCTTCTGCGAGGCGCACGAGCTGTTCCCCTTCGGCGTGGAGAAGACCGGGCCCTCGAAGACCCTCTTGGTGGCGATGAGCGACCCCGGGAACGAGCCCGCGCTGGAGGAGATTCAGTTCACCACCGGCCTCTTGGTGCTCCCGCGCATCGCTACCCACACCCAGGTGCGCGAGGCCATCTTGCGCTACTACCACAAGGTCGGCGGCGAAAAGGCTTCGGAGCCCGAGGAGATCATCGAGGGTGAGGAGGTCGTCTCCGGCCCCCGGGCGCTGCCGGAGTCCGCGGGGCGCCAGAAGCTCATCGCCACCGCGGTGGGCACCAGTGGCCTCGAGGCGTCGGTGGCCAAGGACCTGGACTTCCTCTTCGGAGACCAGGCGCAGACCAGCGAGGCCTTCGAGCAGCAGGAGCGCCGGTTCTGGGCCCTGATGCGGCTGCTCACCAGGAAGGGCCTCCTCACCCGGGAGGAGTTCTTCCAGGAGCTCGGCCATGACGACTGAGGGAGGCGGCGCACCCATGACCCCCACCGAGGAGTTCGAGGCGGCGGCGAGTCAGGCCGCCCAGATGTTCGCGTCGAGCTTCGAGCGAGGCGATCTCGGCATCCCCAAGGGCGCGCTCGACTTCTCCAAGCAGAGCCTGGCGCACCTGGACGCCTACCTGGTGAAGCTCCGCGCCAAGGACCCGGGGCCCGAGGCGAAGAAGGTGATCGGCATGGGGGCGGGCGCCTACCTCGCCGAGGTGCTCAAGCGCCGCTCGCCGGTGAAGCTGCGCTGGGTGCCGGCCTCGGTGCTGCCCGCGCAGAGCCCCGACGACCCGTTCCTCCTCGCGACGCCCAAGAACCTCGTCTTCCTGGTGATGGGCAAGCCGCGGAAGCTGCTCGAGCAGGGCGAGGGCGACACGCTGGTGCGCTTCGCCGACGAGGTGCACGAGCTGTGCAGCCGCGAGGCCACCGCCCTCTAACTGAAGCGCGCTACTTCGCCGCCACCCAGCGCAGCATCGGCAGGCGGACGGTGAAGGTGGTCCCCTGCCCGGTCTCGGAGGCGACGTCGATGACGCCGCCGTGGTTCTCGATGATGCCGTGCACGATGGACAGGCCGAGGCCGGTCCCCTGCCCGTCCGGCTTGGTGGTGAAGAAGGGCTCGAAGATGCGCGCGCGCACCTCGGAGGCCATGCCGCGGCCGGTGTCCTTCACCTCCACCACGGCGAAGCCGTCCAGCGCGCGGGAGCTGACGGTGATGGAGCCGCCGGAGGGCGTGGCGTGGCAGGCGTTGGTGACCAGGTTCACGAAGACCTGCACCAGGTTCTGCTTGAGGCCCAGGAAGCGCGGCACGTCGGCGTAGTTGCGCTCGAGCTTCACCCCGTGGCGCACCACCACGTGCTCGCAGAAGCCCAGCGCGCGCTCGAGGGTGGCGTTCAGGTCGACCTCCTCGGGCTTGTCGTGCGCGGGGCGGGCGTAGCTGACCAGGTCGCGGGTGAAGCGCAGCACGCGCTCGGAGTTGTCGACGATCTTCCGGAACTTGGTGACGTCGCTCGGGTCGGCGGTGGGCGAGAGCATGGCCCGCTTGAGCAGCGCGTCGGCGTAGGTGGCCACCGCGGTCATCGGGTTGTTGATCTCGTGGACCACGCTGGCGGCGAGCTGCCCGAGCGAGGCGAGCTTCTCGGCCTGCACGATGCGCCGCTCCAGCTCGCGCATGCGCGAGACGTCGTGGCCGATGGCGATGACGCCCTCCACCTCGCCGGCCTGGTTCGACACCGCCGAGACGTTGAAGGCCACGCTGGTCTCGCGCCCGTCCTTCTTGGTGAGCGCGGTCTCGAAGCTCGACACCGGCTCGCGGGCCAGCGAGCCCGAGAGGGCCTTGAGCACCCGGAGGCGGTCCTGCTCGGGGACGAGCAGCTCGGCGTCGATGCCGAGCACGTCCTCCGCGGCGCGGCCGGTGAGCGCCACCAGGGCCTGGTTGAAGACCACCACCTTGCGGTCGCGGTTCACCACCAGGATGAGCGCGTTGGCGTTCTCGAGCAGGTTCTCGAGGTACTTGCGCACGAAGGTGAGCTCGTCGATGAGCTTGGCGTTCCGCACCGCCACGGCGATCTGGTTCGCGAGCTGAATCACCACCCGCTCGTCGAGCACCGCGTCGGCGGTGAGCCCCGCCGGGTACTCCACGTTCACCGCGCCGAAGAACTGCCCCGAGGCCACCAGCGGCGCGACCAGCCCCTTCACGCTGCCCTGGAAGAGGAGCGGCAGGTCCTGGCTGAGCACCACGCGCTCGCGGGGGAGCGAGGCCAGGTCGAGGTGCGTCTTCTCCACCATCGAGCGGCGCAGGCCGAAGACGTCGCGCGGGCCCTCCTTGAGCCGCCCCTCGGCGTAGAGCGAGGTGAGGGCGCAGGTGCGCGGGTCGACGATGCGCACGCAGAAGGTCCGCCCGGGGAAGAGGCCCTTCACCCCGCGCGCGGCGGCGGCCACCAGCTCCTCCTCGCCGGTGGCGCTGGCGAGCTCGCGGCCGATCTCGAGCAACTGCGTCTCGATGCGCGCCTGCTCGAGCAGCGCCCGGCCGGCGGCGGCGAGGGAGTCGAGCATCGGCGACAGGCGCCTGGCCACCACCGCCACCGTCTTCCCGCGGCGCACCACCGAGAGGGTCACCGACTGGGCGGTCCTGCACTCCACCTCGACGTCGAGGCTCCGGCCCTCGTCGGGTACCGTCAAGGGCGCGCTGGTGAGCACCTCGGCGAGCGTCTGGCCCACCACGTCCCTCGTGCCGCACAGCACCTCGAAGGCCGAGTTCGCGGTGAGGACCGTGAGGGTCAGGTCACAGAGCGCGGCAGGCGCGTCGTAGACGTCGAAGAAGGCGCGGAAGGCGTCGCCCACCGGGATGGGGGCTTCGAAGGGGCGAACGCTGGACTCACTCTTCATGCCCGGCCGCCTTGTCGAGATCGACGATCTGCGAAGTGCCCACGTAGGCCTTGGTCTCGTACCGGGTGATCTTACCGATCTTCCGCACGATCTCCGCCATGCGCTCGGCCTCGCGGTGGATGATGTCCACGCTGCGCCAGAGCGGGTCGCCTTCCTTGAGCTTCCGCTTGAGCAGCTCCGAGTACCCCATCACGCTGGTCAACGGCTGGTTGAGCTCGTGGGCGGCGGTCCCGGCCAGGGCCACGATGACGCTGTTCTTCTCGCTCTCGAGCAGCCGCGCCTCGGCGTCGGTGAGCTTGCGCTCGAGGTTCAAGCGATCGCGCAGGTCGGTGAAGATGCCCACCGTGGCCACCTCGCGGCTGCCTTCGTAGATGATGCTCGCGGTCATGTTGACGGGGATGCGCTCGCTGGTGCGAGAGAGGATCTCGATGCGGCTGGTGGTGAGGCGCCCCGGACCGCCGTGGTCGCCCGAGCGGAGCTTGCGCATCACGTCGCGGGCCACGTCCAGATCGGGGTAGAGCCGGGTCACGTGCTGCTTGCCGATGACGTCGTGGGACGACCAGCCGTAGATGGTCTCGGCGGCCTTGTTGAAGAGGATGATGTTCCCCTTCATGTCCGAGGCGATGACGGCGTCGACGGAGCTGTCGATGAGGCGCTCCAAGAACTCCTTGGTCTTGCGGAGCTCGTCGGCCAGCGCGCGCTGCTCGGTGACGTCGCGCAAGGTGAGAATGGCCACGCCGTCCCTCGCGTCGCCCGCCAGCGGCGCGGCCGAGACGGACAGCGCGAGGCGCCGCCCCGAGACGGTGCGGGCGTGGAGCTCGACGCCGGTGCGCACCTTGCCGGTGGAGACCGCGTAGAGCATGTCGAGGAGCAGCCCGTCGTCGGAGGGGTTGGTCAGCGCGTTGACGTGGCGCCCCTGGGCCTCCTGGGCGTTGACGTCCAGGAGCGTGAGGCCCGCCGGGTTCAACGACAGCACGCAGGCCTTCGCGTCCAGAATCGCCACGCCGTCGGACAGGTGGGCGAAGTAGGCCTCGTAGCGGGCGAGCTCCTTGGCGCGCTGCTCGGCGACCTTGCGGGCCTCGCGCTCGGACTCGCGCTGCCCGAGCACCGACTCCAGCTGCCGCACGTTGCGGAAGGCGATGGCGGTGGCGTGCGCGACGGTGGTGAGGAAGTCGACCTCGCGGCCGTTGAAGGCGCCGGCCTTCGAGGTGCGGCGCAGCAGCATCACGCCCTGCACCTTGCCCTGCGCGGTGAGCGGCAGGCCGGCGATGGCGGAGATGCCGCGGGCCTTCACCGAGGCGCGCACGTCCTCGAGCAAGGGGTGCGAGGGCGCGTCCTCGACGATGACCGGCTTGCCGGTGCGCACCACCTCGCGGATCTCCGGGTAGCGGGCGAGGTCGATGCGCAGGTCCTTGAGCGAGGCGTCGTCGCTGGCGGCGACGATGGTGCCCTGCCCCTTCTCCGCGTCGACCACCACCAGCGCGGCGCGGTCGATGGCCATCTCCTCGGCGAGGCGGCGGGTGA
>JBBIOE010000204.1:0-14663 GCA_037443525.1 Archangiaceae bacterium | reverse complement strand
GGCGAGAGGCCCAGGCGGCTCGCCGTCGGGCGGCGCCACCGGGGGAGCGGGCACAGGCGGCGTACCCGGGCGCGGCCCGCTCGGCCGGGGCGACGACACGCGAGGGCGCGGCTCCAGGGGCCTGAACCCGTCGGCGCTGACCGCGTCGGCGATGGAGATGAGCGCGTCGCGCACCGCGTCCGCCGACGGGGGGCGGCGGGCCTCCGACTTCGCCATCAGCGCGCTGATGAGCGCGTCGAGCTCGGCGGGCAGCTCGGGCACCTTCGCCCGCGCCGACGGCACCGGCGAGTGGACGTGGGCCATCATCACGTCCATCGGGGTCTCTCCGCGGAAGGGCAGGGCACCGGTCACCATCTCGTAGGCCATCACCCCGAGCGCGTAGAGGTCGGTCGACGGCGTGGTGCCGAGCCCGCGCGCCTGCTCCGGCGCCATGTAGTCGGGCGTGCCGGCCACGGTGGTCTCGCTCGTCTGCTGGCCGTCGCCCTGGACCACGCGGGCGCGCTTGGCGAGGCCGAAGTCGAGGAGCTTCACGAAGCGGCTCCCGTCGGGCTGCGCGCAGAGGAAGACGTTCGAGGGCTTGAGGTCTCGGTGCACCACGCCGGCCTTGTGGGCGGCGGCCAGGGGCCCGGCGATGTCGATGAGCAGCGCCAGCGCGTCGGGCAGCTCCGGCCGCCCCATCAGGTTCAGCACCTGATCGAGCGGCTGTCCCTCGAGGAACTCCATCACGATGTAGGGCCGCCCGTCGGGGAGTCGGCCCATGCCGAAGATGTCGATGATGTTGCGGTGGCCGATGGCGTTGACCGCCTCCGCCTCGTCGATGAGCCGCTGCACCTGGACTTCGTCGTTCGCCACCTCGGGCCGCATCACCTTGATGGCCACGCGCTTCTTGATGATGGGTTGGACGCCTCGGTACACGATGCCCATGCCGCCCTGGCCGATGGCCTCGAGGATCTCGTAGTCGCCCAGGCGCAGGCCCACCAGGCTGTCTGGAGGAGAAGAGGCGGGCGGCGCTCGAGGAGTGGCGGACACGAGGGAGGGGGCCGAGGAGCGGCGCGGCAAGCCTAGCGAATGTGCGCCTGCCGATGGTTCACCATTCGTGGGGACGCCGGCCTGGGCGCTCGGTGCAAGGTTCGGCGGCAGCCCGTGTCCTTTCGTGCAGGAGGTCTCATGCGCGGTCTTCTCCGAGTCGCGGTGGTCTCGCTGTGGTTCCCTCTCTCGACGCTGGCGGCCGAGCCCCGCGAGCAGTCGGTGCGGCTCGTCCAGGGCACGCAGAAGGTGCTGGAATTCAAGGGGCTCACCCGGGTGGCGGTGGGCGATCCGAGCGTCCTCGACGTGAAGGTGGTGGAGGGCTTTCAGGTGGTGCTCACCGGCCTCAAGAAGGGCCGCACCACGGTCATCGTCTGGAGGGCCGGCGGCGCGCGCGACGACCTCGACGTCTCGGTCATCGACCCGGCGCTGGAGGGGATGGACCCGAACGGCGAGGCGGTGCCGCTGTCGCGCGTTCCGTCCTCGGTCTCGGTGCCGCCGTCCTCGTCCACCATCGCGCTCCGGGTCGGCGCGCAACGGGTGCTCGCGATTCCGGGAGTCCAGCGCATCTCCGTCGGCGACCCCGAGGTGTGCGACGTGAAGCCCCTGGGCGACGACCAGCTCCTCCTGGTGGGCGGCGCGCCCGGCCACACCACGCTGCTTCTCTGGAAGGTGGGGGGAGCGCGCGTGTCGTACGACGTGCGCGTCACCCGGTAGGGCGAAACAGGCGATGCTGGAGCCGATGCGCCCCACCCCCCGCAGCGTGGCCTTCACGCTCTGCCTCCCGCTGGCGGTGTGGGCGGCCGAACCCACGGTGCCCCAGGACGGCAAGCTCTCGCTGGAGGTGGGCGCGCAGAAGGTCCTTCAAAAGCCGGGGCTGGCGCGCCTGGCGGTGGGCGACCCGACGGTGGTGGACGTCGAGGTGCAGGAGAAGGAGCGGGTTCAGCTCACCGGCCTCAGGGCGGGGCGCACCACGCTGCTGTTGTGGAAGGAGACGGGCGAGCGCGAGTCGGTGACGGTCTCGGTCGACGACACCCCGAAGAGCGGGCGGCTCACGTCGCTGGGGCTCACCGGGCCTGATCCGTCGGAGCCGCTGGAGCTGCGGGTGGGCGCGACCTTGCGCGTGCCGCTGAAGGGCTTCACCCACGCCCAGGTGGGCGACCCCGCGGTCTGCGAGCTGCGGACGCAGGGCGACGGCGCGGTCCTGCTCACCGGGAAGACGGCCGGCGAGACGACGCTCGAGGTGTCCACCGGAGGAATGGAGGTCGTCTACGACGTCTTCGTCACCGACGAGCGCACCGACGCGCCGGTGGCCCAGACGCTGCGGCTGGAGGTGGGCCTCGAGCGCGTGCTGACCCTTTCCGGCATCGAGCGCGTGGCCGTCGGCGACCCGAAGATCTGCGACGTGAAGACGGTGGGCGGACACCAGCTCCTGGTGGTGGGCGCGTCGGTGGGGCGCACCACGCTGCTGGTCTGGCCGGGAGACGGACGGCGGCTCGCCTGGGAGGTGGTGGTCGCGGCGCGGCGCCCCCGCCCGGACGCGACGGCCGCCATCGACGAGGAGACGCACGTCGAGCTGAGGCTGGTGGTGGGCCACACCAAGTCGCTCGCCATTCCCGGCGTGGAGCGGGTGTCCCTCGGAGACCCCGCCATCGCCGACGTCGAGCTGGCCGGCCACGACCGCCTCCGCGTCGTCGGCCTCCAGGAGGGCACCACCAGCCTCTGGTCGTGGAACGCCAAGGGGCAGAACACGCCCATCACCGTCATCGTCGCCCCCGAGGCCAAGGCAGAGGCCGCGCCGCTCACCGACGTCACGCCCGAGCCCTCCGAGACGCTCGAGCTCGAACCCGGCGGAAGCCTCACCCGCGAGCTTCCTGGCCTCCGGCGCGCCGTCGCGGGAGATCGTTCCGTCGCCGAGGTGCGCGTCGCCGGAGAGCGCCTGACGGTGAGCGGCAAGGCGCCCGGCGAGACGATGCTCCTGCTGTGGGGAAAGGGCGCGTCGCGCTTCGCCTGGCGCGTGGTGGTGCGCGCGCGATGAGCCCGGCCGCCGAGAGCCCCTGCCCCGACGAGAACGCCCTGGCCCGCTTCGCGCGCGGCGACGCGAGCACCGACGAGGGCCCGGCGCTGGAAGCCCACCTCGACGGCTGCGGGAGCTGCCGCCGGGCGGTGGCGCTGGCGGCGGCAGGCGAGTCTTCGCCGGTGAGCGTGGCCCCGGTGCTCCCCGCGCCGGGCGAGCGGCTCGGGCACTACACGGTGGAGTCGCTCCTCGGCCGCGGCGGCATGGGCACGGTGCTCTTGGCGCACGACGAGACGCTCGGCCGCAAGGTGGCGCTCAAGCTGCTCAACGCCTCCGGCGACGAGGCGGCGCGGGCCCGCCTGGAGCGCGAGGCGCAGGTGATGGCCCGCTTGAACCATCCCAACGTCGTCACCGTGTACGAGCTCGGCACCTGGAGCGGCGGCCGCTTCATCGCCATGGAGCACGTGCTGGGCGAGTCGCTCGACGCCTGGCGCGCCGGGGCAGAGCGCTCCACCGCGGAGGTGCTGCTCGTCCTGCGCGCGGCCGGCCAGGGGCTCGCGGCGGCGCACGCGGCGGGAGTGGTGCACCGCGACTTCAAGCCCGCCAACGTGCTGGTGGGCAAGGACGGGCGGGTGCGCGTGTCCGACTTCGGGCTCTCCCGGCCAGCCCCCGAGGCGCTGCCGGCGGCGGAGGGGAAGAGCCTCTTCCTCACCCAGGCCGGCGCGCTGGTGGGGACGCCGGCCTACATGGCGCCGGAGCAGCTCGCCGGGAGCGCCGCGGACGAGAAGAGCGATCAGTTCTCGTTCTGCGTCACCGCCGTCGAGGCGCTGGGCCGCGCCCGGCCGTGGCTGGCCACGACGCGGGCCGAGCTCTCCCTTCGCCTGCAGGAGCCGGCCGACCTCTTCGGCGTGCCCCGGCGGCTCAAGGACGTCGTGCGGCGCGGGCTGGCGCTGGACCCCGCGCACCGCTTCCCCTCGATGGAGGCCCTGCTCTGGGCGCTGGACGCGGCCACCCGCCCGCCCTCCCGCCGGCCGGTGTGGGTGGGCCTCGGGCTCGCCGCCCTGGCCACCGTGGGCGCGGTGCTTCTGGCGTGGCCGCGGACGCCTCCGCTGGCGCCGGGCGAGCGCGAGGCCGCCCTCAGCGCGCCAGCGCCCGCGCCACCCGCGGACTTCACCGTGGCCGAGGGCGGCTTGCGCCTGCTCTTCGCGCCGGGCCTGGTCTCCGCCGAGCTTCTGCCCCAGGCGGCGCCGTGCGCCGAGGTGGAGCTGGCCGAGCCGGGCGAGCTCGTGCTCCGCGGCCTGAAGGCCGGGCGGGCGGTGCTCACCGTCCACGCCGCCGGCGGCGCACGCGCGTACCAGGTGGAGGTCGCGCCGCGCCCAAGCCCGCCGTGAGGGCGGTGCTCCCCGGCCCTGTGCGACACGGCGCGCGGCACGCTTTGAAGCTCTCGTTCCCCGAGGCGTCTGAGGCGCGATGCGCTGGCCGACCGGCGCACCGCGGAAGGGGGTGGAGCACCTCCAGCCGCGTCTGCTCCACGAAGCGGCGCTGCGCCTCGGTGACGGCGCCGCCGGTCATCAGCACCACCCGCGGCACCAGCTCCGGGGCCACGATCTCGAGCCGCGCCACGAAGTCGCCGCCGCCGAGCTCGGGCATCATCACGTCGCAGAGGATGAGGTCGTAGCGCGCGCCCCGCTGGATGCGGTCCAGGGCCTCGGCCGCGCGGGGCGTCACCTCCAGCCGGTCGCCGAGGCGCAAGACGCGCGCCAGCGACGTGCCCAAAGGCTCGTCGTCGTCGATGAGCAGGACCTTCCCCTCGTCTGGCCGCCGCGACGGCGGGCTCGGGGAGAATCGCACCACCTCCGCCGAGGGTGGCAGGACCACGCGGAAGCAGCTCCCGCACGCGACGGTGGGGTCGAGCTCGAGCGTGCCCCCCCCCCCCGGCGCGTGCACCGTGGCGTGGGAGAGCGACAGGCCCAGGCCCGTGCCGACGCCCACCGCCTTGGTGGTGAAGAAGGGCGCGAAGATGCGCTCGCGCAGGTCCGCCGGCACGCCGGGCCCGGAGTCGTGCACCTCCACCACCACGCCGCGCGCGTCGACGAAGGACGACACCTTCACCTCGTGCAGGTCCGCCTGGCCGTCGGGGAGCGCCTGCGCGGCGTTGAGGAGCAGGTTGAGGAACACCTGCACCAGCCGCGTCGGGTCGGCGTGCACCACCGGCGGTCGGCGACCGCGACCCGCGCGGCGAGGGCCTTCTTCTCGGTGACGTCCTCGATCTGGATGAGGAACAGGTGCGGCTCGCCTTCGGTGCCGCGCATCAGCGACAGCCGCGAGAGCGCATCGACCAGCCGCCCGTCCCGGCGCCGGACGCGCAGCTCGAGCTGCACCAGCTCGACCTCGCCCCGCGTCAGCCGCAGCACCTGCTCGCGGGCCAACTGGTAGTCGGCCGCGTGCTTCCACTGCGGAGACCTGCGCCTGCCCGTGACGCTCGCGCCTCCCCTCGGTTCGCCGGTCCTCCGCTCGGGCGCCAGCTTTCAGGGAGGCGGGTTGGAGTTCCTATCCTCTCCCAAGCTGCTGTGCGATCGCCGGCAGGACCAACGTTCGGAACGACTCGTTGACCTGTCGCGGTGACACCCGGCCCCGGGGCTGCTCCAGGGACCAGTTCAGGACGCAGATGAACACCGAAGCCACGTACTGCACCAGCAGGTCGGGGGGCATCCCGGGGGCGGCGCGCGCGCCCGGCAGCTGCTTCTTCAGCTCCCTCTCGACCAGCCTGGTCACCGACTTGTGGAGCTGGTTGCGGATGATCGAGCCCGCCAGGCTGCTCTGGGTCGCCTGATACACTTTCCGGTACTCGTCAGCGTGTTCGAACATGGCCAGGCTGAACGCGATGATCCTCTCGTGGGGCTTCGCGGTGGGCGGCAGGTCTGCCGCCTGCGCCTTGTCGAGCATCTCCCCGAGCTCGCGCAGCCCGGTGACCAGCAGCTCGTCCTTGTCTCGGTAGTGCGCGTAGAAGGTCGATCGACCGACGTTGGCGCGTTCGAGGATGTCCTGCACGACGATCGAGTCGTAGTCCTTCTCGAGGATCAGAGAGAGCAGGGCCTGGCGGAGCAGACTCTGCGTCTTCTGAACGCGTCGGTCGGTGGACGGCTTCTTGTCCGGCATGGCGAACGACCTCGTGCTCGGGCGGCGTTTCCGCACATCGGGGGCGGCGTCGTGCGGAACGGCACAACTTCGGGCCCGTTGTTCTTCCGACGGCCGCAACCCCTTTCTAGAGTTCCCGTTATGGCACAGACGTCCATTAACGGACAAGTGGCCGGAAAGGGCGGCGCCCGTGACGCGATTCCTCGGAGGTTGCCTGCTGCTGCTGGTGTCGGGACCGGCGCTGGCGGCGGAGCTCACCGTCTCTATCCGCAAGCTCGATGAAGACCGGGGAGTCGTCGTCCTCTACCTGTTTCCGAAGAGCGCGAAGGCCGCGTTTCCCCTCGAGCCGGGGGACGGCAAGGCCGTGTGCATCGGGAGGGCGGCCATCCGGGAACGGGCGGCGGTGATTCGGTGCGAGCACGTCGCTCCCGGGGAGTACGCCGTCTTCGCCTTTCATGACGAGAACGGCAACTCGAAGGTCGACCACCACTGGTACGGGCCCCCGGCAGAGCGCATCGGGTTTTCGAATCAGGCCCGGCCATCGGCCTTCGGACCGCCCGATTTCGAGGAGGCCGCCTTCGAGGTCGGCGACCGCGACCTCGCGCTCGAAGTGTCTCTCGAGGACTTCTAGTCAACCGAAGCACGAAGGAGGAACGTCATGGAACTGAAGAAGTGGGCGCTGGCGACCGTGGCTGGTGGCGCGGGCATGTGGGTCCTGGCCGGCCTCTGGCACATGCTGATCGTGCCGAGGTTCTACGTCGTCGAGAACCACGCGAGCCACGAGGGCACGGGCCTGATTCTGCTCGCCTACCTCGTGCTTGGGCTCCTCATGGCCGCCCTGTACCCGCTCTACCGGAAGGGACGACCCGTCCTCGACGGGCTGATGTTCGGGCTCGTCATCGGACTGCTCTGGGTCTTCCCGCACGAGCTGGCGATGGCGGGGGCTCATGGCGAGCCGCTCCCGTATGTTTTCAAGAACGCGGCCTGGCACCTCGTCGAGCAAGGCCTCGGCGGGATCATGATCGGCCTCGTCTTCGGGCGCGAAGCTTAGGACGAAGAACCCGCACTTCGAGAGGGGTGGGCGGGAGACACCTGGGCCGGCGGAGCCGAATCGGGGACCGAGAGACGCCGTGAGGCCAGTCGAGACCCCGCCCCGTGCGCGAGCGCCTGGAGCAGGTGAGCGTGCGGACGGACGAGTGCCTCGCGACGGCTCGCGGTCGACGCTCAGAATGGGAGCGTGAGCTGACTCCGCGGCGGAGGACCGGTAGGCGGCGCCTCGGCGGGCAGCCCGAGTGCCAGCTTACAGGGAGGCGGGTTGGAGTTCCTTACCGGCGGTGAGCGTGCTGGCGTCGTTGGCAACGAGCGACTTCAACTCCGCCGCGCGAGGCGCTTCGCCACCAGCGCGCGCAGGGCCTCCACGTCGAAGGGCTTGATCAGCACCTCGAGCCGCGTCTGCTCGACGAAGCGGCGCTGCGCTTCGGTGAAGGCGCCGCCGGTCATCAGCACCACCCGGGACACCAGCTCCGGGGCCACGGTCGCAAGCCGCGCCACGAAGTCGCCGCCGCCGAGCTCGGGCATCATCACGTCGCAGAGGATGAGGTCGTAGCGCGCGCCCCGCTGGATGCGGTCCAGGGCCTCGGCCGCGCGGGTCGTCACCTCCAGCCGGTCGCCGAGGCGCAACACGCGCGCCAGCGAGGTGCCCAGGGGCTCGTCGTCGTCGATGAGCAGGACCTTCCCTTCCTCCGGCCGCCGCGATGGCGGGCTCGGGAAGAAGCGCACCACCTCCGACGAAGGAGGCAGGGTCACGCGGAAGCAGCTCCCGCGCGAGACGGTGGGGTCGAGCTCGAGCGTGCCCCCCAGCGCGTGCACGGTGGCGTGGGAGAGCGCGAGGCCCAGGCCGGTGCCGACGCCCACCGCCTTGGTGGTGAAGAAGGGCTCGAAGATGCGCGCGCGCAGGTCCGCCGGCACGCCGGGGCCGGAGTCGTGAACCTCCACCACCACCCCGCGCGCGTCGACCAGGGAGACCAGCTTGATCTCGTGCTGATCCGCCTGGCCGTCGGGGAGCGCCTGCGCGGCGTTGAGGAGCAGGTTCAGGAAGACCTGCACCAGCCGGGTCGGGTCGGCGTGCACCACCGGCGCGCCGGAGAGCGCCTTCACCAGCCTGGCCCGGTGGCGGAGCTGGTGCTGCGCCATGCGCAGCGCCTCCTCGAGCAGCGCGTTGACGTCCACCGGCGTCCGGCGCTCGGTCTCGGCGCGGGAGAGGCTCTTCAGCGTGCGGCAGACGTCGGCGATGCGGGTGGCGCCCTGGCGGGACTCCTCCACCAGCGCCTTCACGTCCAGCTTCGGGTCGCGCGCCTCGGGCGGCGCCTCCAACACCTCGGCGAGCAGGTGGAGGTTCGCCACCACGTAGGCCAGCGGGTTGTTGATCTCGTGGGCCACGCCGGCGGCCATGGTGCCGAGCGAGACCAGGCGGTCGGCGACCGCGACCCGCGCGGAGAGCGCGTTCTTCTCGGTGACGTCCTCGAGCTGGGTGATGAAGAAGCGCGGCTCGCCCGAGTCGCCGCGCAGGAGCGAGGCGTGGACCAACACCTCGACGACGCGGCCGTCGCTCTTGGTGATGCGCTCCGAGTGGAGAAAGTGCGGCAGCTCGCCGGCCACCAGCTTCCTGGCCAGCTCGCGCCCCACCGACACGTCGGTGTCGCCGAGCAGCTGCCGGTAACTGACGCCGGCGGCCCCGTCGATTGGAAGCCCGGTGATCTCGGCCAGCCGCGTGTTGGCGCGCACGATGCGACCGTCGAGCGACACCAGGGCGAGGCCGAACGGCGCCTCTTCGAAGGTCTGGCGGAACAGGCGCTCGGTCTGCTCCAGGGTGCGGCGGGCGTCGTCGTTGAGCGCTTCGGTGTGCTTCTGCTCCGAGATGTCCTGGAACAGGAGGCTGGTGCGCCAGGTGTCACCGGCGCTCTTGAAGTGCGCGGCGCGGACCTGGGCGGGGAAGCAGGCGCCGTCCTTTCGCCGGAGGATGAGCTCCGCGGAGGCGGTGCCGGTGGCCTCCAGCTGCCTCTGGAACGCGTCGAGCCTCCCTTCGGAGGGGAGAATGACCTGCCGCCCCAGCGAGAGCAGCTCGGCCTCGGTGCGCCCGAGGAGCTCGCAGGCCCTGCGGTTCGCGGCCAGGGTCTCTCCGTCCCGGGTGGTGAGGAGGATGCCGGCGGGGCTGTTCTCCACCAGGGCGGTGAGCTCCGACCCGAGGCTGGTGAGCTGGTCGGCGAGCTGCTTCTGGGGGCTGATGTCGCGGAAGAGGAGCAACGCGCCCTTCTCGGTCGGCACCAGCCGCCCCTCCAGCCAGCCGGCGGTGAGCACCGAGGGTTGGCGGAGCTCGACCGTCGCGCGCCGCCGCTCGAGCTCCTGCATGGCGAGGTGGAGCTCGCTGCCCGAGAGGCGCGGGAAGGCGGTGAGGATGCGCTTCCCCAGGAGCTCCCCCTCGTGGTGTAGCCGCTCGCGGAGGAAGGCGTTGGCGGCGAGGTTGAGGTGCAGCACCCGCCACTCGGCGTCGAAGACCACGGCGCACTCGGGGAGCGCGTCGAGGAGCGTCAGCGCGTCCAACCCGAGAATCGACGACGCGCTCGAAGCTTCCATGGAGGGCGACCGCTCCTTCCGGCGGACGGACTCCCGAGGTTAGCCCGCTCTCCTCGGCCACTGCGACCGGGACGAGCTATAGGAGCGCCCCATCATGAAGGTGCTCCTCGTCGGCGGAGGTATCGGAGGGCTCACCGCGGCCACCGTGTTGTGCAGGGCGGGACACGACGTCACCCTGGTGGAGCAGAAGCCCCGCTTCGAGCCGGTGGGCGCGGGCATCGTGCTCGCCGCCAACGCCAGCCGGCTGCTCGAGCTGCTGGGCGTGGACCTGGCCTCGCGCGGCCGGCGCCTCTCCTCGATGCTGGTCACCGACGCGCGGGCGCGGCCGCTGCAGCGCATGGAGCTCGCCGCGCTCGAGGCGCGCTTCGGGAAGAGCTACGCCCTCGCCCGGCCCGCGCTGCACGAGGCCTTGGCGAAGGTGGTGCCGCAGAAGGCGCGGCTCCTCTTCGGCGCCAGCGTCTCCTTGGTGAAGGACGTGGGCGACGCGGTCTCGGTGCGGCTGGAGGGCGCGCAAGACGAGGAGCGCTTCGACCTGGTGGTGGGCTGTGACGGCCTGCACTCGCGGGTGCGCGAGCTGGTGATGGGCGCGAGGCGCCTGCGCTACAGCGGGTACACCTGCTGGCGGGCGCTGGTGAAGAACCCGGGCTTCACGAGCCCGACCGAGGCGCTGGGCGCGGGGGCGCGCATCGGCCTGGTGCCCCTCTTGAACGACGAGCTCTACCTGTACCTGGTGCGCGAGGCGCCGCCGCGGGCGACCACCCTCGACTGGCCGGACGGCTTCCGCGTCGCGTTCGGCGAGTTCGGTGGCGGCCTGGAGAAGGCGCTGGCGGCGCTCTCGGGTCCGCCGCCGCTGCACCACGACCTCTGGGAGCTCGACGCGCCGGAGTGGGGGCGGGGGCGCGTGCTCCTCCTCGGCGACGCGGCCCACGCCATGACACCCAACCAGGGGCAGGGCGCGGCGATGGCCATCGAGGACGCCTTCGCGCTGGCGAAGGCGCTCCAGCCGGGCGCCGAGGGCGCGCTGGAGCGCTACCAGAGGGCCCGCCACGCGCGGGTGCGCAAGGTGCAGCTCGACTCGCGGCGGCTGGGCGAGGTGTTCCAGCTCCGCTCGAGGCCCGCGCGGCTCCTGCGCGACGGGCTGATGCGCGCCATGCCCAAGGCGCTGACCGAGCGGCACCTGGTGGCGCTGGTGACGCCGGGGCTCGAGCTGGCGAAGGACGCGGCGTCGCTGTGGAAAGGCGCGTGACTCACTCCTCGTCGGGCGTGGTGACGCCCAGGCGCCGGAGCATGCGGTGGAAGCTCTGCCGGGGCAGCCCCGCCCGCTGGGCCGCCCGGGTCACCACGCCGTTGGCCGCGCGCAGGTGCTCGAGCAGGTAGGTGCGCTCGAAGCTCTCCTGCACCCGCTCCTTGGCCTCGTGGTACGGCAGGGCGAGCAGCTGCTTCGACACGTCCTTGGTGAGCTTGGCGCCGCTGGACTCGTCGTCCTTGCCCTCGGCGCTCTTCCCCAGGGCCTTGGCGATGGCGGCGGCGCCCAGGTCGGGGAAGGCGAAGAGCCGCTCGAGCACGTTCGACAGCTCGCGCACGTTGCCGGGCCAGTCGTGGCGGGCGAGCATCGAAACCGTCTCCTCGGAGAGGGTCTGCCCCTGAGCGCGGCGCGACTCGAAGCGGCGCACCAGGATCGGCACGTCCTCCGGCCGCTCGCGCAGGGCGGGCACGTGCACGCGGAACACCGAGAGCTTGAAGAAGAGATCCTCGCGGAAGCGCCCGGCGCGCACCTCGGCCTCCAGGTCCTTCTGCGACGAGGCGACGAGGCGCGCGTCGACCCTGGCGCTGCCGCCCTGCCCCGGCCGCCTCACCTCGCCGGTCTCCAGGGTGCGCAAGAGCTTCACCTGCAGGGCCAAAGGCAGCTCGCCCACCTCGGAGAGGAAGAGCGTGCCGCCGCTCGCCTCCTCGAAGGCGCCGGGGGTGAGCGTCTTCTGGGTCGCCGAGACGTCGTGGCCGAAGAGGTCGGCGTCCATCAGCGCCTCGTTGGAGGCGCCCAGGTCGACGGCGACGAAGGGGCCCTCTCGTCGCGCGCTCTTCTCGTGCACCACGCGGGCGAGCAGCTCCTTGCCGGTGCCGGGCTCGCCCTCCAGCACCACCGGCGAGTCGGTGGGCGCGGCCTTCTCCAGGACGGCGAAGAGGCGGCGCATCACCACGCTCCGGCCGGGCACCTCGCCGAAGTGATCCGCGGCGGAGAGCGGCCACTGAATCTCGTGGCGCTCGGGCTCGAAGCGCAGCTCGGTGCGGCCCACCAAGAGCCGCGTCTTGTCGAGGAGCTTGGCGTCCATCACCTGCACGCCCTCGAGGAAGACGCCGTTGGTGGAGCGCAGGTCGCGCAGGCGGTAGCCGCCGGGGCCACCGGAGAGCTCCACGTGCCGCCTCGAGACGGAGGCGTCGCGCAGCACCAGCTGGCAGCTCTCGTCGGTGCCCACCACCACCGTCTGCCCCTCCAGCACCACCTGCTGGCCCTTGTCCGGGCCCTTCAAGACGATGAGGCGCGCCCGGGGGAAGCGCGCCACGTCGCTCTTGAGGACCTCGGTGTGTTGCTCGAACGGCGGCATCGGAGAAGGGGCGAGGTTAGCGACTCACGGCGCGGGAATCACGACCGGCTTCCCGTGCAGCACGGCGTCGAAGAACGCCCGCCACTGCGCGTGCGCGGTCTGATCATAGAAGACGGGGAAGTGCCCCTGCCCGGGGAACTGGCGCATCACCGCGGTCACCGCTCGGCCGTCCTCCGAGCTCACGTCGTCCTTCACCGGCGGCGTCACCGCCGAAAGGCCGGCGAGGTCGTGCGGGAGCGAGAGCTCGGCGGTGGGGCTCTCGAGCGGCACCCCACCCGCGCTGGCCATCACCTCCGCCGAGAAGGGCGAGGTGTAGGGGTCGAGCATGCCGCTGGTGACGTACAGGTGCTTGGGCGCGCCCTGCGGTCGCTTGATCCAATACCTCGAGTAGTTGGCTGGGTCGGCCAGGTCGCCGAGCGCCTGCACCAGGGCCAGGGCCGGGTGGTAGGCGTCGAGCCGCTCCTTGCCCTCGATGCCCAGGAGCAAGGGCCCCTCCGCCAGCGCGCGCAGGTCGATGGGGTCCTTCCGCACCAGGATGGTGTTGGTGAGGTAGCCTCCCGCGCCGGAGATGACCGCGCCCGCGAGGTGGGTGTCGAAGGCCGCGTACACCGCGCCGGTGAGCCCGCCCTGCGAGTGGCCGAAGAAGCCGACCTTCTCGGCGGCGAAGGTCACCTCCAGCACCTCCGGGTGCAGCGACGCCGGCACCTTGGCCTTGGTGAGCATCTTCCTGAGCATCACGTTGTCGAGCGCCGCCTGGCGGATGTTGTTGCGCCCCGCCACCACGTTCACCGGGTTGAAGAAGCAGATCTCGATGCTCTGCCCGAGGCAGGTGGTGGCGCCGTTGCCGCGCGGGCCGTGGAAGACCTGATCGATGCCCGCCGCCGCGATGCCCAGGCCCGCCAGGTCGGCGCAGATGTCGCGAATCAGGCTCTGGTAGTTGCCGCCGGTGCCGTGGCTGTAGAGCACCACCGGGAAGCCGCCGGCCGGAGGCGCGCCCTTGGGCACGCACAGCGCCACCCGCATCGCCTCGGTCTGTCCCACCGTCGGCTTCCCGTCGGCCGCGAACTGGAACTCGCCGCCCTTCTGCTCGTAGGGCACCGAGCCGTGCTGCAGGTTCGGCGCGGCGTAGTGGCCCTCGAAGACGTAGAAGCCGGCTTGCGTCTGGGTGAGCGCGAGGCCCTCCAGCGCCGGGTCGGGCTGGCTCTCGAGGAAGTCGCGCAGGACGTGGAGCTCTTCCTGGATGGGCTGGGTGGTGAAGAGGGTCGCGCCGGCGATCGTCTCTCGCGCCGTGCCCTGCGCGTCGAGGAACGCGAGCAGCTTGTCGTAGGCCGCGTCCTTCGACGCGCCGTGGAGCACGCTCCACAGCGGCTCGTCGGGGCCGACCGCGAGGCCCGCCGCGTCCTTCACCTTCGTGGTGACCACCAGCGCGTAGGTCGTCTTCGGCTCGAGCGGGAAGCCCGGGAAGGGGCGCACCACCAGCACGTTGCCGGGGAGGAAGAGCGTGGCCTTCGCCTCGAACTTGAAGTCGATGGGCTGGCGGACGCCGTAGGCGGGCGAGCCGGGGTCGACGGCGGTGAGGTAGACGGACGCGCTCGCGGTGCGCGCCGCCGCCGCCGTCTCCGGCAGCGACGCGGGGTCGATGGCGCCGGAGAAGGGCACGTAGAGCGGCGCGGTCAGCCCAAAGCCCTTCGCCACCTTGTCGCCGGTGGAGAGGATGGTGGGCAGGAAGGAGCCGTTGCCCGGCCGGGGGAAGCGCAGCGTGCGCATCGCGCCGTCGACGAGGCGGCGATCGTCGGGCCAGGCGCCAGCGAAGAAGGGCTCGGTCTTCTCGTCGCAGGGCGTGGAGCGCAGGGTGGTGGCGGCGGCCTGGTACTTCGGGGCGCCGCCGCACGACAGCGCGGCCAGGGCCAGGGGGAGAGCGAGGTGGCGAAGAGCGCGCATGGGGCGCGCATGAGAGCAGAGCCGCGCGCGGGGGTCACGCGACGCGGCGCTGCGATGACCCTTGAACGGCGTGGCCTTCTTGAGTGGGATTGCCGGCCTTTCCTCAGGAGGGATCATGAACGCGATTCGAGTTGCGGTGTTGTCGTGCGCTGCCGCGGTGGCGGTGAGCTGTACCGGGTCGACTGGGCCCGCGGGCCCCGCGGGGCCGGCCGGACCGGCGGGACCGGCGGGGCCGGCGGGCGCCGCTGGGCAGTCGGGCCCCGAGGGTCCTGCAGGGTCGACTGGGCCCGCGGGCGCGACCGGGC
>JBBIOE010000203.1:0-14818 GCA_037443525.1 Archangiaceae bacterium | reverse complement strand
CCGCGTACACCCCGCCCGCCTCCAGCCACGGGTAGATGAAGCTGGTGAAGGCGCTGGTGAGCGAGATGTCGAAGCCGCCGTAGCCGTAGAGCAGCACCGGGTTCTTGCCGTCGAGCTGCGCCTTCTTGGCGCAGACGATGAACATGGTGATGGGGGTCTGGTCCTTCGAGCGGTAGGTGACCTGGCGCACCTCGAAGCGGGAGGGATCGACGGGGACGTCGACCTTGGCCCACAGCTCGCTCGCGCCCTTCTTGACGCTGGTCTTGAAGACCTGCCTTGGCATCACGAAGGAGGAGAAGGCGAAGTACGCCTCGTCGTCGTCCTCGAGGCCGGTCAAGTTGGTGGCGGTGCCGAGGCCGGGCAGCTCGACCGCGCGCACGCGCTCGCCCTTCAGGGTGAAGAGCTCGACCTGGGAGACCGCCTTCTTCAGCGAGGCGATGGCCAGGTGGCCGCCGACCACGGTGAGGCTCTCGCGCGAGGAGTCCTTGTCCTCGGGGATGAGCTCCTTCCACGCCTTGCGCTCGGGATGCGCAGGGTCGACCTTGAAGACGCGCTTGTTGGGCGCGCCCTCGTCGGTGAAGACGTAGAAGGCGTCCTGCCAGACGTCGACGCCGTACTTGGCGTCCTTGCCGAGCACGAGGGTCTTCCAGGCCTTGTCCTTGCCCACGCGCTGGAAGAAGACGTCGTTCTCGTTCCAGCCGCGGGTGATGGTGGCGAACATCCACTTGCCGTCGCGGGAGAGCCAGCCGCCGAGGAAGGTCTTCGGGTCTTTCGTCTTCTCGTGCAGCACCGGGTCCTTGGCCGGGTCGGTGCCGAGGACGTGCTTGCGCAGCTCGCAGTAGCCGGGCCGCTCGGAGACGGGGATCTTCTCGTCGGTGGGCAGCCACTCGTAGAGGAAGCTCTTGGAGTCGGGGGCCCAGGAGGGGCTGGCGTACTTGCCGCCAGGGATGACGTCGACCTTCGAGCGAAGGCCGGTGTCGACGTCGAGGACGTAGAGGGTGGCCTCGTCGGCGGCGTTGGGCTTCTCGGCGAAGACCACCTTCTTGCCGTCCCAGCTGGGGACCCAGGTGCCGAGCGAGACGGTGTTGTCGGTCGACCAGGTGTTGGGGTCGAGCAGCACCTTCTCCTCGCCCTTCTCGCCCTGGCGCCAGACGACGATGGCCTTCTCCTGGTCCTTCCTCTGGCGGGAGTAGAAGAGGCGGCCGCCGCGCTTCAGGGGGACGCCCACGGCGTCGAGGTAGTAGAGGTCGTGGTAGCGCTTGGTGAGCGCCTCGCGGCCCGGCAGCTCCTTGAGCCGGGTGCGCGCGTACTCGTCCTGCGCCTTCATCCACGCCTGCACCTCGGGGCTCTTCTCGTCCTCCAGCCAGCGGAAGGGGTCGGCGAGCGTGACGCCGAAGGTGGTGTCGGCGACGATCTGGGTGCGGGAGGGAGGCGGCATCTTCTTCTTGGGCGTGGAGGTGACGGGCAGCCCGGCGTCGGGGGCGGCGAGGGACACGGCGGCGAGCGAGAGCAACGCGACTGCGAAGAGGGTTCGCATGAAAGGGCGAGATAGCACCGCGCCCGCGTCTTCGCTCCGCCAGAACGGAGCGCAGCACTCCGCACACCGGCGCTACGCCTTCGAGCCGATCGCGTCCCGCACCACCGCGCCCAAGGTCTCCGCGGTGAAGGGCTTGGGCAGCGCCGCGAGGAACCCGCTCTCGAGCAGCGGGCTGTTGCCTTCGTCGGGCGAGTAGCCGGTCATGACGATGGCCTTCACCTTCGGGTCGACGGCGCGTAGCCGCCCCAAGGTCTCGATGCCGCCCAGCCCGCCGCGAATCGTCAGGTCGAGCAGGACCACGCCATAGGGCCGGTTGGCGCTCACCGCGTCGAGGTACGCCGCGATCGCCTCGTCCCCGTCGGAGGTGAGGTCGACCTCGTGCCCCTTCGTCCTCAGGATGTGCGCGGCGATCTCCCGCACCGCCTGGTCGTCGTCCATCACCAGGACTCGGGCGCTCGCGCCCGGCTCGACGCGCGACACCGCGGGGCTGTGCACCTCGGCCACCGAGA
The DNA here is from genome assembly GCA_037443525.1 of Archangiaceae bacterium. Classification (GTDB taxonomy): domain Bacteria; phylum Myxococcota; class Myxococcia; order Myxococcales; family Myxococcaceae; genus JBBIOE01. Next base: position 12,772 of record JBBIOE010000203.1, on the reverse strand, counting down.
GCGTGCTCGCCGGCAGGTAGACCTCGAACGTGGTGCCCCACCCCGGGGTGCTCGACACCGCGATGTGGCCTCCGTGCCGGGTCACGATGGAGTGCGCGGTCGCGAGCCCGAGGCCGCTCCCGGTCTTCTTGGTCGAGAAGTACGGGTCGAAGATGCGGTCGAGGTGCGTGGCGAGAATGCCGACGCCGTGGTCGGTCACCCGGATGCGCACGTGCCGGCCCGGCGGCAGCGGAATGGCCGAGCCGCCGTCGAGCGTCACCTGGCTCACCTCCACCCGCACCGTGCCGCCGTCGGGCATCGCCTGCTGCGCGTTCAAGATGAGGTTGTGCACCACCTGGTGCAGCTGGCCGGCGTCGAACTCCGCCAGGGCCGGCTCGTCGGGGAGCGCGAGCTCCACCGCGACGTTCGAGCCCCTCGAGGAGAAGCCGACCGCCTCGCGCACCACGTCGCCCACCGAGCCGGTGCGCTTCCGCGGCGCCCCGCCCTTGGCGAAGGTGACCAGCTGCTTCGCCAGATCCCGCGCGCGCTCGCACGCCGCCTCCGCCTCGGCCAACAGCTCGCGCGGTCGAGGCCCCACGTCGGGCAGCTCCGCCGCCAGGGTCACGCTGCCCATGATCACCGCGAGGATGTTGTTGAAGTCGTGCGCGATGCCGCCGGCGAGCACCCCGAGCGACTCGAGCTTCGCGAGCCTCATGAGCGCCTGCTCATGACGCTTGCCCTCCGACACGTCGTGGACCACGCCGAAGAGGCTGTGCACCGCGCCGTCACCGTCGGAGAGCGCCGAGACGGTCACGTAGCCCCAGACCAGCTGGCCAGAGGGCCGCTCGAAGCGCAGCTCGCGCGACGACCTGGCACCGGCGGCGACGGCGACCGTCTCGAAGCCGGGCCGGTCGCCGGGGTGCAGGAAGCTCCGCGCGTCGGTGCCGAGGAGGTCCTTCTCGCTCCGGCCCACGAACCGGCAGAACGCGGTGTTCACCCGGTGAATGCGCCGCTCGAGATCGGTGAGCACCATGCCCACCTCGCTCGTCTCGAACAAGATGCGGAAGCGCTCCTCGCTGGCGAGGAAGGCCTTCTGCGCCCGCTTCCTCTCGCCGATGTCCTCGAGGGTGCAGTCCATGCGCACCACGCGGCCGTCGGGCCCGAAGGTCGCGTGCACCGCCATGCGCACGTCGATGGGCTCTTTGGTGTCGTGGCGCAGCCGGCGCGCCTCGATGCGCGCCACGCCCGTGGTGCGGAACGACTCGTCGGCCAACAGCCGCGCCTCGATCTCCTTCCGCTCCGCGGGGTCGGCGTAGTGCTCGAGCACCGTGCGGCCGAGCGCCTCCTCCACCGAGCCGAAGCCGAACATGCGGGCGTAGGCCTCGTTGGCCCGGGTCACCCGCCCCGTCGCGTGCTCGATGGTGATGACGCCGATGTCGAGGCTGTCGAAGACCTGCTCGAGCCAGGCCTCTTGGGCGTGCGGGGAATCGGGTCGAGCCATGCCGCCACCTCTCTACCGCGCGAGCCCCCTGCCTGGCGACAGGCGCGCGCGCCCCGAGCCTGGTTGTGCGTGCCGCGGCTCGCTCAGGCCGCGGCCGGCGGCGGCGTCTTCTTGTCGTCGGTGGCGTGCAGCACCACCGGCTCCTTCCGCCGCATCACCGCGTCCTCGGAGATCACCACCTCGCGCGCGGTCTTCTTCGACGGGATCTCGAACATCACGTCGAGCATCACCGACTCGAGGATCGCCCGGAGCCCGCGCGCGCCCGTCTTGCGGCGAATCGCCTCCTGGGCGATGGCCTTCAAGGCCCCGTCGGTGAACTTGAGCTGCACGCCGTCGAGATCGAAGAGCTTCTTGTACTGCTTGACGAGCGCGTTGCGGGGGCGCACCAGGATGTCGGAGAGCGCCGGCTCGTCGAGCTCCTCCAGCGCCGTCACCACCGGCAGGCGGCCGATGAACTCGGGGATCATGCCGAACTTGAGCAGATCCTCCGGCTCCACCTTGTGGAGCAGCTCGCTCATCGACTTCTCCTGCTTGCCGCGCGGGTCGGCCCCGAAGCCCAGGCTTCGCCCGCCGATGCGCCGGTCGATGATCTGCTCGAGCCCGCCGAACGCGCCGCCGCAGATGAAGAGGATGTTGGTGGTGTCGACCTGCAGGAACTCCTGCTGCGGGTGCTTGCGGCCGCCCTTGGGCGGCACGTTGGCCACCGTGCCCTCGATGATCTTCAAGAGCGCCTGCTGCACGCCCTCGCCCGACACGTCGCGGGTGATGCTCGGGTTCTCCGACTTGCGCGCGATCTTGTCGATCTCGTCGATGTAGACGATGCCGCGCTGCGCCCGCTCGATGTCGTGGTCCGCCGCCTGGAGCAGGTTGACGATGATGTTCTCGACGTCCTCACCGACGTAGCCGGCCTCCGTCAGACAGGTGGCGTCGGCGATGGTGAAGGGCACGTTGAGGATGCGCGCCAGGGTCTGCGCCAGCAGCGTCTTCCCCGACCCGGTGGGGCCGAGCAGGAGGATGTTCGACTTCTGCAGCTCGACGTCGTCCATCGCCACCTTGGTGTCGATGCGCTTGTAGTGGTTGTGCACCGCCACCGAGAGCACCTTCTTGGCGCGCTCCTGGCCCACCACGTACTCGTCGAGGATGGACTTGATCTCGGAGGGGCGAGGAATGCGCAGGCGCGTGTCCTTCTGCTCCTCGCGATCGATCTCCTCCGCGATGATGTCGTTGCACAGCCCGATGCACTCGTCGCAGATGTAGACGGTCGGCCCGGCGATGAGCTTCTTCACCTCCTTCTGCGACTTGCCGCAGAAGGAGCAGCACAAGGTCTGATTGCCGGAGTCTCGTCCGCCCGCGTTCTTCGTTGCCATGCTCACTCCACTGTAACGGCCCCTCCAGGCCCGCGCGAGGACATGGCGCCGGAGGACTGCCCAGCCGTTTACGCCGGCTTCTTCTCGGTCGGAATGGGCTTGGCGCGGTTCACGACTTCGTCGATGAGGCCGTACGATCGCGCCTCGGCCGCGCCCATGAAGAAGTCGCGGTCGGCGTCCTTCTCGATGCGGTCGTAGGTGTGGCCGGTGTGCTTCACCAGGATGTCGTAGAGCGACTTCTTCAGCCGCATGATCTCCGCGACCTGAATCTCCATGTCGCGGGCCTGCCCGCGCGCGCCGCCCATCGGCTGGTGAATCATGATGCGCGCGTTGGGGAGCGCCTGGCGCTTGCCCTTGGCGCCGGCCGCCAGGAGCACCGAGCCCATCGAGGCCGCCTGGCCGATGCAGATCGTCGCCACCTGCGGCTTCACGTGCTGCATGGTGTCGTAGATCGCCAGGCCCGCGGTCACCGAGCCGCCGGGCGAGTTGATGTACAGGTTGATGTCCTTGTCCGGGTCCTCGGACTCGAGGAACAACAGCTGCGCGATGATCACGTTGGCCACGTCGTCGTCGATCTCGGTGCCGAGCATGACGATGCGGTCCTTCAGCAGGCGGCTGTAGATGTCGTAGCTGCGCTCACCGCGGTGGGTCTGCTCGATGACGTAGGGGACGGGCATATAGGGCATCTCGGCTTTCCTTTTACGCTTCGAACTTCGCGTGGGACTTCACCAGCTCGATGGCTTTGTCCTCGAGGACGCGGTTGCGCAACGCTTCCTTCGCGTCCTCGGTCGCGTACTGCTTCTTCACCTGGGCGATCGGGGCGCCGGTCTCCTTGGAGAGCGCCTCGAGCTTGGCGTCCATCTCCGCCTCGCTGACGGAGAGCTTCTCCTCGCGCGTCACCGCCTCGAGGAGCAGCTGGCCGCGCACCTCGACCTCCGACCGGGGCCGCAGGTCCTCACGCAGCTTGTTCCAGTCGAGGTTCAGCATGCGCGGGTCCACGCCCGAGCGCGCCATGTTGCCGAAGGCCGCGTCGAGCATCAGGTCGATGCCGCGCTCCACCAGCGCCTGGGGGATCTCGATGGCGTTCTTCTCGATGAGCTTCTTGAAGAGATCGTCGCGCTCGTCGACGGTGGCGCGGTTCTTCGCCGCGCGCTCGAGATCGCCGCGCACCCGGGCCTTGAGCGCGGCCACGCTGTCGAGCCCCATCAGCTTGGCGAACTCGTCGTCGAGCGTGGGCACCCTCTTCGCCTTCAGCTCCTTGAGGGTGGCGACGAAGTGCGCGGTCTGCCCCTTCACCTCGTCGACGCGGTAGTCGGCCGGGAAGGCGTAGTCGAACTCCAAGGTGGCGCCGAGCTTCCCGCCCTCGAGCTGCGGCAGGTTGCCCTCGATGAGCTCGCCCTTGGCCACCTCGACGGTGACCCCGCGGCCGGTGTTGCCGGGGAAGGGCTTGCCGTCCTTGGTGGCGTCGAAGTCGATGACCACCAGATCGCCCGCCTGCACCACGTCGCGGCCGGCGACCGGCTCCACGGTGGTGCGGGAGTCCTGCAGGCGCTTCACCTGCTCGTCGACCTGCGCGTCGGTGACCTCGGCGGCGAGCTTCTTGAGCGTGAGGCCCTTCCACTCCTTCACCGTCACGTTCGGCTTCACCTCGACCCGCGCGGTGAAGGCGAACGGCTGATCCTTCACCAGCTTGCCGCCCGACAGGTGCGGGTCGCTGATGGCCGGCACCTTCTCCTGCTTCACCGCGTCGACGAAGGCCTTGAGCTGCACGCGGCGCACCACGTCGGCCTCGACCTCGTTCTTGTAGTGCTGCTCCAGGATGCGGCGGGGGATCTTGCCGGGGCGGAAGCCGGGGATCTTCACCTCGCGCGACAGGGCCTTGTAGGCGAGCGTCAGCTCCTGCTCGACGACCTGCGGCTCGACTTCGATGGAGAGGCGCTGCTCGGTGCTGGAGACGGACTCGATCTGAACCTTCATGATCCCTCGCAAGGTGACGTCGGAGGCTCGGGCTTTACGGGAGCGCTCCCGGTGGGTCAACGGGCTTGCGAGGGTCTCGGACACCGGCGCAGCATCATGGCGATCGACGGCCGCCACATCGGCCGTTCAGGGGGTGCGGCGCCTCGTCGCGGGCGACGCAGGTCATCGCGGCGTCGACGAAGACGCCCGCGTCCGAAGGCCTCCACCACCCCCGCCGCCCCGGACTCGCTCGTGTAAAGACGCGTTTCGTTCGGCGTGTCGGGCCCGGCGACAGGTGGCCTCGCCGTGCACCACCACCGAGGGCTGGGGGACTTCGCCGGGAGCGCCGGCGAGCACCACAACCTCCCGAGATGACTGAGGACTTCTGCGGGCACCCCGGTTGCTTCGGGCGACGGCACCGTGACCACCTCGACCGAGACGCGCATCCCGACCCAGACGTTTCTGTTGCCGGGCCAGCAGTTCTGCATCGGGCTTCCCTGGGAGCGCGAGGCGCTCAAGCGGCCGCCGCTGGTGACGCCGCGCGCGCCGAGGCCGAAGAAGCCGGTGGGGAGCTCGACGCTCGACGCGGTGGCGGAGCTGCCCGCCGATCCGCGCGCGGGCTGGGAGATCGGCGCGTGCGAGGTGATTCGGCGGCTCACGGTCGACAGCGACAAGAGCCTGCTCGCGCTGCGCGACGACGAGCACGACGGCACCGCGCTGGTGGTGCTGCGGCAGCTCGCCCTGCCCCGCTCGATGGCCAAGGAGGTGGCGCGTCACGCGGAGTGGGCCGCGCGCCTGCACCACCCCGCCCTGGCGCGCACCTTCTCCAACGAGGAGACCGACGAGGGCTACTGGTGGGTGACGGAGCTGGTCGCCGGCGCCACCTTCGCCGAGCTGGCGGTGGCCTGCCGGGCCGAGGGCAAGCACGTGCCGACCGGGCTCGCGGTGGGCGCGGTGCTGGAGGCGGCGCAGGGCCTCTCCGAGGTGCACGCCGCCGGCTCGAGCCACGCGCTGGTCTGCGATCAGAGCGTGGCGGTGGCCTTCGACGGCACCGCCCGGCTGCTCGACGCGGGCCTCTTCAAGTGCCTGGCGCAGCAGACCTCGTGGTCGGAGGTGCGCTCGGCGATGACGCCGTACTTCGCGCCGGAGCAGGTGCTGGACGGCCACGCGCCCGACGTGCGCACCGACGTCTACTCGCTGGGCGTGGTGCTCTACGAGGCCCTGAGCGGCGAGCAGGCGCTGCGCGGCCGGAGCTTCGAGGAGGTGAGCCGCCTGCACCGCGGCGCCGGCCTGCCCTCGGTGGGCCGGCTCAACGTGGCGCTCGATCGGAAGCTGGCGGCGGTCGTCGACCGGGCCGTCGGCCCCCGGGCGGCTCGCTTCGCCAGCGCGCGGGAGCTCGCCACCGCCCTGCGCGAGGCGAGCGGCGGCTGCGCCTGGAGAAAGGAGCTGCGGGCGCGCTTCGTGTCCGACCTCTTCTCCGATCGGAAGCGGCGGCAGCAGGTGCTGCTGGCGAGCCTCGCCCCCGAGCGCGCCGCGCGCCGGCGGAGCAGCCTCACGGTGCCGGCGGTGCCCGCGCCCGCGCCCGAGCCGGTGAGCGCCGCGCCCGCCACGGTGGCCACCGTGCCCGCGCCGGCACCGGTGGCGCCCTCTCCAGTGGTGACCTTCCCCGATCGCTCGACGAAGCGCCGGAGCGCGCCGAGGTCCGTCTCCCGCGTCGTCCTCGGTGTCGCGTCGGTGGTGGGCCTCGCGGTGGGCTTCGCCGGCAGCCAGGTCGTGCGCCTGGCCGGAGAGGTTCGACCCGCGACGGTGGCCGCCGCGCCGGTGGCGCCGCGGATCGTGGTGCTGCCGCCGATCGAGCTCGCCACCGAGCCCCTCGAGTCGAAGGCTCCGCAGCTCGCGCCTGCGTTCGCCCCGACGCCCGAAGTGGCGCTCGCCTCCACCGAGCCTTTGGCGTCGTTCCCCGAGGTGCAGGCCCCCGCCCTGGCCGTCGAGGCCAAGGCCGTCACGCCCACGGCCACCGAGCCGGCGCCCGCGCCCAAGCGGGTCGCGCTCCGCCCGGCGCCCAAGCGGGTCGCGCGCCTGGCCCGGGCCTCCGAGGAGGCCGTGCCCCTGCCGCCGTGGCTGATGGCGAAGGGCAAAGCACGGCGCTGAGCTCCGAGCAGCACCCCCACCTGCTGGGGCGAACGATCCTCTCGCCGCACCGGGCAAAGCTTCGGTGGCGATGCATCGCGCGCCGTCACCCGAAGCGCTTCGGTCTCATCCGCCTCGCGACGGCCGGGGAACCCGTTCGGTGCTCGAGCCCGTGCGGGGCCGACTTTCCGGCCCCCGGCTGGTACGATCCCCCCCGTGCGCTCGTCTCGGGGTCTCCTCATCGCGCTCCTGGCCAGCCTGTCGCTCGGCGCCCCCGCATCCGCGCAGTCGATCTACTCCTGGGTGGACAAGGCGGGGAACCCGCACGTCGCCGAGAGCCTGCGCGAGGTGCCGGCGGCCTATCGCAACAAGGTGAAGGTCTCCCGCATCAAAGGGGTCTCGGAGCTCCAGCGCGGCTCGCTGGAGACGCCGCCGCCGTACCAGAAGTCCGGGGGCTTCGTCGCCAACGTCTCCTCGGTGCGGCTGCTCGTCTTCACCGCGACCTGGTGCGGCTACTGCGCCCGGCTCCAGAAGAGCGGCAAGCTCGAGGCGATCGCGCGCACCCTGCCCTCGCTCGACATCGAGCGCGTCGATCTCGACACCAACAAGGACCGCGCCCAGCGCTACCGCGTGACGGGGGTGCCCACGCTGGTGGTGGTGGACCGCTCGGGCGCCGAGCTCGGCCAGCTCACCTGGACCGAGTCCAGCGAGCAGCTCACCGAGTCCATCAAGCGGTACGCGGCCCGGGCGAACTGACGCTCCGGCGGCTCAATCGTGCGGCCGGATCACCGGGAAGACGAGGCGCGTTCTCGTGCCGGTCTCGGGCCCGCTCTCCCTGGTGAGCACGCCGCCGCACTGGCGCACCAGCTTCTCGACCAGCGTCAGCCCGAGCGACTTCGACCGCGCCGAGCCTGGCGCTGGAAGCCCTCGGCCCTCGTCCCGCACCTCGAGCTCGCACGCGCCGTCGTCGCGGCGGCAGAGCGTCACTCGAATCGGCCCCAGCGGCCGGCCGACGTAGGCGTGGCGCAGGGCGTTGGTCACCAGCTCGTTCAGCACCAGCCCGCAGGGCACCGCGACACCGAGGGGGAGCGGCACCTCGTCGCGGGCGTCGACCTCCACCGCTTCCGGGGCGACGCCGTGCGAGCGGCAGATCGACTCCACGATGTCGCGGCAGTGCATCGCGAAGGAGACCTTCGACAGGTCGCCCGCCTGGTAGAGGTGCTGGTGCACCAGCGCCATCGCCGCCACGCGGTTCTGGCTCGCCCGCAAGAGCGCCACCAGGCGCGGGTCCTCCTCCTTCGAGGCCTGCAGGTTGAGGAGGCTTGAGACGAGCTGCAGGTTGTTCTTCACGCGATGGTGCACCTCCTCGAGCAGCACCTCCTTCTCGCGCAGCGACGCCCGCACCGCCTCGCTCTGCCGGGTGCGCTCGGTGACGTCGACGATGGTGCCCTCGAGGTAGCCGTGCTCCGGGTAGAGCGTCGCCGACGCGAGCACGCGCCGGGGCTCGCCGCGCGCGGTGACGACCGTGCCCTCGAAGCCGTCCACGCTGCCCCTCTCGCGGACGAGTCGCACGAACTGGTCCCGCTCCGCCGGGTCGGCCCACCAACTGACGCTGGTGCGCGCCAGCACCCGCTCCCTGGTCTCGCCCACCAGCTCGCAGAAGCGCCGGTTCACGTCGAGCGGGAGCAGGCTGGCGTCGATGAGGGTGCGGAAGATGGCCACCGGCGCGTTCTCGAAGAGGTTCCGGTAGTGGGCTTCGCTCCAGCGGAGCGCCTCCTCGGCCTGCCGCTGCTCGGTGACGTCGCGCACGATGCCCTCCATGCGCCCGTCGGAGAGCATCTGGGAGGCGATCTCGCCCACCACCATCGTGCCGTCCTTGCGCCTGAACCGCCGCTCGGAGCGCACCGTCTCGCCGTGGCGCAGCCGCTCGAACGAGGGTGCCTGGCCCTGGTTCCAGTCCGGCGGGGAGACGTCGGTGACGTGGAGCCGGGTGAGCTCCTCGCGCGAATAGCCGACGAGGCGGCAGGCCGCCGGGTTGGCGTCGACGAGGCGACCGTCGCCGTCGGCGAGGAAGATCGCGTCGGCGGCCTGCTCGACCACGGTCTGGTAGCGGTGCTCGCGCTCGGCCGACCGCAGCCCCGCCAGGTGCAGCTCGGTGCGATCGATGACGACCCCCGCCAGGCGCACCGCGCGCCCGCCGGCGTCCCGCCTCACCTGCACGAGCATCTCCACCCAGCGCGTCTCCCCCGAGGGGCGGACGATCGCGAACCTCAGGCGCGCCGGGGCCGAGGCGGGGCCCTCGACCAGCCGCGCGATCGTCGTACCGACCCGGTCGCGATCTTCCGGGTGAACGAGCGAAAGGAAGCCGCTCCGCGTGACCGCCCCCCCCTCGCGCTCGAGCCCGAAGAGGAGTCGCATCTCGACCGACCACCAGCCTTGATCGACGAGCAGGTCGCGCTCCCAGATGCCCGCGTGGAGCATCCCCGCCGCCGTCTCGAGGAGCTCCAGCCGGGTGGACAGGTCGACCGCTGGGTCCTTGCGCGGCGCGCGCTCGCCCTCGGTCGGCGAGGCGCTCGAGGGCGGAACGGCGCTCACGGGGCGTCCGCGGCGCGGAGAAGGAGCACGGCGCCCGTCACCGCGCCCTCGTCGATGATCGGCGCCAGCGTCCCGTGCACGGTCGAGGTCATGCCGTCGCGCCGTGCCAGCACGGCCCCCGTCAGCCGCACCACCGGTCCACCGGCCAACGCCACCGAGAGCTGACCCGGGAAGGCGTCTTTCCCGGGGTCGAGGCGCCGGAGGATCTCGTCGTACGGGCGGCCGACGGCCTCGACCGCGTGGCAGCCCAGCAGCACCTGCGCGGCGTGGTTCAGGAAGGCCACCTTCGCCTCGCGGTCGAGCACCACCACCCCCTCGGGGAAGCTCTCGATGGTCGTCATGAGCAAGTGCTTGCTGGCCTCGATGCGGCGGTAGACGCCGTAGCGGGCGAGGGCCGTCTCGATGACGGCGCCCAGCGCGTGCTGCTCGACCGGCTTGATGACGAAACCGAACGGCATCGCCGTGCTCGCGCGCGCCACCGTGGCCTCGTCCGAGTTCCCGGAGACGAAGACCACCGGGGTGTCGAAGCGCACGCCGATCTCCCGCGCCGCGTCGATGCCGTCGGTCGAGCCGCGCAGCCGAACGTCCATCAGCACGAGCCCCGGCCGCTTCTGGCGAGTCAAGGAGACCGCCAGGGCGGCCGAGTCGGCGATGCCCGTCACCCGATGGCCGAGGCTGGTCAGCAGGCCCTCGAGATCCATGGCGAAGATGGCCTCGTCTTCGACGATGAGGATGTCGACGGGGGTCGTCACAGGATCAGCCGGGCGAGATCGACGCGCGAGTCGGCGCCGATCTTCTTGAGCAGCTTCTGCTGGTGGTACTTCGCGGTGCGCTGCGTCAGCCCCGTCGCCAGGGCGAGCTCCTCCAGCGAGCGGCCCATGAGCAGAAGCGACAGCATCTCGCGCTCCCGGGCGGTGAGGTTCGCCTCGGTGGCGAGGTGATCGATCTTCGCCTTGATCAGCCCGTCGTAGACGTCGTTGCCGATCGGCACCGCGCTGACGATGGCCGAGTCTCCGTGCCGGTGCGCCGCCAGCACCACCGGGGAGAACCCGCCCGGCCCCGAGGGCGAGACCGCCGTGCCGCGGTCGTTTGGGCCCAACCCGCGCAAGGGGCACTCCGGGCACTCGTCGTGGCGACCGAAGACCTGCTCCCAGCACGGGCGCCCGGGAATGCCGCGCACCGGGTGGGCCTCCGAGCCGAGCATGCGCTTGAGCACCGTCGGCCGCGACTCGTCGAGGCTCACCTCGTAGAGGAAGCCGGTGGCCGGCCGCAGCGGCACCTCGGCCTCGCGTGAGACCGCGTCGATCATCACCGCCATCACCGCGCGCGACGGCCCGTCGCCGAGCCGCACCAGCTCCAGCACCAGATCGACGGGGTACACGGTGTTGGTGAAGGTGAGCGTCACCGTCACCCGCTCGCCCGCGCCCGCCCGGGCCAGCGCGTCGTCGAAGCGCGGTCTCGAGACCTCGTCGAGCCACTCGTCGCCCACGTTCACGCCGTGCGTCCGCGCGCCGTCGGCCAGGAGAAAGAGGAAGGCGCGGTTCGTGCGCATCACGTGGCCCGCGAGATCGACGACCAGGACGGGCCGGCGCTCGCGCTCCAGCAGCTGAACTCCGAGATGCTCCCAGTCGACGGCGGTCACGGAACCCTCATCGGCGTCACTTCGCGGAGCTTCATGCCCCGGCCAGTCAATTTCGTTTATCCGGGACGTCGTGCTGCCGTCCCAGCTCCATCCCCCCCTGTCGAACAGGGTCTCGAGTTTCGTGCTCACGTGCGGCGAGCATCGGACAATGACCTGCATCAACGAGCGACTGTCCGACCGGACAGGGGCGTGTCCTTCCGGACAACGCGAGTGGCCGAGCGGGCAGGGCGACGGGGAGCTCGCCTGCGAGATGCTCGACCGATGTACCGGTTGCTCGACGCTGCTCGCTCCGGAGCTCCGTGGTCGCTGTGCGCCCTGGTGTTCGGGCTCGACGACGTGCTCGACGCCGAGGGCCGACCGCTCCACGAGCGCCGCGCGCCGAGCCTCACCAAGCACGGGGTGCCGATGGAGCTGGTGGCCTGCCCGTACCACGACGAGCGGCGGGGCCGGCCGATGAACGCCTCGGCGCTCGAGCAGCTCCTGCGGCACTTCCCGGCCGCGGCGGCTCGGGTGGCGGGCTTCCGCGGCATGCTCGGCCCGCTCCCCCGGTGGGAGGCGATGCTGCGCGCCTTGCTCGATCTCCTCGCGGCGCCGTCGCTGGCGTTGCTCTTCCAGGCTGATTCGCGCGCGCCGCTCCCCGCGCCCATCGCGGCCGGCTACAAGCTCGCCGCCGGCTACTACTCGGCGCTCCTCGCCGTGCTCGAGCACGAGGCCCGGGCGGCGCCGCTCGAGCCCACCGCCTCCTCCTTCCTGGCGTTCGTGCGCGAGCACCGGCTGCTCTTGGGCCCGAGCGAAGCCTGCGCCGGCCCCACCGAGCACCTCACCGCGCTGACTCGAATCTTGCTCGACGCCACCCCGCCGCCGGCGCCGGTCGAGGCCCGGCGCGCCGGCGTCGCCGAGCTCCTGGCGGCGCAGGCCCGCATCGCCCTCTCGTGGAGGCTGGTCGACGAAGCCGCCGAGGCCGCGCTCCTCGACGGCGCGGTGGAGCTGTTGCCGAAGAACCACGTGATGGCCGACCGGCTCGGCGATCGGCGCGCGGAGCTGGCGCGAAGACCTCCGCTGGTGCCGGCGCGCGCCGCGGGCCCGCTCCTCGCCGCAGCAAGCGCGACCGAAACCAACGCCCTGGCGGGCGCGGTGGACCGGTGGGCCTCGGGCGCCGCCCAGCCGAGCGAGAGCACCGCGGCCCTCGTCGCGCTTCTCGAGCTCGGCGAGGGGGGCTACGCGATCGGCGGCGACCGGCGCCTCGCCGCCGCTCGCCTCGCGGCCCTGGTGGCGCTCTACCGTTCCTTCGCCGGCGCTCAGTGCCGCCTCGAGCGCGCGCTCCGCGCCCACCTCTCGCTCCCCGTCGAGGCAGGGGTCGAGCTCGGCGCTCCACTTCTGCCCAAAGGCCGCGGCCTCGCCTGGCTCGAAGCCTTGACCGGTCATCACCTCGTCCGCCCGTCCGAGCTCGAGGTGGCGCTGCACAGCCACAAGCGCACCATTCGCCTCGCCTAGAGCACCGAACAGGTTCCCCGGCCGTCGCGAGGCGGACGAGACCGAAGCGATTCGGGTGTCGATGCACGAGGCATCGGCACCGAAGCCTGCCCTGAGCCCGTCGAAGGG
>JBBIOE010000202.1:0-14821 GCA_037443525.1 Archangiaceae bacterium | reverse complement strand
GGCAGGGGTGTTGACTTGCGCCGGGTTCCTGCTGGCCTGCGAAGTCAACGCCGCGTCCCCTCCCGGAGCCGCTGCCCCCGCCGCCCCCGCGCCCGAGGCACCCGCCGCCTCCACGCCCTCGGCGGTCAGGCGCGCGGCCTCGTTCGTCGCGGCGGGCCTCGCGCCCACCACGATTCCGCCCCTCGGCAACCTCGCCACCACCTCGCCGCTGCGCCTCTACTTCCTCGCCGGCTGCCAGGACCTGACCGGGCTGCTCGTCGTGAAGCTCAATGATCGCGAGCTCCACGTTCACTTCCGCAAGGGCAACCCCGAGTTCGTCGACTCCACCCACCCGCAGGACTCGCTCCAGGCCTTCCTCCTCTCCAGCCGCCTCGCCACGCCCGATCAGATCGCCAAGGCCGACGCCGAGAAGGAGCGCTTCGGCGGCGAGCTCGTGCCGGCGCTCTTCGGCCTGGGGCTCATCAACCCCAGCACCGCCTTCGCCCAGCTCGCCGAGCGGGCCTCGCTGCTCCTCGGCCACGCGCTGCTCGCGGAGCTCGGCACCTTCTCCTGGGAGGGGAAGGAGCTGCCCGCCAACAAGGCCATGCCGCTCGGCAACAAGTGGGGCCTGTTCATGGATCAGCTCCGCAAGCTGTCCGGCCCCGACGCGCGGCGGCGCCTGGGTGAGTCCTTCGACCTGCCGGTCATGAAGACCGGCGGCGCGGTGAAGGTCGAGGACATGAAGCTCAAGCCCCAGGAGACGCGCGCCTACGGTTGGTTCGACGGCGTCTCCTCGGTGCACCAGCTCGCGGTGCAGCACGCCGCCGAGGCCGACGTCATCATCCGCACCGCGTGGGTCCTGAAGGACTGCGACCTCGTCTCCTTCGCCTCCGGCGCCCTGGCTCCCCCACCCAACTCGCCGTACCTGTCCGGCGCCGCCAAGACCTCGGCCTCCGGGGTGAGCGCGCCGCCGCCCGCCGCCGCGCCGCCTCCTCCCATCGTCGCGCCCCCTCCGGTGGTGGCCGCGGTGAAGGCTCCGCCGCCCGCCGCCCCCCCCATCGCTCCGGCCGCCGCCAAGCCCGCCGCGCCGTCGTTCCCCGGAGGCCCTCCCAAGCTGGCCCCCCCGGTGGTCGCGCCCGCCGCCGCGCCCAAGGCCCCGCCGGTGATGCAGCCCGCCGCGCCGGCCTCGGCTCCGCCCTCCGCGCCCGCCGCCGCCGTGAACTTCGACGCCGAGACCAAGAAGCTCGCCGCGCTGATCGAGACGATGAAGAAGCAGACGCACTTCGAGGTGCTCGGCCTCGCCAAGGAAGCCGACGCCGGCGCGGCGAAGACCGCCTACCTGAAGGCGGCGCGGCTCTATCACCCCGACACGGTGCCGCCGAACGCGCCCGAGCCCTACGCCAAGGCCCGCGCCGACGTGTTCGCCCGCATCGTCGAGGCGAACCGCGTGCTGTCCGACGCGAAGGCCAAGGCCGACTACCTCGCCGAGCTCGCCGCGGGCGGCACCGGCGAGAAGGTCGACGTGGGCGCCATCTTCGCCGCCGAGGAGCACTTCACCAAGGGCTCCATTCTGGTGAAGGCGCGCAAGTTCCCCGAGGCGCTGGCGATGCTCGACGACGCCATCAAGGGCAACCCCGAGGAGGGCGAGTACTACGCTTGGCGCGGCTACGCGAAGTTCTTCACCACCTCCGACAAGAAGGCCGGGCAGGCCGAGGCGATGAAGGACCTGAACGTGTGCCTGAAGAAGAACGCGAACTGCGCGAACGCGTACTTCTTCATCGGCATGATGGCCAAGCTCACCGGCGACCTGAAGACGGCGAAGACCAACTTCGAGAAGTGCGCGAAGCTCGATCCAAAGAACATCGACTGCGCGCGCGAGCTGCGGTCGATGAAGTGAAGTGAGGGGCGATGGCGGCGAAGAAGAAGACGGAGCAGGCGGCGGAGCCCACGGCGGCGGCGGAGCCCAAGGCGCGGGCGCCCGGTGAGCTCACCGGGAAGCAGCGGCGAAAGCTGCGCGCGCTCGGGCATCACCTCTCGGCGGTGGTGCAGGTGGGCGACGAGGGCGTGACGCCCGGCGTGGTGGCCGCCACCAGCCAGGCGCTCGAGGACCACGAGCTCATCAAGATTCGCATCGCGGACGAGCGCGAGGGGCGCGCCAAGGCGGTGGAGACGCTCGCCAAGGAGACCGGGGCTTTGGTGGCCCAGGAGCTCGGCCGCACGGCGCTGTTGTTCAAGAAGCGCAAGAAGAAGTCGAAGATCCAGCTCGACTGACACCGCAGCACGAGGGAGGGGAACATGACGCCGAATCCGCAAGAGCCCGCGCAGCAGCCGGGGTGGTTCAAGCGCAACTGGTACTGGGTGCTGGGCGGTGGGTGCCTCACCATGGTGCTGTGCTGTGGAGGCTTCGGGGCCTTCACCTACTTCACGGCCACCGCGGCGGTGAAGAACAGCGTCGCCTACCTCGAGGCGGTGAAGGAGGTCACCACCAACGCCGAGGTGCAGGCGGCCCTCGGCTCGCCCGTCGAGGTGGGCATGATGCGCAACGTCTCCTTCAACGAGCAGAACGGCGCCGGCACGCTGGAGTTCGAGGCGCCGGTCTCCGGCTCGAAGGGGAAGGGCGTCTTGCGCGGGAAGAGCCACAAGGCCGGCTCGAGCTGGGAGCAAGACCTGCTCGAGCTCGAGCTCGAGGGCGGCAAGCGCATCGACGTGCGCGGCGGGTCGGCCAAGGCCGAGCCCCCGCCGCCGCCCGCGCGCGCCGACGACGGGCAGCCGGGGGACAAGCCCGAGGGCGACGAGCCTCCCGCCGAGCCGCAGGGCGACGCGCCGCCGACGAAGTAGGTCGCGCTCCACCGCGGCGCCTGCGCCTACCGCACCGCCTGCGTCCCCGCCGCGCTCCCCGCCAGCCGCGCCGCCTGCGCCAGCTGGGTGACGAGCTCCGGCCCGAAGTACTGGTGCGCCGCCTCGCCCCAGCCGTTCCGCACCGCGGCGTCGGTCTCGAAGTACCCGATGTAGCCGTTGGCGTTCGAGACCACCCGCGTGGCGCCGGCCTGCTCGCGCAACACCGCCCCCGCCATGTTCGCCGCCTCGCCGGGGACGAAGAGGAAGGACACCGGCCCCAGCCGCAAGACGCCCACCTCGACCTCGTGCTCCGCCTGGTCGCAGAGCGCGTTCTCCACCACCGCGGCGAGGAAGCCGGGCACCAGCCGTGAGCCATCGGGGCGCGGCAGCCCCACCCGCGCCAGGCCATAGGCCAGATCGACCTCCTCGTCCGTCGACGTCACCTCGAGCTCCGAGAACGCCTTCTCCATCGCCGCCGCGGCGTCGTCGGTCTTTTGACCCACCGTGAAGTCGATGGAGGCGTTCCCACCCGCGCCCTGCGAGACCAGCGTCACCGTCCCCGCATCTTCCCCCGCCGCCGCCACCCGCCCCGGCCAGTCGGCGTCGAGCTTCACCGTCCCCCGCGGCACGGTGGTGGGGTGCCCCGAGGCCAAGAGCCACTGCACCCGCGCCGAGCGCTCGTTGCCCACGAAGCGCACCCGCGTCAGCTCGGTGTCGGCCTCCTCTCCGGTGCGCGCGACGATCAGCTTCTCCGCGCGCCCCCGCGCCACCTCCAGCTTCGCCGACCACGACGAGCCCAGGGCCTGCTCCAGCGCGGCGCGCCCGGCCGCGATGACCGCCTGCTCGTCCTCCTCGCGAAACGCCCCCAGCGCCGCCACCTCGGCGACCGGCCGCCGGTCGTACCCGCCCAGCGAGCTGTGCGAGTGCTCGGCCACCACCCAGACGGGTAGCGAATGCCCCGCGCGGACGCCTTCCGCGATCGCCTGGGTGACCAGCAGCGTGTCCAAAGACACCACCGCCACCCGCTGGCCGCCGACCTCCACCGCGAAGGCCCGGGCCGCCAACTCGCCCTCCGTCGCGCTCGCGCTCGACCGCGGCGGCCGGTACCCGCCCACCGTCACCGGAAAGGCAGGGGCCAGCGCGACCTTCCCCACGCCCACCTTGAGCGGCCCGTGCGCGCGCGCCACGCCGACCAGCCCGGGCGGCGTCGGGGCCCACTCGCCGCAGCGATCTCGTGAGGCCCACGCCCACAGCCCGAGGAGCGCCACCACCACCACGGAGAGGATGATCAGCCGCCGCTTCTTCACCGCCGCGCACTCTACCTACCCGAGGCCCTCCGCGCGGATGGATAAGGCCGCGGCAACCGGTTATGCCCCAACCTCGTCCGCCCCACCCCCCGGAGCAATTGCATGTGCGGAGTGTTCGGCATCTTCGGTCACGATGAGGCGGCCAACCTGGCCTACCTCGGCCTCCACGCGCTCCAACACCGCGGGCAGGAGTCGGCCGGCATCGTCGCCTCCGACGGCCAGACCCTGCGCTCGCACCGCGCCATGGGCCACGTGGCCGACGTCTTCACCTCCACCGTGCTGGAGGCGCTCCCCGGCTCGGCGGCCATCGGCCACGTGCGCTACTCCACCGCCGGGGCGAGCCACCTGAAGAACGCCCAGCCCCTGGCGGTCTCCTTCCTGGGCGGCCAGCTCGCGGTCGCGCACAACGGCAACTTCGTCGGCGCCGACGCCACCCGCCGGGGCCTGGAGAACGCCGGCGCCATCTACCAGAGCGACTCCGACACCGAGAACGTGGTGCACCTCATCGCCCGCTCGAAGGCCGACTCCTTCGAGGGCCGCGTCACCGAGGCCCTGCGCCAGCTCGACGGCGCCTTCTCCATGCTCTTCCTCTCGGAGAAGAAGCTCATCGCGGTGCGCGACGCCATCGGCTTCCGGCCGCTGGTGCTCGGACGGGTGAAGAACGCCTTCGTGGTGGCCAGCGAGACCACCGCCCTCGAGCTCATCGACGCCGAGGTGATCCGCGAGGTGGAGCCCGGCGAGTGCCTGATCATCGACGAGACCGGCCTGCACTCCAGCTTCCCCTTCGAGAAGAAGACGCCCGGCCGCTGCATCTTCGAGCTCATCTACTTCGCCCGCCCCGACTCGGTGGTCTTCGGCCGCTCGGTCTACGGCGTGCGCAAGGAGCTCGGCCGCCGCCTCGCCAGCGAGGCGCCCGCGGCCGCCGACGTGGTCATCGGCGTCCCCGACTCCGGCATCGCCAGCGCCATCGGCTACGCGGAGGCGGCCGGGCTCCCCTACGACGTGGGCCTCATTCGCAGCCACTACGTCGGCCGCACCTTCATCGAGCCGCAGCAGTCCATTCGCCACTTCGGGGTGAAGCTCAAGCTCGCGCCGGTGCGCAGTAGCCTCGAGGGCAAGCGGGTGGTGGTGGTCGACGACTCCATCGTGCGCGGCACCACCTCGCGGAAGATCGTGAAGATGCTCAAGTCCGCCGGCGCCCGGGAGGTGCACCTGCGCATCTCCAGCCCGCCCACCGCCTGGCCCTGCTTCTACGGCATCGACACCCCGAGCCGGCACGAGCTCATCGCCGCCTCGCACTCCGTCGACGAGATCGCCAAGTACGTCACCGCCGACTCGCTCTCCTACCTGTCGCTCGCCGGCGTGCACGCCGCCGCCGGAGACGTCGAGGGCAACACCTTCTGCTCCGCCTGCTTCAGCGGGAAGTACCTCACGCCGCTGACGACGTGAGGAGCTCGCGCGGCGCCGTCTCTCCGCGCACGCGGGGAATGCGCACCCGGAAGGTCGTGCCCACGCCCACCGTGCTCGTCACCTCGATGGTGCCCCCGAGCTTCTCCACCACCATGCGGCTCACCGAGAGCCCCAGGCCCGTGCCCACCCCGAGCGGCTTGGTGGTGAAGTAAGGCGCGAAGATCTTCTCCAGGTTCTCCCGCGGAATGCCGCAGCCGGTGTCCGCCACCTCCAGCACCGCGTGCGGCCCCTCGGTGCGCGTGGTCACCCGAATGGCGTGACGCTCGCCGGTCGTCGCGGCCCGCGCCTCGACCGCGTGCATGGCGTTGACGATGAGGTTCAGCATCAGCTGGTGCAGCCGCGCCCGCGACGCCTGCTCGACGCAGGCCGGCTCGAGCGACTTGCACAGGGTCGCCACGCGCAAGACCTCCCGCTCGGTGAGCAGCAGCGTCGACTTCACCACGTCGGCCAGATCGACCACCTCCAGCGTGTCGCTGTCGGCGCGGGCGAAGGTCTTGAGCTCCTGCACGATGGCGCGCACCCTCCGGCCGCCCTCCACCGTCTCGTCCACCAGGGGGCCCGCGTCGGCGAGCAGCGCCTCGAGGCCCACCGCCGCCTCCGCGGCCTGGCCCTCCCCGGGCCCCGCGTGCCACGCGCGCACCACCCCGGTCAGATCGGCGAGGTAGTCGCGCAGGGTCTCCAGGTTCGACAGCACGAAGGCCAGCGGGTTGTTGAGCTCGTGCGCCACCCCCGCCGCCACCTGACCGATGCTGGCGAGCTTCTCCTGCTGCGAGGTCTGCGCCGCGAGGCTTCGCTCCCGATCGGAGTCCGCCAGGCGGAGGAGGTTCTTCACCCGCGCCAAAAGCGCCCGCCGCGACACCGGCTTGTGCAGGAACTCGTCGCCGCCCGCCTCCAGCCCCTCCAGCTCGCGATCGCTCTCCCGGCCGTCGGCGGTGAGGAAGACCACCGGCAGCCGCGCCCGCGCCGCGTCGGTGCGAATGCGCCGGCACACCTCGATGCCGCTCATCCCCGGCATGCGCACGTCGAGCAGCAGCAGGTCCACCTCGTGCCGGTAGAGCAGCTCGAGCGCCTCGTCGCCCCCCTCCGCCATCAGCACCGTGAAGCCGTCGGTGGCGAGGAAGGTCTTCAGCATCACCCGGATGTCGCGATCGTCGTCCACCACCAGCACCGTCCGCGGACCGCTGGCCTTCGGCTGCGCCATGAGCTCGAGCGTCGTCGTCATCGCCTGCCTCGTGGGGCCGTGGCCCAGGACGTCACCGGGCCGCACGGAGCACGCGGGGTGCCAGCGTCAACGCGCCGTCGCCGCTCTGCTTTCGGGCCTCAGCCCCGGGTCGCGGCCCTTGGGGTGGGGTGCGGGCGACTCCCTTCAGCGCCCCGATCGGAAGGCCTCCAGATCGGGGGCCAGCGGCGACTGGAAGGTGAGCGCCAGGCCGGTGCCGGGGTGCTCGAACGAGAGCGTGGCGGCGTGCAGCGCGTGACGCGGGAGCCTCAGCCGCGCCCAGGCCTCGGGCTCGAGGCAGCGCTTGGAGAAGCGATCGAAGTAGCCCGGGTCCGGCCCGTACATCTTGTCGCCCACCAGCGGGAACCCGGCGGCCTGCGCGTGAACCCGAATCTGGTGCTGGCGCCCGGTCAGCGGCCGGCAGCGCAGCAGGGCGAAGGGCTCGGCCCCGCGCTCGAAGCGCTCCACCACCGTGAACTCGGTCTGCGCCGGCTTGCCCTGCGCCCGGTCGATGCGCACCGCGATGCGGATGAGCGGCGTGCCCTCGGCGATGGGCGCGTCGACGTCGAAGCCGTCCTTGGGCGGGTGGCCCTCGACGACCGCGAGGTACTCCTTCTCCACCGCCCCGGTGGCGAAGGCAGCGGTGAGGCGCTGGCTCGCGGCGAGCGTCTTCCCGCACACCACGAGGCCCGAGGTCTCGCGATCGAGCCGGTGCGCCGGGTCGGCTTTGAACGAGTCGCCGAAGCGTGCCTTGAGCTGCGTGACCAGCGTGCCGTGGTGGTAGCGCGCGGTGGGGTGAATCGGCAGCCCCGCGGGCTTGTCCACCACCAGGAGCCACTCGTCCTCGAAGACGATCCGAATCGCCTCGGCGCTGGGGACGGTGGGCTCCTTCAGCATGCGCCGCCGCACGCGAAAGGTCAGCCCCGGCCAGACCGGCGTGGAGGCCTTGAGCCTCCGCTCCGACACCAGATCGTTGGCGATGATCTCCTGCACCCGGGTGCGCGAGGCGCGGCGAATCTTCTCGCAGAGGTACTTGTCGAGGCGCCAGCCGGCGTAGTTCGGCTCCACGACGTAGGTGAGCTCGACGACGTCGCTCGAGCTCTCCGTCGCGTCGCCGGGGCCGGCGTCGTCCTCCAGGCTGTCGTCGTCCTCGACTGGCGCCATCGGGCGGGTATGTTCGCGCGCATGATGCTCGTCACGCCAGCGTTGCTCGCGCTCGTCGCCTCCGCGTCCGGCGAGAGCCTGGCCATCGTGGACACCGAGTCGGTCGACGCCCTGGTGGGGCTGGCGGGGCAGGTGACCCGGGCGCTGGTCGAGGAGGCCCGCGCCCAGAAGTACGCGGTGCTGGGGCCCGAGGAGCTCCGGAAGAAGCTCGACGACAAGAAGTACACCGAGCTGAGGAAGTGCGCGGGCAAGGTGGGGTGCGCGGCGCAGTACCTCCAGGGGCTGGGCGCCAAGAAGGCGGTGCTCGGGCTCCTCGCCAAGGACGACCGGAACTACCTGCTCAAGCTCTGGCTCGTCGATCTCGACACCCTGGCGGTCATCGCCGACGTCGATCGGCCGATCCTCATCGCGGCCCGCCGCTTCCAGAAGGACGTGCAGCAGGCCGTGCCCCCGCTGCTGCGAGGCGAGCGCGAGGCCCGCGGCACCCTGGTGGTCGACTCCACCGTCAAGAACACCCAGGTGACGGTCAATGGCGAGTTCATCGGCGTCGCGCCGGTGACGCTCACCCTCCGGCCCGGCAAGTACGAGGTGAAGCTGGAAAAGCCCAAGTACCTGCCCATCTCCCGGCTGATGGCCGTCGAGGCGAACCAGGAGACCAAGGAGACCTTCAAGCTGCTCCTCATCCCCGGCGCCATCCCCGACGAGGAGGTCATTCCCCCGCTGGGCAAGCCCGGCGAAGGCCAGGCCACCGGCAAGCCCCTCGCGGTCTCGCCGCGGACGTGGATCCTCGGCGGCGTCACCGTGGCCGCGCTCGGCACCGGCGCGTACTTCGGCCTCACCGCGCGCTCCGCCGACCAGAAGCTGCAGGACGGCTACGACCCGGCCACCGGCATCTACCAGGGCACGCGCGCCCAGGCGCTCTCCGCCCGGCAGAACGCCCTCGTCGCCAACGTGGCCCTGGGCGTCGGGGTGCTCGGCCTCGCCGCCAGCATCGCCTCGCTGGTGATGGACGCGAACGCCCCAGACGGCGCGGTGCAGGTGACCCCCGCCGTGACCCCCGGCGGTGGTGGCTTCGTCGTCGGAGGGCACTTCTGATGCGCCGCCTCGTCCTCGCGCTCGCTCCGCTGTTCCTGCTCAACTGCGCCACCCGGTCCGACCCGAACCAGGGCCGCTACTCCTGCGCCACCGACGCCGACTGCGGCCAGGGCTACGAGTGCCACGCCCAGTTCGCCGGCGGCGCGCTCTGTTTCAAGGCCGGCACCTGCGTCGCCGACGAGAGCTGCAACGGCCTCGACGACACCTGCGACGGCCGGGTGGACGAGAGCTTCCAGGGCCAGGGCGACGCCTGCGACACCGGCTCGCCTGGAGTCTGCAAGGCCGGCGAGAGGGCCTGCGCCGTCGGCTTTGTGGTGTGCGTGCAGACGAAGCAGCCCACCGCGGAGACCTGCAACGGCCTCGACGACGACTGCAACGGCGCGGTCGACGAGACCTTCGAGCTCGCCACCGACCCGAAGAACTGCGGCACCTGCGGTCACGCCTGCGCCCCCGGCGCGACCTGCCGCGCCAGCGCCTGCGCCGAGACCGACTGCCAGGACGGCCTCGACAACGACTCCAACGGCGAGATCGACTGCCGCGACTCGGCGTGCCTGGGCGCGGTGTGCCTCACCGTCGGGGGCTCCACGCTCCACTGCGGCCTCACCCAGCCTCTCGACGGCGGCGCGCCGTGCGACCCGCGGACCTGCCAGCAGCAGGGGCAGACCTGCGGCTTCGCCAGCGACGGCTGCGGCGGCGTCTTGACCTGCGGCCCCGCTTGCGACGGCGGCGCCTGCACGCCGAAAGACTGCCAGGCCCTGGGCCTGCGCTGCGGCCTCGCCAGCGACGGCTGCGGCGGCCTCCTCGACTGCGGCCCCTGCGACGGTGGCTGCACCCCGGTGACCTGTCAGGCCCAAGGCCTGCGCTGCGGCATCACCGGCGACGGCTGCGGCTCCATTCTCGACTGCGGCCCCTGCGACGCGGGGGTCGTCGACGGCGGCCTGGCCGACGGAGGCGCCCTGGACGCCGGCGCTCCCGACGCGGGCGGCTCCGACGCGGGCGCCTTCTTCGGCAGCTGCTTCCCGCCCGAGTCTCGGTGCGGCGACGGCCTCGACGACGACGGCGACGGGCTCGTCGACTGCGCGGACCCCGACTGCGCCGGCAAGATCTGCGCCGTGGCCAAGACCTGCTCCGCGGGCGCCTGCCAGTAGCGAAGACGGCGCGCCTCGACGCCGCCCTCGCGACGGACTAATGGTCGGCTCCTCACATCAGGGGTGACCACATGGGAACGTCGAGGGCGCTGGGGTACTCGAGTCTGTTCATCGCCGTGGCCGCGAGCGCGCAGGTGCCGTGGCAGGTCGAGACGGCGCCGCAGGGCGTCTCCGCCGGGCCGGTGGCCATCGCGCGCTCCGGGGCCGACGGCGGCGCGGCCCGCATCGTCGCCGGGAGCACCCTGGGCACGAACCTCTCGGTGTTCGCGCTCGACGGTGGGCTCACCCAGAACGTCTCCACCGGCATCGTGCACGGCGTCGCCGCCATCACCGGGCTGCCGAGCCCCACCGCGCCGCGCGACCTCGTCGTCGCCACCGGCTTCGTGAACGCGCAGCTCTACGTCATGGGCGTCGGCGCCGACGGCCAGCTCTCCAACGCCGTCATGGGCAACCTCAACACCACCGTCGCCCCGGGCGTGCTGGCGCTCTCGCTCGCCCCCGACGGTGGCCTCGAGGCCATCTTCGAGACCGGCACCGGCAAGCTCTCCCGCGTCACCCTCTCCGACGACGGCCAGGGCCGCTACGTCGCGTCGAACGCCTCGGACGTCAACCTGCCGAACGCGCCCACGGCGATGGTGGCCGACGACCAGAGCCGGCGGCTGTTCGCCGCCATCCCTCAGCTGGGCATCGTCCAGGTCCTCCTCGACGATCCGACCGTGCCCGCGGCGGTCATCGAGCCCCTCGACGGCGGCGCCCTCGGCGGCTTGCCCTCGGGCCTGGCCCTCTACCGTCTCAGCCAGGGCCACGTGCTGTTGGTCAGCGTGCCGCTCACCAACGAGATCATCGCCTACGACGTCGGCCAAAGCTCGCTGACCGCGGTGGCGCGCTTCTCGGTGAGCCTGGACGGAGGCACCGGCCCCGGCTCCGGCGCCGTCACCGGCTGCCAGCGGCTCGCCGTGACCACCGACGCCGTCGACGGGTTCCCGCGGGGCCTCCTCGCGCTGCAGGACCCGAACGCCCCCGGCGGCGCCAACTACAAGCTGGCCGGCCTCGCCGAGGCCGCCGCCGCCGTGCCGGCCTTGCCGCTCCCGCCGGTCACCCCACCTCCCGACGCCGGCCTGCCCGACGGGGGGGTTGGCCGCGACGGCGGGCAGGTCTCGGGCTCCACGGGGATACCGATGGGCGACCCCGGCGGCGACGTGGCGCCGCCCAGGCCGTGCGGGTGCGGCCTCCCAAGCCCGTTGCTTCCGGCTGCGGTTGTGGTGATCTCCGCCCTCCTCGCACGCCGTCGCCGGTCGCGGAACGAACCATGAAACGCCTCGCTCTTCTCGTCCTCGTCTCGACCGTCAGTTGCAGGACGGCCACGGAATCGTCCACCACCGCGACTGGCGCCAAGGGCGCCGCGCCCATCCGCCTCACGCTGGTCGGCACCAACGACTGGCACGGCTGGGTGATGGGCCAGAGCGACACCTACAAGAACGGCGACATCAAGGCCGGCGGCGCGCCCACCTTCGCCGCCTACTTGAAGATCTTGCGCGAGGACAACCCGGGCGGCGTCGTCCTGGTCGACGCCGGCGACCTCTTCCAGGGCACGCTGATGTCGAACAACACCGAGGGCTCGGTGGTCATCGACGCCTTCAACCTGCTCGGCTTCGACGCCGCCGCCATCGGCAACCACGAGTTCGACTACGGCCCGGTGGGCCCGATCTCCGCCGCCACCCAGCCCGACATGGATCCGTTCGGCGCCTTGAAGGCCCGGCTGGCGCAGGCGCGCTTCCCCATGCTCTCGGCGAACATCTACGTCGAGTCGACCGGCCTGCGCCCCTCGTGGCTCCCCGGCGACGGCACCGTGCTCATCGAGCGCAAGGGCGTCAAGATCGGCATCATCGGCCTCACCACGCCCCAGACGCCGTCCACCACGCTGCCCATCAACGTGGCCTCCCTGCGCTTCAGCCCCATGCCCCCGGAGACCCTGGGCGCGGCGCAGCGGCTGCGCGAGCGCGGCGCGGAGCTGGTCATCGCGGTGGTCCACGCCGGCGGCCGCTGCGGCGACTGCACCAAGCCCCACGACGTGTCGACCTGCGACCTCTACACCGGCGAGGTCTTCGAGCTGCTCAACAGCCTGCCGCCCGGCACCCTCGACGCGGTGGTCGCCGGCCACACCCACGCGCAGATCTCCCACTTCGTCAACGGCACCCCGGTGATGGAGAGCTTCGCGCTCGGCCGCTTCTTCGGCCTGACCGAGCTCTACGTCGACCCGGTCACCCACAAGGTCGTCAAGGACCTGACCACCATCCACTCCGGCGTCGAGATCTGCGAGACCCAGGACCAGATCAGCCACTCCTGCGACTCGCGCCGCGTGCGCCCGCACGCCGACGTGGTGAAGCCGGAGGCCGTCACCTTCCGGGGCCAGACCATCACCGCCGACGAGAACGTGCTGGTCGCCATGCGCCCCGCCGAGAAGCGCCTCCAGGAGCTGCAGGAGCAGGAGCTCGGCCTCTCGGTGCCCAGCACCTTCGGCCGCAACTACGAGAACGAGAGCGCGCTCGGCAGCCTGGTGGCCGACTCGATGCGCGACATGATCAAGGCCGACATCGCCATCATGAACCCCGGCGGCCTGCGCGCCGACCTGAAGAAGGGCCCGCTCAAGTACGGCGCCGTCTTCGAGGTCTTCCCCTTCGACAA
The DNA here is from genome assembly GCA_037443525.1 of Archangiaceae bacterium. GTDB lineage: Bacteria > Myxococcota > Myxococcia > Myxococcales > Myxococcaceae > JBBIOE01. The sequence goes on along the minus strand of JBBIOE010000202.1, from coordinate 1,916 downwards.
CACCGTCGCCACCGTCGAGGTGAGCGGCGAGCAGCTCGAGCGCATGCTCGCGGCCGCCTTCGGCTCGCGGAAGGGCGTCTTCCAGGTCTCCGGCCTGGAGGTGAAGCTCGATCGCTGCCCCGCGCCCGATCGCTTCAAGGGCGCCACCCTGAGCGGCGGCAAGCCGATCGAGAAGGACAAGCACTACAAGGTCGTGATGCCCGACTTCCTCGCCCGCGGCGGCGACGGCCTCGGCCCCTTCCTCAACACCATCGATCCCGGCCAGGTCGACCTGGGCGAGCGCCGCGGCAACAACATCCGCGACGAGCTGGTCACCTATTGGCAGGAGCACCGCGAGGCGTTCCAGCAGCCCAAGTCCGGTCGCGTGGCCTTCTTGGGCGACGGCAGCGCCTGCGCCGCCACCATGAAGCCGGGCGCCCAGCCTGGCTCTCCGTAAGTTCCTGGAACAGTTCGGGAAAGTGAAGTGTCGGACCCCTCGGGTACCCTTCTAGGGGACGCGTGGGTTTTTTTTGGAGGAGGCACCGTGCTCTACAAAGTGACGCCGAGCCTTGCGGCTCCGGAGAAGGACGCGCCCAAGGCGCTGAAGGACCCGGAGGCCCCGAAGGAGCCCCGCAAGAAGCGCCGCTCGGCGGTGTTCGACGCCGATGGCCACGAGGTGCTCATCACGATGATGTGCCTCAAGTGCAAGAGCATGAAGCCCTTGGCCATGTTCGGCTTGAGGAAGATGGCCGACGGCGCCATCCGCAATCAGCCCTGGTGCCGCACCTGCCGCTCGGGGGCGTCGTCCAAGAAGAAGCAGGAGAAGGTGCAGGGCGAGGAGGCCGATCTCGATCTCACCGCCGAGCTGCCGGCCGCCGAGCTTCAGGCGGCCCAGGCGGCGCCCCGCGCTTCGGTGGAGTCGCCGCCCGACGCCGTGGCCCTCGCCAGCGAGCCCGCGCCGGCCTGAGTGGCGCTTTCTTGGGGCTCCGAAAACACCGAAGCCCCGCTCTCGTGGTGAGAGCGGGGCCTCGATGAACGCCGAAGCGGCATCAATCTGTGGAGGTGAACGGGATCGAACCGTTGACCTTCGCATTGCGAACGCGACGCTCTCCCAACTGAGCTACACCCCCAGACGGGTACTGCCGACGTCGCTCCGGCGGCGCGGCTGACTACAGAATGCGCCCGGGTGTGTCAAGACGCTAAAATCCGGGGCCCTTTGCCGTTTGACTCGTCCACTTTGCGATGACATAAAAATCCGGTTCTCCCCGATGCCTCCCAGCCCTACGAAGACCTTGAGCCCGGCCGAGCTCCAGAAGCTGGAACACGCGTTCGCGTCCGATCCGTCCTCTGACGCCTACCGCCCCCTCGCCGAGGCCTACCTCGCGATGGGCCGCTTCATGGAAGCGATGGTCGTCTGCAAGAAGGGCGTGAAGGCGCACCCCAGCGTCGCGGATCCGCGCGTGTTGCTCGCGCGCGTCTACGCGGAGCAGGGGAAGGACAAGAAGGCGCTGGAGGAGCTGCAGGAGGCCCTCAAGGTGGCGCCCGCCGATCGCGCGGCGCTGCGGCTGACCGGCTCGTTGCAGCTCAAGGGCGGCGACGCCTCGGGCAAGGCGAACCTGCTCAAGGCCTGGGAGGCCGACCCCAAGGACGAAGAGACGCTCGCGGCCATGCAGCAGTTCAAGGTCGACGCGCCCCAGCCGGCCGCGCCGCCTCCTCCGCCGCCTCCGATGATGGCTCCGCCGGTGTTGGCCCCGGTTCAGGTCGCGCACGCGCAGTCGATTCCCACCTTGCCTGAAGTGCGCATGGACTCGCCGCCGCCCACCCTGCGCCCGGTGAGTGGCCAGTCGGCGCAGGCGCTCTCGGCGGTGCAGGCTCCGGTGGCCGCGCACGCCCCGGTGGCGCACCCTTCGGTTCCGCGCCACGCGCCCGGCCCCAAC
>JBBIOE010000201.1:0-14937 GCA_037443525.1 Archangiaceae bacterium | reverse complement strand
CGCGCCGGTGCCGCCCAGCGCCGAGCTGGTCGCCGCCGTCCTCGGCGAGCTCCGCAGCTCCATTCGCGGCCGCCAGCTCGAGGAGCTCGCCTCCTCCTGCGGCGCTTCGCCCGACACCACCCGCGCGGCCGTGAGCGCGCTCCTCCACGCCGGCCAGGCCGTCCGCCGGGGCCACAAGTACTTCGTGGCCTGACCCTTTCCCCCCGAGGACCTGCCGATGGACATGCCCCACTTCAGCCCCAAGGCCACCGCGGACATGCTGGGCATCGCGCCCAAGCAGCTCGCCGCCGCCCTGAAGAAGGACGACTACACCGCCGAGGATCTCTGGGACCTGCGCGCCAAGCTGAACCTCTACCCGCCCGCGGTCGCGCCAAGGAAGCAGCTCTTCCTCAACTTCAAGGGCGGCACCGGCAAGACCTCGCTCTCCACCAGCTACGCCTGGCGCCTGGCCGAGATGGGCTACGGCGTCCTCCTCGTCGACCTGGACTCCCAGGGTCACGCCACCAAGTGCCTCGGCTTCGAGGGCGAGGACTTCCCCAAGACGCTCCTCGACGTCCTGGTGAAGAAGGCGCCCATCTCCGGCGTGATTCAGAAGTCCGCGCTGCCCAACCTGGAGTTCATCCCCTCCAACCTCTCGATGTCGACCGTCGACCTGGCGCTGATGCCGATGGCCGCCCGCGAGTTCAAGCTCAAGAACGCGCTCAAGGAGGTCGAGGGCCACTACGACTTCATCATCTTCGACGCGCCGCCCTCGTTCGGGCTCTTGAACCTCAACGCGCTGATGGCCGCCGACGACCTGATGGTGCCGGTGCTCGCCGACTTCCTCTCCTTCCACGGTCTGAAGCTGCTGTTCGAGACCGTGCAGTCGCTCGAGGACGATCTCTCCCACGTGCTCGACCACGTCTTCATCGTGGTGAACGCCTACAACGCCACCTTCAAGCTGGCCAAGGAGGCGCTGGCCGCGCTGCAGGAGCACTACCCCGAGTTCCTGATGCCCCAGGTGATTCGGCAGTGCACCCGCTTCGCCCAGGCCTCCAGCGAGGGCACGCCCATCTTCCTCTTCGACCGTGAATCCAAGGGCGCCAGCGACATTCAGGTGCTCATCGACGAGGTGTTGAAGCGCATCGCCGCGACGGCCGCGGCCAAGCAGAGCCAGCCGAAGCAGGCGCAGTCCGCGTGACCCTTTCAGTGAAGCCGAAGGAGCGAATGATGAAGAAGGCGTTTGATGCCAACGTGTCGCGGCTGAAGCCGCGCGTGCGCCTCGGGGCGCTGCTCACCACCGACGTCGCGGAGGCCCCCTCGCTCCCCGCCGAGGCGGTGGAGGCCATCGCCCACTCGGTGATGGTGGAGCCTTTGCCCGAGCTCTCCCAGGCGGTGAAGCAGAAGGCCGCCCGCGCCGCGGTGCGCCCCAGCGCCGCCGTGGCCCTGCAGAGCGCCCTCGCGGAAGCTCCGACCAGGCCCGCCGGCGCCGTCGCCACTTCGTTGGTGGAGGCCCCGGTCGCCGCCGCCGCCGCGCCGCTGGTGGAGACCGTGCGCGCCCCCGAGCCGCCGGCGCCCCCGGTCGAGCCGAAGGCCGTGCTGGCCCACGCCGAGCCGCCCGCGACCGTGACCGAGGTGCAGACCGCGCCACCGCCCGCTCCTCCCGCCGAGCAGCCCACCGACGCGCTGGAGCGCCGCGAGCGGCTCAAGGAGCGCCTCAAGATGGTGCGCGAGAACCCGCGCCCCGAGCCGCTGCCGGAGACGGTGGCCGAGGCCGGCGTGCTCGCGGTGGAGCGCATCTCGGCCCTGCAGTCGGAGCTGTCGAAGGCGCGCGCGATGAACCTCGCGCTGGCGCAGGACCTCGAGGCCGCCCGCCGCCAGGCCGAGCGCGCCACCGAGGAGGCGCGGGTGCGCATGGACGAGGCCCGCCGCCTCTCCAGCGAGATGGAGGGCCGCGCGGCGTTGCTCGAGGAGCTGGAGGGCGAGCTCGCGTCGCTCGAGGGTGAGCGCGACGAGGCCCTGCTCGCGGTGCAGGAGGCGCGGCAGGCGCTGGAGTCCGGCGAGGCCACCCGCCAGGAGCTCGCGGGCGAGCTGAAGAAGAAGGACCTCGTCATCAACGAGTCGCTCGCCGAAGAGGAGCGGCTGGCCGGCGAGCTGGAGGTCGCGCAAGCGACGGTGTCGACCTTGCGCCGCAGCGCCGACGCGCTCAAGACCGAGCGCGACACCCTCGCGCACCAGGTGGCGGATCTCACCCGCGAGCGCGCCGAGCTCCTCGAGGCGAGGAAGGCGCTGGAGGCCGTGCACCGGGCGCTGGCCAAGGCCGCCGCCCGCTGAGCGCGGCGCTCGGTCCTACTTCTTCAGCGCCTCGAACTCCCTGGGGTTCGGGGGCGCCTTCAGCGAGTCCATGGAGAAGTCGGCGTAGGCCTGGGTGCGCGTCTTCTCGATGCTCGCCACGCGCTCGACGTTCTTCGGGTGGTGGTCGAAGGTGCCGCCGCCGTCGGGCATCGACTTGAGCAGCTTCTCGAACTCCCGGTAGTCGTAGCCGGCGAAGAGCATCAGCTCGAAGGCCGTCTTGTCGGCGTCGAACTCGTCCTCCTTGGAGTTGCCGTCACCCGCGATGGTCTCGGCCAGCTTCAAGGTGAGGCTGGTGATGAACTCGCCGCTCGCCTTGTCGAGGTCGAACTTGGGCAGGTCGAGCATCTTGCCCCACGACTCGCCGACGCTCTTCATCGCCTCCTTGGAGATGCTCTGCACGAAGCCGGAGAGCACCGCTCCGCCCAGCGCCCAGTGGCAGGTGTCCGTCTTCGACTTCGAGTAGGCCTTGAGCGCGTGGCGGCCGGTGACGTGGCCGATCTCGTGCGCCAGGACGCCGGCGAGCTGCGCCTCGTTCTGCATCTTCTTCAAGAGCGCGGTGGTGACGAACACGTAGCCGCCCGGCGCGGAGAAGGCGTTCGGCGTGGGCGAGTCCAGCACCACGAAGGTCCAGTCGATGTCCGGCCGCGAGGAGAACGCCGCCAGGCCCTTGCCGATGCGGTCGAGGGACGCGTGCAGGTTCGTCTTCGGGCCCGTCGCCGGAGGAAACTTCTGGTACTTGAGCTTCTCCGGCGACAGCGCGTCGAGGCTCGCCAGGTCCGGGGCGATCTCCACGAAGACGCCGTCGGTCTTCTCTGCCAGCGCCAGGGCCACCGCGCCGCCGATCTGCACCTCTTCCTCGTAGGGCACCGGGCGCGACTTGAACTCGTCGCACCTCTTCGACTTGGCCCGCAGCTCGGGGCTCACCAGCTGGCTGGCGGTCTGCTCGGTCGCCCGGCCGACGCTGTCGCCGAGCTGGTTGCCGACCTTGTTGAGCGACGAATCGATGAGGGCGCAGCCGGAGACGAGCCCCACCGCGGCCAGCCCGAGGAGGGCGCGGCTCACTTGTCACCCCCGGTCTGCGCGGCCACGAACTTCGAGGCGTCGTCCTTCGACACGCTCTTGGCGATGCCCTCCGCCGTCATCACGCCCTTGGTGAGCTGCACCACGCTCGGCCTCTCCTTGGCGCGGGCCTCGCTGAACTTGAGCGCCGCCTCGGAGAGCGCCTTGGTCGCCGCGCCGCTGGACGCGAAGGCTTGGGGGTCGATGGCCTTGCCGTCGTCCTTCGCCAGGTACTCCGCCGCCGGCTTGTTGGGCGACAGGTTCTGCTGCAGCAGGTAGCCCTCGAGCCTGCCCGCGGTCACCTTGTGGAACTGCTTGTTCTCGGGCGCCGCGCCCTGCCATGTCACCGCGTCGCCGGGCCGCAGCTGGGTGAGCACCTTCGAGGTCGCGTCGGGCTTGGAGAGCAGCTTCGCTTCCTTGTTCTTCACGTACAGCGTGCCGCCCTTGCCGACGGCCAGGGCCGGTCCAGCGAGGAGCACCACGACGAGCGCCAAGCCTTGCGTGATTCGGTTCATGGTGGATTTTTCCTCTATCACTTCTCCAGATCGGCCACACCGTCCCACTCGGGCGGCGGTGGCTCGGCGAGGAACGCCTCGCAGCGGGCTTTGATGGTGAGCGAGGGGCCGTCGGCGGCGTTCATGGCCAGCGCCTGCTCCAGGAGCTTCAAGGCTTCGACGAAGTCGCGCGTCCGATATTTCGTCAGCGCCTGGGCGTACAGCGCGTGCAGCTCGAGCACCTTCGCGTCCACTTCGCCCACGAGCCCCACCAGCTCGTACACGCGCGTGGCAACGTGCTTGCCGGCGACGCGCACCACGTCGACCTCCCGCGCCACCACCTGCTCGTGCACCTCGCGGTAGGTGTTCTCGCCCATGAGGATGAGCGTGCCGTAGGCCTTGTTCGCGCCTTCGAGACGCGAGGCGAGGTTCATGCCGTCGCCGATGGCGGTGTAGTCGAGGAGCTGCGCCGAGCCGATGTTGCCCACCAACAGCTCGTCGGTGTTGAGGCCGATGCGGGTGGTGACGTTGGGCAGGCCCTCCTTCTCGAAAGCCGCGCACAGCTCTCGCACCATCGCCTGCGCCTTCAGCGCGCCCTTGCACGCGCGCAGGGCGTGGTCCTCGTGGCTCACCGGCGCGCCGAAGAGCGCCACCACCGCGTCGCCGATGTACTTGTCGATGCAGGCGCCTTCCTTGGTGAGCACCGGCGTCACCGCCGAGAGGTAGCGGTTGAGCAGCCGCATCAGGTCCTTCGGGTTCTCGTGGAAGCGCTCGGAGAAGGTCGAGAAGCCCTTGATGTCGGAGAAGTACGCGGTGATGCGTTTCACCTCGCCGTCGAGCTTGGGCAGCTCGTGCTGCTCAATCATCAGGTCGACGAGGTCCGATTCCATGTAGGCCTTGAACATCTCCTTCATCTGCTCGCGCTCGCGGGAGGCGAACAGCCGCGCCCAGGCCGTGGCCAGGACCGAGGCGATGGTGCCCGCGAGGCTCGGCATCGCGGAGAGCACGTGGACCTCGGTCAGCACCAGGAAGCTGCCCGTCACCAGGAAGAAGCCGACGTAGAGGAGCACCGGCCAGCCGATGTCCACGAAGGTGTTCTGCACGATGAGCACCAGCGCCACCGAGCAGAAGCAGACCAGGAGGGTGAACAGCAGCGACACCCACAACGGCGCGTCGATGATGAACCCGTCGTAGAGGAGGTTCTCCAGCGTCTCGATCTGCTTCACCACCGCCGGGATGTCCTGCTCCAGCGGAGTGGCCTTCGCGTCCGCCGTCCCCAACGCGAAGCCGGCGATGAAGACGTGCTTGCCTTTGAAGAGCTCGAAGCCGGCGCCCGGCTCCTTCTCCTGGCGGTCTTTGAGCCTGATCACGTCGACCAGCGACACCGAGCGGAAGCGATCCTTGTAGGGCCCGCCGTAGTGGATCCACGCGGTGCCGTCCCGGTCGATGGGAATCTCGCGCGTGCCGATGGTGAGCTTCTTGGGCTCCAGGATGATCTTCTCGGCACCCAGCGCGTCGGCCGCCGCCGCCACCGGGAGCGTGACGTAGGTGTTGACCCCGTCGGTGTAGACGAACGAGGTCTTCCGCATCTTCCCGTCTTCGTCCGCCTCGATGGCCACCAGGCCAAACCCGGCGACGGGGCCGAGCAATGGCTCGATGGTCGGCACCGGCCAGCGCGAGCGCTTCTCGCCGGTGAGCGCGCCCTTGTCGTCACGCAGCTCCGTCGGCTCGATGGTGCGGAGGTTCAGGCCGCCGCGCACCTCCACCGGGAAGGCGTAGAGGTCGGCCACCCTGGCGAGATCGACGGCCCGCGCCACGCCCGCGTCCGCCGGCGCGGCGTCACCGGTGGGGAACTGCTCGTCGTCGGCAGGGAACTGCTCGTCGTCCGAGCGGGGCGCCGCAGCGGGTGGGGAGGGCGGCGGGGCCGCGACCGCCGGCTCGGGCCTCGGCGGCGGGTGATTCACCGGGTGCTCGACCTTGGGGAGCGGCTTGGCCTGCGGCGTGACGTTGAAGCCGACGTAGAGCGGCAGGCCGGTGCGCTTGAGCGCCACGCCCATCGCCACGTCGCCGGTCGGATCCATCTTCGGCTCGTCGATGGTGGCGTCGAAGACGACCTGCTTGGCCCCGGCGGCGTGCAGGTAGTCGATCACGTCGGCGTAGATGTTGCGGTCGTACGGCCAGGAGCCGTAGCTCGCCTTCATCGCGGGGTTCGCGGCGATGTCGGCGAAGGTCTTGTCGTCGATGGCGACGATGACGGTGCGATCGCTCCGGTCCACCTTGCCCCAGGGGAACCAGGGCTTGCCGGTGAACTTCTTCACGCCGTCGTCGTAGGCGCCGCGCTCGTCGTCGCTGATCTCGAGCAGGTCGTTCGCCCACCACACCCAGCCCAGCGCGGTGGCGAAGACCGAGATGGCGAGCATCACCGGCCAGGTGCGCCGGAACCGCAGGGCGATGAGCTGGAGCGCCTTCTTCACGTGGGCGCGGCACGTTAGCCCAGCACGACGGGCTGTGAAGAACGCGCGCCGGTCGTTCGGGCCGGTCGAGCGCTCGCGACCGTGTCACCGGCGCGGCGGCGGCGGCTCGCCGAGGACGAGGCGGCCTCCGCTCACTGCCCCGTCGTCACCCGCGCCTGCCACGCGCAGTCTCTGGGCTTCAATCGCCGCAGCTCGCGCACCAGCGTCGCCAGCACCTCCGTCGCGGCCTGGGTGGTGGCCTCCTGCTCCAGCACGTCTTCGGCCTTGGCCGCCGCCACGTAGCCCTGCGAGAGCTCGTTGAAGCGCGCGCTCGCCATCTGCACCGGGCCGGGCGCCTCGGTGCCGAAGCCGTCGGCGAGCTTGGAGAAGCGGTCGGTGAGCAGGTTCCAGCGCGCCAGCGCCACCCGCGCCTCCTCGGCGTGGTCGTCCTTCACCGCCTTCTCCAGCGCGGCCTTCTTCTCCTTCCAGGCCTTCGCCTCCGCGCCGCGCTTCCCGTCCAGCCAGTCGCGCACCTTCGACTCCTGCGCCGCTTGCGCCTGAGCCGCCACCACCAGCCGCGCGAAGTGCTCGTCGCGCCGACTCGGGGGCACGGCCTTGAGCGCCTCCGCCGCCGGCCGCCACCCGCCCGTCGCCAGCGCCTTCGCCGCCGCCTCCAGCGGGGTCTCCACCTTCGCCGCGGGGTCGAAGCTCACGTCGAGCCCCACCTCGGCCATGCCGCAGCGCTCGCAGGCCACCGCCAGCGGCACCAGCACCACCGCGCCGCTCTCCACCAGCCCGAAGACGAGGCCCGGCTTGAAGGGGTCGAGGCGCAAGGGGAGCTCGGTGGGGACGAGGCCCTTCGCCTCCGCGCGCACCGCGCGGACGCCGGCCTTGAAGCGCTTGGGCTCCGCCGGCGTGCTGAAGGTCCACTCGCCGTCGACCTGGAAGCGCACGCTCGGATCGCCGGCCAGCAGCAGCGTGGCCACCTCCGCGCCCGGCAGCGCCGGCGCCGGCAAGAGCTCCGCGTCGGGACACGCCGGGCCGGCGTCCACCGCCGCCACGGCGCCGCGCGGAGGCGGCGGCGTGGGCCGGGTCGCGACCGGCCCCGGAGTCGTTCCCGGGCGCGCTCCCTTCTGCTTGGTGAGCAACAACAGCGCCGCCAGGGTCAGCACCACCGCCGCCAGCGCCGTCAACAGCCACCACCGGTTCGCCATGTCGAGAGGTGTAGTCGCAGGTGCGGACGAGAGGAAGCGCGCGCAGGGGACAGATCGTCCCGGCCGCTCGCGCGTTCACAGCCAACCCTCTCGCTGGAGACCCCGATGAAACGTGCCCTGAAGTGCTTTGCCCTGTCCGCCGCGCTGTCCGCCCCCGTCTTCGCCGCCGAACCCGCGCCCCCGCCGGTGGAGGCACAGCAGCAGAAGGCCGAGCGCCCGGTGCTGGAGGTGGCCTTCGTCCTCGACACCACCGGCTCCATGGGCGGGCTCCTCGAGGGCGCGAAGCAGAAGATCTGGTCCATCGCCTCCCGCATGGCCTCGGGCAAGCCCACCCCGCGCATCCGCGTGGGCCTGGTGGCCTACCGCGACCAGGGCGACGCCTACGTCACCAAGAAGCTCGACCTCACCGAGGACCTCGACGCGGTCTACGCCGAGCTCAAGAGCTACCGCGCCGAGGGCGGCGGCGACGGCCCGGAGCACGTAGGCAAGGGCCTCGCCGACGCGGTGAGCGCGCTCACCTGGAGCAAGGAGGGCAAGGCCGCGAAGATGATCTTCCTCGTCGGCGACGCCCCCTCGCATGACTACGGCGACGGCTTCACCACCCGCGTCTGGGCGAAGAAGGCCGTGGAGAAGGGCATCGTGGTGAACACCATCCAGTGCGGCGCGCAGGCCGACACCGCCCAGGAGTTCCAGGCGCTCTCCAAGCTCGCCGACGGCTCCTTCGCCGCCATCGGCCAGTCGGGCGACGTGCACATCGCCGCCACGCCCTTCGACGCCGACATCGCCAAGGTCTCCGGCGAGCTCGCCACCCGCACCCTGGTCGGCGGCACCAAGGCGGCCAAGGCCGAGGCCGAGGGCACCCTCGCCGGGCTGAAGGCCATGTCCGCCACCAGCGCCGCCGACCGCATCTCCTACCGCGCCAAGGCCGCGCCGCCGCCGGCCAAGGGCGGCGGCTCGATGGGCCTGTTGGGCACCGCCGGCAAAGGCGCGGTCGACCTGAGCGAGGCCCCCGCCGCCCTCGCCACCATGAAGGAGGACGAGCTCCCCGACGCGGTGAAGGCGCTCGAGCCGGCGAAGCGCGCCGCCTTCGTGGAGAAGACCGCTGCCGAGAAGAAGCAGGCCCAGGAGAAGCTCGTCTCCCTCTCCAAAGAGCGCGACGAGTGGCTCGCCAAGAACGCGAAGGCCTCGAAGGACAGCTTCGACGAGAAGGTGTTCGACTCGGTGAAGAAGAAGGCCAGCGCGGTGGGCGTCGCCTACTGAAGCCGATTGCCTCACACCCCGAGAGCCGTTATCCACGCGCCTCGATGTCCGAGGCGCGTCCGTTGAAGGTCGTCATCGCAGGAGGCACCGGCTTCCTGGGTCAGCAGCTCGCGCGCCGGCTCGCCGAGACCTGCGAGGTGCGCGCCCTCACCGCCGAGCCGGGAGTGAACGAGGGCGACGCGCCGGGCCGGCCGGGCCTGCGCCGCTGGAGCTGCGACCTCCTCTCGATTCCCGACACCGAGGTGGCCCTGGCCGGCGCCGACGTGCTCGTCTTCCTGGCCCGCGTCTCCCGCCCGCCCGCGCGGCTGGTGCAGGCCGCCTCGAAGGACCTCGAGCTGTTGATGGCCGACTCGGTGGCTCGCGCGGCGCCGCGCACCAGCGTGAAGCGGCTCGTCGTCTTCGCCTGTGGCGTGGCCGATCCCCGCGAGCCGGTGCTGCGCACCAGCGGGCTCCCGGTGGCCGTCTTGCGCGGTGGAGGCTCCGACCCGGTGGAGGCGCTGCGGGCCCTCACCCTCGCCGACGCCGCCACCGAGCAGGTCCTCCCCGACTGGACCGCCCCCGAGCGCACCAAGCAGCCGGCGCGCCCCGGCGTCCTGGTCTGCTCGGTCCAGCGCTTCGAGCTCCCGCGCGGGTGGACGGCGAAGGACGTGAGCGAGGGCTACTTCGAGTGGCTCACCGGCGCGATGCCCCTGGTGCGCGCCGAGAAGCTCGAGCGCAACGTCATCGTGCGCACCGCCGGCATCCCGGTGCTGATGCTGCGCCACGCCGAGGGCGCGTCCGAAGCGGAGAGCGTCGCTCTCGACGTGCACGACGGCGCGCTGGTGCGACGGGGCGTCCCCGCCACGCTCGAGTTTCGCGCGCTGCCCAAGGAGCAGGCGGTCTACGCCATCCTCCACGGCTTCAGCCCGTCGCTTCCCTGGCCGGTGTACCGCGTGACGCAGGCGCTCGCCCACGCCTCGACGATGAAGCGCTTCGGCCGCTGGCTCGCTGCGCAACGGCCCCGCAGCGAGGCGGCGTGAAGGTCAAAGCCCTCGCCCTGCACCCGGTGAAGTCGCTCCGGGCGGTGGAGGTCGACGCGCTCGAGCTCGACGCCCACGGCCCCGTCGGCGACCGCGAGTGGATGCTGGTGGATCAGGCCGGGCGCTTCGTCACCCAGCGCACCGCGCCGCTGCTCGCGCGCTTCGTGCCCCGCGTCGCCGAGGGCGTCCTCACGGTGGAGCTCGCCGGGCGTGAGGCCCTCTGCGTCCCGCCCGGGGCCGGCGGAAGCCCGCGCGAGGTGACGGTCTGGCGAGACACCCTCGCGGCGCCCGACTGCGGGGACGAGGCGGCGCGCTGGTTCTCGGAGGCGCTGGGGATGCCGGTGCGGCTGGTGCGCTTCCCCCGCGATGGGCGCCGGCTGCTCGACCGCGCGTACTCGCCCCGGCCCGACGCCACCACTCGCTTCGCCGACGGCTACCCGGCTCTGGCGGTGAACCTCGCCTCGCTCGCGGCGGTGAACGCCCGGCTGCAAAGGCCCATCGGCATCGAGCGCTTCCGCGCCAACGTCGTCGTCGACGGAGCCCGCGCCTGGGAGGAAGACGCGTGGACGACCCTGCGCATCGGGCCGCTGGTCTTCGACGGGGTGAAGCCCTGCGCGCGCTGCGTCGTCATCACCACCGACCAGCTCACCGGCGAGAGGCCGCAGGGCGCGTTGCCGCTCGACACCGTGGCCGAGCAGCACTCCGTGCCCGGCTTCGGCGCGGTCTTCGGGCAGAACCTGGTGCACCGCGGCCCGGGGACCCTACGCGTTGGCGATCGGGTCGAGGTTCTCGAGGTTTCTGCTAAGGAGGCGCCCCATGCCGCCAGCTGAGTGTCTCTTCTGCCGCATCGTCGCCGGGCAAATCCCCGCCAAGAAGGTCTTCGAGGACGAGCTGTGCCTGGGCTTCTCGGACATCAACCCCCAGGCCCCGACGCACGCGCTCTTCGTGCCCAAGCGGCACATCGCCACCATCAACGACGCGACGCCCGAGGACCGCGAGCTGCTCGGCCACCTCATGCTCTGCGCCGCCAAGGTGGCGCGGGAGAAGGGCTTCTCCGACTCCGGCTACCGCCTGGTGCTGAACACCAACCGGGACGCGGGCCAGACCGTCTTCCACGTGCACCTGCACCTGCTCGGCGGCCGGCAGCTGACGTGGCCGCCGGGGTGACGGCGGTCGTCTTCGTCCGCCCGCACGCCTCGCGCCTCGTCGCCCGGCTTCGGCCGCGAGCTTGCCCGATGGACCGCGGCCCGCTCGGGCTGCGCGCTGACTCTCCCCCTCGCTTCGGCGACTTCGCATGCGCCGCCGAGGTGAGCGTGGCCTTCCTCACCAACTCGCCGGCGTCACGCCTCGTCGCTCGGCGTCGGCCGCGAGCCCGCCGAATGGACCGCGGCCCGCTCGGGCTACGCGCTGACTCTCCCCCTCGCCTCGGCGACTTCGCATGCGCCGCCGAGGTGAGCGTGGCCGTCCTCATCAGCTCGCCGGCCTCACGCCTCGTCGCTCGGCGTCGGCCGCGAGCCCGCCGGAAGGACCGCGGCCCGCTCGGGCGGCGCGCTGACTCTTTCGCTCGCCTCGGCGACTTCGCATGCGCCGCCGGAGCGAGCGCGGTCGCCCTCGTCAGCTCGTCGGCCTCACTCAGCAACGTCCGGCGTCGGCCGCGAGCCTGCCGAATGGACCGCGGCCCGCTCGGGCTACGCGCTGACTCTTCCGCTCACCTCGACGACCTCGCATGCGCCGCCGGAGCGAGCGCGGTCGTCCTCACGAACTCGTCGGCCTCACGCCTCGTCGCCCGGCGTCGGCCGCGAGCTTGCCCGATGGACAGCGGCCCGCTCGGGCTACGTGCTGACTCCCCCGCACACCTCGAACAACCCACTCCCGACACTCAACGTCGTCGATGCGCGCTCGAGCCCGGCGGATGGTCTCCCGTCACTCAGCCCGCGCCGCCTCGATCACTCCCCCGCGGGCGGAAGCAGGCGAGGGTGCCCCGCTCCACGAGGGGGGCGCACTGATGCGCGCCGCGCGCTTCCACCACTTCGGCCCTCCGACCGTCATCCGCGTCGAGGACGTCGCGCCGCCCACGCCCGGCCCCGGCGAGGTGCTGGTGCGCGTGCGCGTGGCCGGGCTCAACTTCGCCGACACCGAGCGGCGGCGGGGGCTCTACCTGCGCGAGGCCCCGCTCCCCGACACCCTGGGCTTCGAGGCCTCCGGCCTGGTCGCCGCGTTGGGCGAGGGCGTGCCGGCGTCCTGGCTCGACCGCCGCGTCGCCGTCCTCGCGCCCAGGGCCTGCGCGGAGCTCGTCGCCGCGCCAGTGAGCGCCCTCATCCCCCTCCCGGACTCGCTCGACGACTCTGCCGGCGCCGCCTTCCCGGTGCAGGGGCTCTCGGCCTGGCACCTGCTCTTCACCGCCGCGAAGGTTCGGCCCGGCGAGGTGGTGGGCATCACCGCGGCCGCCGGCGGCGTGGGCCTCTTCGCCACCCAGCTCGCCCGCCGGGCCGGCGCCACCGTCATCGGCATCGTCTCCACGCCCCAGAAGGCCGAGCGCGCCACGGCCGCCGGAGCCAGCCGCTGCGTCCTCCTGGACGGCTCGCTCGAAGCGAGCCTCCTCGACGCGACCTCGGGGCGTGGCCTCGACGTGCTCCTGGACTCCGTCGGCGCCTCCATGGCCGAGCTCGCGCCGCGGGTGCTCGCCCCCTTCGGCCGGTGGGTCTGCTTCGGCGACGCGAGCGGCCCGCGCCCGCCGCTGGACCTCGACGCGCTGCTCCCGAAGTCCCTCTCCGTCATGGCATGGTGGCTGCGCACGCCGCACTCGAAGGACGTCTGGGAGCGCGGCCTCCAGGAGGTCCTCGCGGCGCTCACCCGCGGCGCGGTGACGCTCTCGCTCACCGAGTGGCGGGGCCTCGAGGCGCTCGCCGACGCGCACCACGCGCTGGAGTCGCGCGCCACCGTCGGCAAGCAGCTGGTGCGCCTCTTCTGAGCGCGGGTTACGGCAGCACGCTCTCCAAGGGCTTCTTCTCGTCGGTCTTCTTGCCCTGCGTCCACTCGATGAGCGCGCTCTGCCACGACACGCCGGTCTGCTCGGGCTTGGGGTCGGCCTTGTTGAGCTGGAAGCCGTCACCGCCCAGGTAGAGGTAGTCGATGGTCGCGACCGAGTAGGTCTTCTTGGGGTCGATGGCCGCGCCCTTCGCGTCCACCCAGCTCTCGTCCTTCGGCTTCGCGCCGGCCACGCGCGCCTCCACGTTCCCCAGCGCCGCGAGCAGCGCGTCGCCCGGCACGCGCGCGATGACCACCTGGTTGTCCCAGGGGACCAGGTCGTACACGCTCTCTTTGGTCACCTTCCCCTCGGGGAGGCCCTGGCGCACGCCCTTGCGGTTCAAGAGCGCCACGTCGGTCTTGAAGCGCTCCTTGAGGGAGGTGGTGAGCCAGCTCGCCATCTCCTTCGATTCCTGCTCGAGGCCCGTCTTGGTGAAGCCGATGGTGTCGCCGAGGGCCGCGTCGAGCTTCGACTTCCACCCGGCGAGCATCTCCTTCACCTTGGCGTCCGGCGGCGGCGCGGTGGGGCCGGCCACCACCTCCACCGAGGCCGTCTCCACGCTCCTGACGCTGCCCGACGGCACGCCCACCGTCACCTTCACCCGCGCGTAGCTGCCGAAGCGGCGCCCCGGGTACACCAGCTTGGTGGCTCCGACGCTCACCGGCGCGGGCGCGTCGCACTTGCGCGCGGCGACGAAGGCGATGTTCCAGTCCGCGTGCCCCTCGAGCCACGAGGGCACCTCGTCCAGGCACCCGTCGGAGACCACCGCCACCATCGCGGCGCCGTTTCCGCGCAGGGCCTTCACCGCCTCGTACACCGCCTTCTCTTCGCTCACCGACTCGAGCCCGGCCATGCGACCCGGCATCGGCGTGACGGTGGCCTTCTTGGCGGCGAGCCCCACCACGCCCACCTTCACGCCCGCTCGCGGCACCAGCCGCGACGGCAACAGCCCCAGCTTCCTGCCGTCGTCGTCCTTCGCCACCAGGTTCGCGGCGAGGTAGGGGAAGCCGCCCTTGGCGGCGTTGGCCAAGAACTGCTCCCGCGGCCAGTCGAGCTCGCGGTTGCCGAGCGAGGAGGCGACGTAGCCCATGCGGCTCATCACCTCGGCCGTCGGCTCGCCCTTGAAGTAGCTGGAGATGGCCTGGCCGTTGGCGTTGTCGCCGGTGGAGAGGGCCACGGTGGCCGCGTCGGGACAGGGCGCCGCGCCGTCGGCCGCGAGCGGGCCGGGGCAGTGCTTCTCGTTGGCCACCCAGGCGCCGAGGGTCTCGGCGGCTCCGCCGCGCGCGCCGCCCTCCTCCGGCGTGGCCAGGAGGTAGCCGTTCTCCGCCCCGGTGACGAGGAAGGTGATGGTGACGGTCTTCTCCGGCGCGCCCGCGTCGGCGGCCACGGCCACCGCGCCGTGCACCTCGGGCGGCTTCTCCTTGGTGCAGCCGGAGGCGAGGACGACGGCGAGGACGGCGATGGCGAGGCGCGGCACGCGGGTCGAGTTCACGCCCGGCGAGATAGCACGGCGCCCGAAGCCAGACTCGCGCCGCGCGTCACATCGGCAGCACGAGCGTCCAGCCGATGGCGACGACCGAGAAGACGGCCGCCACGAGCGTCCACGCGGCGGAGGACTCCGGGGGTCGGGCTTCTTCCTCGTCGAAGAATGCCTCGGGCTCGAGCTGCTCGGTGATGACGTCCTCTCGGGGCTCGGACCACCACGCCGGCGGGCGGCGCGTGACGCGCGGCGCGAGGGCTGGACCCGGGCGTGCCACCTCGGGCGTGGCAACCACCTCCCGAGCGGTCACGGCGGGTGGCGGCGGCGGCACCAAGATGGGCGCCGGCGTCGGAGCCGGGCGCGCCACCACAGGCGCGACCACCACCGCCTCCCGAACGGCTGCGGCGAGTGCCGTCGGCGGCCCGGTCGCGACCACCTTCGCCTCCCGGCGGACCGCGTCGGGCGGCGATGGCGGCACGGAAGTGGACGTCGGCGCGGGAGCCGGACGCGCCAGCACGGTCGGGACCACCACCGCGTCCCGAAGCACTGCAGTGCGCGGTGGCGTCACGGCCGTGGGGATGGCGACTGTCGGAAGT
>JBBIOE010000200.1:0-15074 GCA_037443525.1 Archangiaceae bacterium | reverse complement strand
CCGCTGCCCCAGGCGTGGCAGGTCGTGAGGAACGGACCGGTGCTGTGTCCGCCCGCGCCGCCGCCCCCGCCGCCGCCGCCCTTGCCTGGAGTCCCCGAGGTGCCGCCGGTTCCGCTGGACGCCACGAAACCGCTCGCGCCCAGCGAGCCCAGCGAGGTCGCGCCGGTGCCGTTGGTTCCGAGGGAGCCCGGCACGCCATCTCCGCCCGCGTAGGGCGCTCCGAGCGGGCCGGCGCCCTTGCCCGCGGGCACGCCCGTCCCCGCCCCGCCGGTGCCGTTGGGCGCCGCGAAGCCGCTCGAGCCGGTGCCGCCCGTGTCCCCGACCGTCGGCGCTCCACCCGCGCCACCGGAGTACTGCGGATTGCCGCACGAGCCAGCAGCCCCGCCCCCACCAGCCGCCGGCGCGCCGCAGCCCTGGTTGTAGAGGAAGCAGCCGATTGGAGTCGTGTCCGGCACGCAGCCAGTCCCGCCCGCCCCTCCCGGCTGGCCGACCGCCCCGGCGGTCCCGGTGGCGCCCGCCGCTCCATCGGCGCCGTTGCCGGCGATGAGGTTCAGGCTCTCCAGCTTCACGCCCTGCGACTCCTTCACCCAGCCGCCGTAGGCCGTCGCCTCCGTCGCCGTGCCCGGCCCGCCCTCGAAACGGAAGGACTGCACCAGCGCGTTCGAGGTGCCCTCGATCTTCAAGCCCGGAGTCCCGCCCTGCACCAGCGTCACGTTGGCCAGGCTGCGCTTCCAGGTCACCGGGTCATACCCTCCGGCCACGTTCACCCCCGACATGCCGAGCAGCTCCAGCGGCCCCGCGTACGACGCCGTGGTGCCAGTGGAGGCGACGTAGATGTCCCGCTTGCCGGTGGTGACGAGCTTGGTGACCGCCGCCGCCAGCGTCTTCACCGGCTGCGCCTTGGTGCCCGGGTTGGCGTCGTTGCCGGCGAGCGAGACGAAGATGCCGTTCATCAGCTCGCCGTCGATGCCGTCGCAGTTCGCGTCGGTCACGTTCAGGTCCGGCACGTCGGTCGGCCCGGTGGGCGTGCACTGGTACTCGCAGCCGTTGGACGGATCCTGATCGAGATCCACCCAGCCCGCCGCGCAGACGAAGTGGCACTGCGAGCTCACGCAGGTGGCGGTGGCGTTGGCCTGCACGCAGGCGTTGCCGCAGCTGCCGCAGTTCAGCGGGTCCACGCGCACGTCGGTCTCGCAGCCGTCGGGGTCGGAGTGGTTGCAGTCCCCGTAGCCGGGATCGCAGGAGGCGATCTTGCACTTCCCCACGTCGCAGCGGGGCGTGGCGTGCTGCAGGGCGCACACCTTCACGCAGGCGCCGCAGTTGTTCACGTCGCTCTGCGTGTCGAAGCCGTTGTCCACCGTGCCGTCGCAGTCGTCGTCGACGCCGTTGCAGGTCTCCGTCACCGGCGTCCCCGGCACGCAGGCCGCCACGCCGCCGTCGGTGCAGGTCGAGACGTTGCGCGTGCAGGCGCCCACGCCGCAGGAGGCCTGGGGCAGCCCGTCGTCGATGAAGCCATCGCAGTCGTCGTCCTGCCCGTTGCAGCTCTCCGCGGCCGGCGCCTTCGCGTCGCACACCACGGTGTTGGAGACCAGGTCGCACTGCTTGATGCCCCGGCAGGTGCCGGCGTCGTTGGACACCGTGCACGCCTGCAGGAAGTCGCCGCGCGCGAGGCAGGAGCAGCTCGCGTTGATCGGCGTGCACTGCTGCAGCTTCGTCTGCTGGTCGGTGCCGCGGCCGTTCACGCAGTGGTAGCCGTTGGGGCAATTCTGATCGAACGCGCAGTCGCGGCCGCACACGTTCTCGCCGTTCACCACCAGGCACTTGTCCGACGGGTACGGGCAGTCGGAGTCCACCTGGCACGGCTGGCAGAGCTTCCGCTGATCCGGCTGGCAGGCGAAGCGGTTGGGCGTCAGCTGGGTGCAGACCTCGGTCTCGGTGCAGCCCACGCTGCAGCGCCGCACGCACAGCGCCTGCGCCCCGGGGAGGCCGTCGCACAGGCCGGTGTCGCACTCGTCGTCGATGGCGCAGGCCTCGCCCTCGTGCTTGAGGGTGGGCTTCGCGGGCGGCGGCTTCTGACACTCGCACGAGGAAGCCAGCACCACCGCCACGAGGAGCAGCCAGGGGGTTCTCGAGGTCATCATCGGGGAGCCGCGTTTGCGGCAAAGAGGGCCCGAATGCAACCCCACCCCACGGGTTCCAGTTGAGCCGGAATCCCCACGGGGTAGGGTTCGCCGGTGCGCTCCCGCCTG
Organism: Archangiaceae bacterium; assembly: GCA_037443525.1. GTDB lineage: Bacteria > Myxococcota > Myxococcia > Myxococcales > Myxococcaceae > JBBIOE01. Next base: position 12,825 of record JBBIOE010000200.1, on the reverse strand, counting down.
CACCTGGCCCTGGCCCTCGCCCTCGCGCTGCCGGCCTTCGCCGACAACACCGCCGACGAAGCCGACATCGCCTTCTCCTTGGGCAACGCGCACTTCGTGAAGCGTGAGTTCGAGCCCGCGCTGGCCCAGTACTTCCTCTCGTTCCGCCTGGTGCCGAACAAGAACGTCCTCTTCAACATCGCCCGCTGCTACGAGGCGCTGGACCGGCTCGACGAGGCCTACCGCTACTACCACGACCTCTCGGTCGACCCGTCGCTCGCCGCCGACGACGCCAGGGACGTCAAGGTCGCGCTGGCCCGCCTCGCCCCCAAGGTCGCGCTGGTCACCGTCACCACCACGCCTCCGGGCGCCGAGCTCTTCGTCGACCGGCAGGACCTGGGCAGCCGCGGCCAGACGCCGCAGACCATCGCCGTCGCTCCCGGCGCGCACACCCTCTTCACCGTCCTCACGGGCCACCGCACCGCCAGCGCCAGGCTCACCGCCCAGAAAGGCAAGGAGGCCAAGGAGAGCTTCTCCCTCGAGCGCATCGTGGGCACGGTGAAGCTGGTCGGCACCCCGGAGGGCGCGGCGGTGAGGGACACCGCCGACGGCCCCGAGCTCGGCCGCCTCCCCGCCACCCTCGCCTTCCCGCCCGGCCAGCGGCTGTTGGTGGTGAGCGCCAAGGGGTACCTGCCCTCGCAGGTGCTGGTGGACGTGAAGCCCGATGTGGCCGTCACCGCCAAGGTGTCGCTGGTGGAGAAGCCCAAGCCCACCGGCAAGGTGGTGGTGACCGCCAGCCGCGACAACGCCGTGGTGCGGGTGGACGGCAAGGACAGCGGCTTCACCCCGGTGGTGCTCACCCTGGTGGAGGGCCGGCACGCCATCGAAGTGACGACCGAGGAGGTGGAGCCGCACCTCGAGAGCGTGGACGTCGCCGAGGGCAGCGAGACCCGGCTCTTCGCCGTGCTGCACTACGCCCCGCCCAAGGTGAACGCGGCGTCGAAGTCGGCCCTCACCGTCGACCAGGCGCCGGCCTCGGTCACCGTCATCACCCGCGAGGAGCTGCGCGCCTTCGGCTACCAGACCCTGGCCGAGGCGCTCCAGGCGGTGCGCGGCATCTTCCTCACCGACGACCGCATCTACACCTACATCGGCATCCGCGGCTTCTCGCCGGCCGGCGACTTCAACACCCGCGTCCTCATCCTCTACGACGGCCACCCGATGAACGACGTGTGGGCGGGCCAGGGCTTCGCCGGCCACGACTTCGACGTCGACCTCTCGGAGGTGGACCACCTCGAGGTGGTGCGCGGCCCGACCTCCATCCTCTTCGGCACCGGCGCCTTCTTCGGCGTCATCAACGTCGTCCCCAGGAATCGCGTCTCGGAGAAGGACCACGTGGAGGCGGTCGCCGGCGTCGGCGGCCAGCGCGGCGCCAAGGCCCGCGTCACCGGCTCGGTGGGCGAGGCTGAGCGCTCGCTGCTCCTCTCGGCTGGCGCCTTCCAGGCCAAGGGCGCGGAGCTGACGGACCTGGGCAGCGCGGGCCTGGTGGTGGGCCGCGACGGAGAACGGACGCTGGGCGCGTCGCTGCGCGCGCGGTACGGCGACTTCACCCTCTCCGGCACGGTGAACCAGCGACGCAAGGAGGTGCCGGTCGGCGCCCTGGGCAGCGTCGTCGGCGCTCCCGGCACCGAGTACCTCGACGCCCGCGGCTACGGCGAGCTGCGCTGGGCGAAGACGGTGAGCGACACCCTCTCGGTGGGCGCGCGGCTGTCCTACGACGCGTCCCGCTACCACGGCGCGCTGGCGGAGGACGTGAACGGCGTGATCTCCCGCGTCTCGGAGTACGGCGGCGGCGACTGGTTCGGCCTGGAGCTGCGCGGCGGCTACCGGCTCTTCGAAGGCAACACCCTCTCCCTCTCGCTGGAGGGCCAGGGGCAGAAGACCTACCAGCAGCCCATCGGCCTCTCGGCGCCCGAGCCCCACACCCGGCTCCTCTTCAGCGGCACGGTGCTCGACGAGTGGCAGCTCCACGAGCGGGCCTTCGTGCAGGCCGGCCTCCGCGTCGACAAGTACAGCGACCTGGACTCGCTCGCCTTCTCGCCGCGCGCCGCGGTGGTGGTGCGGCCGTACCGGAACGGTCTCTCCAAGCTCGTCGCCGGCCAGGCTTTCCGCGCCCCGACGACCTACGAGCTCTACTACAACGACGCCAACCTCACGCAGCGGGCGCCCCTCACCGCGCCGAAGCCGGAGACCATCACCACCTTCGAGCTCGAGCACTCGCACGATCTGTCGCCCGAGCTCCGGCTCACCGGCGGCGCCTACTACAACCTCATCTCCGGCCTGGTGGAGCTGGACACCGCCACCACCGGGCCGCTGTGTGGGACGCCGGAGGCGCAGGCGTACTGCCTCGTCTTCTCCAACTCCTTGAAGCCGGTCACCGCGCTGGGGGCCGAGGCGCAGCTGCGCTGGCAGCCGGGGCGCTTTACCCTCGTCGACGCCACCTATTCCTTCGTGGTGTTGGCGGGCGTGCCGCAAGCAGAGCTGCCCGCCTACCCCGCGCACCTCGCCTCGCTGCGCGCGATGGTGCCGCTCAAGGAGGGCTTCGCGCGGCTCTCGGGGCAGCTCACCTGGCAGTCGGCGCGGAAGGACCCGCTGGGCCCGAGCGTGGGCGAGTCCCTGCTCATCAACCTGGGGCTGTCGGGCGAAATGCACGGCTTCCGCTACTTCGCCGGGGTGCGGAACCTGCTCGACGAGCGCTACCTGCTGCCGGTGGCCACCGAGGCCGGCGTGCCGGTGGTGCCGCAGTACGGGCGCAGCTTCTGGCTCGAGGCCGCGGCGAGGTTCTGAGTCAGCTTCCGTTCGGGCGGAGCTCGTCGACGCCTACGAACGCTCGCCCAAAGCCGCCGCTCCCCCTAAGCCCCGGTACCGGCCGCCGGCCTTCCCTGGAAGGCATCGAGCACCTCCCGCACCCGCGTCAGGAGCTCCTTCGAGCCGAAGGGCTTGGCGAGGACGTGCGCGCCCACGTCGACGTCCACCTGCGCCGGGGCGTAGCCGGACACGAAGAGCACCGGCACCCGGCCGGCCACGCGCCGGGCGAGCTCGTCGCCGCGGAGGCGCGGCATCACGATGTCGCTCACCACCAGGCGCACGTCGGGGTGCTGCGCCAACCGCTCGAGCGCCACCTCGCCGTCCTCGGCGAGCGTGACCCGGTAACCAGCCCCGGTGAGCACCCGCTCGACGAGCACCCGCACCCCCACGTCGTCGTCGACCACCAGCACGTGCTCGCTGCCGCCGAGCGCGCGGGCCGCGCGCGGGACCGCCGCCGGCCGCGCGCCCTCGCGGGCCGACTCGGGCAGGTAGACGGTGAAGCGTGAGCCCTCGCCGGGCTGGCTCGCCACCTCCACGGAGCCGCCGTGGCTGCGCACGACGCCGCCCACCACCGCCAGGCCGAGGCCGGTGCCCTTGCCCGGCGCCTTGGTGGTGAAGAAGGGCTCGAAGACGCGGCTCGACACCTCGGGGGGCATGCCGGCGCCGGTGTCCTCCACCGTGAGGGCCGCCCAGCGCCGCCCGTCGCGGGTCACCGTCTCGACGGTCAGGGTGATCCGCCCACCGCCGCTGATGGCGTCGCGGGCGTTGAGCACCAGGTTCATCACCACCTGCTCGAGCTGCCCGGCGTTGGCCAGCACCGGCTGCGGGCGGTCCCGCATCACCACCTCGAGGGCGATGGTGCTCGGCAGCAGGGAGCGCAGCATCGGCACCAGGGCCTCGATGGCCTTGGGCAGCTCGACCTCGCGCCGCTCGACCGGCTGGCCGCGGGAGAAGGCGAGGAGCTGGCGGGTGAGGCCGGCGGCTCGGGTCCCGGCCGATTGCACGTCGGCGAGCAGCTCGCGCAGCGGCCCGTTCTCGCCCGCGGCGTCGAGGGCCAGCTCGGTGCAGCCGAGGATGGGCACGAGCATGTTGTTCAGGTCGTGGGCCACTTCGCCGGCCATGCGGCCCAGAGCCTCCAGCCGCTGCTCCCGCTGCACCGAGGCCTCGAGGGCCCGGTGGGCCTCCTCGACGCGTAGGCGGCCCGCCACCACCGAGACCAGCGCCGAGACCTGCTCGGCGAAGTCGAGCTCCTCCTGCGTGGGGACCATCACGCCCTCGGCGGCGAAGGTGCCGAGGTTGAAGCTGCCCAGCCGCTCAGCGAGCCGGAGCATGGGCACGGCGATGACGGTCCGGTTCCCGAAGAACTCGACCTGGCGTTGGTCGGCCTCCGGGCACAGCCGCATGTCGGGGATGACCAGCGTCTTCTCGGTGGTCAGCTCGAGCTGAACCAGCCGGTCGTTCTTCCAGTCGTGCTCCGACATCCGCTGGACCACGCGCTTCCGGTCCGCGAGCACGTAGCCGATGATGTCCACTCCCGTTCCGTCCGGGACCGGGAGGAAGAGCCAAGCCCTGCGGTACCGGGTGGCCTCGCTGACCGCATCCAGCACGTGGTCCATCACCTCGGGCAGCGAGGTGGCCTCATGCAGCCGCCGGGCGAGCCGAAGCAGCGTGGTGGCGCTCATCGTCCAAGTCTGGCGAACGGCGCTTCGCCCGTGCAAGCGCGCCCACCGAGGTGAACGGGCGGGGAGGAATGGATCTGCTGACGAGGGACAAGGACACCGAGCGGGCGCTCCCTGGGGAGGGGATGCGCTATACGCCCAGGCCATGCGAACGCTGAAGGGTCAGACCCTCTTCATCACCGGCGCCAGCCGCGGCATCGGGCTCGCGATCGGGCTGCGCGCGGCGAAGGACGGCGCCAACGTGGTCATCGCCGCCAAGACGACCGACCCGCACCCCAGGCTGCCGGGTACCATCTACACCGCGGCCAAGGAGATTGAAGCGGCGGGCGGCAAGGCCCTGCCGGTGGTCTGCGACATCCGCGACGAGGCGCAGGTGGTGGCCTCGGTCGAGGAGGCGGTGAAGGCCTTCGGCGGCATCGACATCGTGGTGAACAACGCCAGCGCCATCAGCCTCACCGGCACGCTGGAGACGCCGATGAAGAAGTACGACCTGATGCACGGGGTGAACGTGCGCGGGACGTACCTCACCACCCAGGCCTGCCTGCCCTCGCTCTTGAAGTCCGCCTCGCCCCGGGTGCTCAACCTCTCACCGCCGCTCTCGATGAAGGCGAAGTGGTTCGAGAACCACGTCGCCTACACCATGGCCAAGTTCGGCATGTCGATGTGCGTGCTCGGCATGGCCGAGGAGTTCAAGGGCAAGGTGGCCTTCAACGCGCTCTGGCCGCGCACCACCATCGCCACCGCGGCGGTGAACATGCTCGGCGGCGAGGAGCTGATGAAGTCCAGCCGCAGCCCGGCCATCATGGCCGACGCCGCGCACGCCATCCTCACCAGGGACGCGAGCTTCAGCGGCAACTTCTGCCTCGACGAAGACGTGCTGCGCGAGGAAGGCGTCACCGACTTCCTGAAGTACCGCATGGACCCGAACGTCGAGCCGCTGCCGGACTTCTTCGTCGACTGACGCAGGCGCCTCGGAAGATTCTGCACGCTCGGTCGTGTACGGGGGTCCTCCATCGTGACGCGAGGGGTCTTGGCGTGAGCTTCTGGAAGCGCGTGTTCGGCGGTCGGGTCGAGAAGGCGCCGTCTCTCTCCGACCAGGAGTTCTCGCCGTTCCTTCTCGGCTGGGCGTGCGAGCTCCGGTCGAGCACCTCACCGACCCAAGCGCTCCTCGAGGAGATGCCCGAGCGATTCTTCGAGCACTTCCCCGACGCTCTCGACCAGCCCACCGCGGAACGGTTGCTCGCCGAATTGGCAGCTTGGACGGAGCGGTTCGTCGCTGATGAGAAGACATCCGAGCAGTCCTGGAGCGCGGCGACGGGAAACGACCGGTTGACCGCCGCCTTCGAGGCGCTTCGAGAGCGCGACCTCGTCGCCCTCGAGGACGCTGGCGTCTCGATACAAGACGGGTGGGGCAGCGTCGGCCTCCAGCAACGACGTCGGCATCGCGGCGCGGTCTTCTTTCACCAGCAGGACGTGCTGGACGCGCTCCGCGGTGAGGAGCTGTTGCTCGCGTTCGGCGCGTTCGAAGAGCGGCCGGGAGCGCCCTCCAGCGAGACCATCGGGCAGGAGGTGGTGGAGACCCTGGCGGCCCACGGTCTCTCGCCGTCGTGGAGCGGGGACGCGCGCGAGCGAATTCGCCTCGCGCCATTCGCCTGGCAGAAGCGGAGATGGACACCTTCGCCGGAGGTGAACCCAGTCCCTGCGCCGATCTCGCGAGCGGCGCCCCTCGAGGAGGAGAAGCGGCACACCCCCGAGGCTCTCCGAGCCGAGAACGCCGGGTCTTTCACCCAGCGCGTCACCGCGGTGCGCAGCTCGGCGGGCTTCAGCGTCCGACTGGCAGACGCCTTCGAAGCGCTCTGGAAGAAGCACGGCGGAGCGCGAGGGCAGCTGTGTCACGTGGGTCCACCGCACGTCTTCGTCCCGGCAGGCGAACAGACCGACCTGGGAGTTCGCAACGCGTACCTCAACCTCGAGCCAGCCGAAGCGAGCGTGGTTCGCCGGCGCGCTCGGAGTGCCGTGATTTCGAAGGAACGCAGCTCGGGGGTTCGCGCGGTGGCCTGGGGCCGCTCGCAGTGGACACCCGGCGGCGGTCCCGGGCGCGTTGGGCTCATCGTGGTCTCGGAGTCGCCTCTGGCGACGCTCGCCGGTGACGACTCGCCCGTCGATTGGTCCGAGTGGTCGCCGTACTCCGAAGTGCCTGACTCCTTCAGGGTCGTGTACCGGGATCGTCAGGCGGACCCGGAGCGCTTCTCCAGCCTCGCGACCGCGGCACGCCTCGCGGGGCAGCACACCACCACGGGCCCTGGCCCAGCCGTGCTCGATCGTCTGGAACGAGCACGATACGGCGCGATGGTCCAAGGCGAGGTCGCCGATCCTTCCGACCTCGGCTACCTCCAGTTCGGGTGGGCCGTCGCCCGGTGGCTCTTGGAGCGTGGCGATGGCGCCGTGCTGGACACCAACGCCAGCCGCTGGTGGACGCGGGACGATCTCGTCGGATGGGAGGCGGGAGGGTGGCCGACCGGCCGGCGCTTCCTCCTCCAGCGCGAGCTGCAATTCACGAGTGGCGCCTCGGGGGACACGTGGCTCCTCGGCACGCAGGGTATGACGAAGTTCGGTCGCCCCGAGCTGCTCGTGCCTCTGCGCCCGGAGCGCCTCGACGCGACGCCCAAGTTCGCGACGGCGACCATTCCCGGCTGGGCGCCCGAGGCGCTCGAGCAGTTCGCCACCACCCAAGCGCTCGGCGCACGCTTCCGCGCCGGTGAGGTCCTCCAGTTCGGCACCGTGAAGCTCGTCGTCGAGGAGTGCAGGCCGGGCATCAACGCGCCGGCCGGGGTGACCGAGGGGACGCTGGTTCTCATCCCCTCCGTTCCGGAGTGAAAGACCACCGCCGGCTTCACCTCAATTGGGTCTCCCTCCTCCGGCGTGGGGGCGCGAAGCCCGGGTCCAGCGCTCCGGTCGGCCGTTCGCGGCCCTCGCCGAGGTGTCAGCCGCGGGCTCGAGCCACGAACCGGCTCGGCGTCTCCCCGACCACCCGCTTGAAGTCCCGCGCGAAGTGAGCCTGGTCGGCGTAGTCCAGCGAAGCAGCCAGCGCTGCGAGAGACGGCCGGTCCGGCGCCTTGAGCTGCTCGACGGCTTCGTGCAGGCGGAAGCGCTGAAGCACCCACTTGGGGCTCACGCCGACGAGGTGCCGGAAGCTGCGCTGCAGCGTCCTCGCGTCGAGCCCGGTCGCTTCACACACGCCTTCGACCCGCAGCAGCGATCGGTCCGCCGCCATTCGCTCGACGAGATCGCGGACGCGCCGGACCTCGGAGGGCAGTGAAGGGAGGAGCGGCCCGAGAAAGGCAGTGGCGAGCGCGATCCTCCTGTCGAGCACGGGTTCGGCATGGGTCGCCTCCGCCCACGCTTCACCTTCCGCTCCGAACACCTCGCGCAGAGGGCGGACTCGATTGGCCAGCAACGCCATGCTGCGCTCGACCAGTGGGGCGAACGCCGCGGGCCGGAAGGTGATCCCGAACACCCGCCCTTCGCCGGCGAGACGTCGCGTCAATCGTCCCGTGCGAGGGCCCGCCACCTCCGCGCGAGCGTCGCCCGCCTCTTCCACGAAGACGATCTGCGCCGAAGGGTACGGGAGCGCCTCCGCCACGAGCGGCGCGGTCAGCGCCCACTGGACGAACCAGAAGTGGTGAACGTACGGCGCGAGCTCCGGCGGGGGCAGGACCCGGAGGCCATGCTTCCGCCCCTCGGCGGGCGACGCGAGCAGGACTCCGCGGGCGGGTTCGGCGTGGCGGCGCTCCGAGCGTGGGGTGCCCATCGGTGGCGAGAGTGTGAGCGGCGTGTCGTGTTTCTTCAAGACGCCGCCGCGGCGCGGACCCGAAGCTTCCACCCATGAACTTCACGAATGAGCACACCGAGGACGGCGTCACCGAGCGCCTCTTCGAGCTGACGGTCGCCGGAGTCGTCGTCCCCGGCGCCCTCTGGACGCCCGACGGGGTCCGGGGCGCGCGCCCGCTCGTCCTGATCGGGCACGGCGGCTCCCAGCACAAGAAGGCGCCTCCCGTGGTGGGCACGGCACGGCGCTACGTGAAGAGCCTGGGGTACGCGGTCGTGGCGATCGATGCCCCCGACCACGGCGCGCGAGTGGCTCCGGAGGACGCCGCACGCCTCGCCGCGAGGGATCGAGAGGAGGTCCTTCGATCCGGCGGCATGCGCGGCGACGCGCTCGAGACGGCCTTGCGACGCGCTGCGACGGCGCTGCCGGAGTGGAGAGCGACGCTCGACGCGGTCCAGGCCCTCGACGTCGTCGGCGCGAGTGGGCCGGTCGGGTACTCGGGCCTCTCGATGGGCGCGGTCCTGGGCATTCCGTTCGTGGCTCAGGAGTCCAGGGTCACGGCGGCGGTGTTCGGCCTCGCCGGGTCGCGCGGAGACGACCACGCGCTCGCGCAGGCAGCGCGACGCATCACCATTCCGATCGAATTCGCCGCGCAGTGGGACGACGAGCTGGTGCCTCGCGAGGACGCGCTCTCGCTCTTCGCCGCGTTCGGGTCGCGAGAGAAGACCCTTCACGCCAACGTGGGAGGACACGTTCAAGTCCCGGCCTTCGAGCGGTCCAGCTGGGAGACCTTCTTCAGCCGCCATCTCGGCGCAAAAGGGGCGTGCTCCTAGCATCGTGTCCCCGCCCGGCGGGCGACCCTTCGCGGGGCTCGCCAAGCCTTCCCCGTCCCAAAGCCCGGGCGTACCGTGCGCGCCACACTCCTCGAAGGGGGCGGTCATGGCGAAGCGCATCGGCGTCATTCTCTCTGGGTGCGGCCACCTCGACGGCTCGGAGATCCAGGAGGCGGTGCTCACGCTCTTCTTCCTCGAGCGGGCCGGCTTCGAGGTCGCCTGCTTCGCACCCGACAAGCCGCAGCTGCACGTCATCAATCACCTCACCCGCGAGCCGACGGGCGAGACGCGCAACGTGCTGGTCGAGTCGGCCCGCATCGCGCGCGGCGAGATTCGGCCGCTGGCGAAGGCCTCGATGGCCGACCTCGACGGCCTCGCCCTACCCGGCGGCCTCGGAGCGGCGAAGAACCTCTCCGACTTCGCGGCGAAGGGCGCCGGCGCCTCCGTCGACCCCGACCTGTTGCGCCTGGTGGGAGAGGCCGTCTCGGCGAAGAAGCCCATCCTGGCCGTGTGCATCAGCCCCGCGGTGCTCGCGGTCGCGCTCAAACACCTGGGCGTCGCGGCCACCCTCACCGTCGGGGAGGCCGACGGCGCGGCGAAGGCCATCGAGGCCCTCGGCAGCCACCACCGCGTCTGCCCGGTCTCCCGCGCGGTCGCCGACGAGGCCCACCGCATCATCAGCGCGCCCGCGTACATGTACGACGCCTCGCCCAAGGACATCGGCGCGGGCATCGAGGACGGCGTGGCGGTGATGAAGCAGTGGCTCGGTGGCTGAACCGTCCCGCGTCACTTCAGCCGCGGCACCGCGCCGAGCCCCGCCCGCTTCGTGCACCGCTCGGCGCACTCCCCCGAGCCCGCCGGCTGCGTCCTCCAGCAGCCATAGCCCTTGTTCATGCACGGTCCCTCCGAGGGCTTCGCGCACGAGGGCGAAGAGCCGTCCGGCTTCGGGTTCCAGTACACCGCGACCATCGACTGGTTCGCGGTGCTCCCGCAGCTGCAGAGGCAGTCGAGGAGATCCTTCTGCTTCTGCTCGGGCAACGCGGCGACGCTCGCCGGCAGCTCCGTGTTCTTCGCCGTGAGGTCGAAGCCGTCCGGGTACGCGCCCGGGTTGAGCTCGAGGTCCGTCTTCACCAGCTGCGCGAAGATGACCCCGCGGTGCTCCTTGAGGACCTGGAGCATCTTCTGGTCCTTCGCGTTCATGTTCCTCTCGAGCAGCTCGTCGATGAGCGCCTGCGCCCGCGCGAGCGCGAGCTTCGGGTCCTTCGTCTCCGAGAGCTGCCGCTTGTACTCGCGGTAGAGGACGTTCACCTTCGAGCGGAAGCTCCAGTCGAGCCACGCCTGCGTCTTCTTCGACGCGAAGTCCGACATCGTCTTGATGGGCTTCACCGCCGGGTTGATGTCGTTGGCCCAGTCGACCAGCGTGTCGCCCACCTGGTCCTTGAGCCACGACTCGCCGGCGCCGTCGGTGCTCTGCCTGGTGAGGCTCCCCTGGGCCTGGAGCTTGGTCATCGTCTCGCCGAGCTCCTTCATCGCGACGTAGGCCTCGACCTCGAAGCCGTCCCAGTTCGCCCAGAAGCGGTCCGAGCGCGTGGGCTTGCGCGCCTCGGCCACCGTCGCCAGCAGCACCGCCATCACCACCAGCGCGCGCCTCACGGCTGCACCTCCGCGCGGAACGTGCCCTGCGAGCGCACCTGGGCGCCGTCGCGCTCGCCGTCGAACCCCTGCAGCACGCAGTCGAACTGTCCCTCCGCCAGGCTCGCGTCGAGCCGCGTCACCGTCGCGACGCACGGCGAGGTGCTCACCCACCCGCGCTGCGGCGCGAGGTTGAACGAGAGCGCCGCGGGGAACCGGCCGAGGCCGCTCCCGCGGATGGCGAGGCGCCAGTGCGCGCGGTCATGGGCGACGTCGTGCATCGAGCTCGCCGCCTCGATGACCAGGCTCGGTCCGACGAAGGCCTGCGCGACGAGCGCGTCGGCGCGCTCCGGGGGCGCGTTCGCCTTGAGGAACGTCTCCCCGGGCGGCGGCGCCGCGCCACCGCCCCCGGTGATGCGCAGGTTCCGGAGCTCGACCGACTGCGCCAGCCCCGCGTCGTAGAGGCGGTTGCTGATCATGAGCCGCCGCTTCGCACCCGGCGAGAGCGGCTGCGCGAGCGGCGCGCGGGCCAGCACGGCGCCGTCGGCCTCCCAGGTCACGAAGCCGTCCTTCACCGAGAGGGCGTGCTTCGCGAAGCGGCCCTGGTTGACGCCGGGGACCTTGCGGTCGGCGTCTTGCCAGGCGGGCGACGGGGCTCCCGCGTAGAGGAGCGCGCCGCCGGTGCCCTGATTCTCCCAGCGGTAGAAGAGGCCGAGCCCCAGATACCCCGGGCCGGCGCCGTCGAGGTTGTACGCGCCGCGCTTCCGCGTCGGCTCGTCGACCCACAGCACGGCGGGCCCGACGTACCCCTGCCGCGTGCCGGTGACGGCGCGGAGCTCGAACTCCACCCGCGTGCCGTCGACGGGGAAGGCCTGCGTGGTCGCGACGAAGTCCTCGACGTAGGCGCCGGTGCCGTTGGCGGAGAACGTGAGCGCGCCTGAGCGAATCGACCACGCCGTGTCGGCCTGCCGCGGCGCCTGGTCGCCGCGGAGCGAGAGCTCGGCCCACTGGGCCCCGAGCTGGCTCGAGTCGGAGCGCTGGAAGGTGTCTTCGAAGAGCACCGCCTGCGCCCCCGCGGCGAGCGGCAGGAGCAGGGCGAAGGTGGCGAGTCGGCTTCCGTCGGTGAGGCGCATGGGCGGGACGGTAGCGCCGCGGCAGAGCGGGAGCGCCGCCGCGCACGGCCGCCTGTGCGCGGACAAAAGGCGCGACGGATGCGCTCATCAGCGTGGCTCACGCTCGGCCACGGACCGTCTCGCGTCGAAGGCGGCGCGGGCTCGCAGCGGGGAGCTGTCACGGCGGTGACCACCCACCGCGATCCCCGTCGGGCTCGTCTCTGCGATCGATCTCGTCGTCGGCGCTCCGTCACGTGGCACGAACCACGCTCGGCCGCGCCTCCTTGGCCTCGATCGCCGATCCTTCGCCAGCCGGGGTCGACGCGAGGGATCACCGCCATCATCGCCGTGCTCGCTCGCCTCGGGCCAACCGGTCTGCCTGAGGGGGGCGGCGAACACTCCGTTCAGGACACCGCTCAGTCCGAGCGAGGTCGACGACCTGCTCTCTTCCGATCGGAATCCGGAGTCCGGCGAGCCCTTTGACTTCGCTCCGGCTGAAAGGGGCAGAACTTTCGATCACCCCGCTGAGCCCGTCGAAGGGCTCCGTCAGACGCGATGGAGGGCGGGCGACCGCCGCCCTCAAGCCGAGCTCTTGCCGCCCTGAGGCTCCGGCGCGCGCGGCGGCCGCTTCAAGATGCGCGGCAGGGCGATGATGGCCCCGCCGAAGGCCATGAAGGCCACCACCATCAACAGCGGCTTCCCCTGCGGCAGGTCCTGCGCGAGCAGCTTCACCGAGACCAGCCCGAGCGAGACGAAGGCGGCCCACCCCAAATCGTGCGTGCCCACCCGCCGCTGCGCCGCGGCGAGCACCAGCGCGAGCGCCACCAGGGCCAGCGTCCGCACCAGCGCCAGCGCCGCCGGGTGCGTCCCCAGCGAGGGGAGATCGGAAGAGC
>JBBIOE010000199.1:0-15196 GCA_037443525.1 Archangiaceae bacterium | reverse complement strand
CGCGACGGGCGGCGGCACCGGCGGCGCGACGGGCGGCGGCACTGGCGGCAGCGTCGACGCCGGCCCCACGCTGTTCGCCGTGAAGGTCTCCGTCAGCGGGCTCAGCGGCAGCGGGCTCACCGTGAGCAACGGCTCCGACTCGATGACCATCCCGGCCAACGGCGTCTACACCTTCGCCACACCGCTGATTTCGGGATCTGCGTACGCCGTCGCCATCGCCACGCAGCCCGCCGGTCAGCTCTGCTCGGTCAGCGGCGGTAGCGGGACGATCCAGACGAGCGACGTCACGGCCACGGTCTTGTGCACCTCCCTCTACAGCGTCGGCGGCGTGGTCACCGGGCTCACCGGCAGCGGGCTGGTGCTCTCGAACAACGGCGCGGGGACTCTCACCGTCGCGGCGAACGGCTCGTTCACGTTCGCGATCAGGCTCTCCACCGGTGCGAGCTACGCCGTGACCGTGGCCGCTCAGCCCTCGGGACAGCTCTGCGACGTGACCAACGGCACCGGGGTGATCGGCACCGCCAACGTCACCAACGTCGTCGTGAACTGCTCGTCCGGCTTCTCCGTCGGCGGCACCATCACCGGCCTCACCGGCACCGGGCTCACCTTGACGAACAACGCCAACGACGTGCTCCAGCTCTCACCGGCCGCGACGACCTTCTCCTTCCCGAAGCTCGTCGCGTCGGCCGGTGCCTACAACGTCACCTTGGTCGCCCAGCCCCGCGGACCGCGGCAGCGCTGCACCATCACGGGAGGTGCCGGCATAGTGAGCAGCTCCGCAGTCACCTCCGTGGCCGTGGTCTGCACCACCCTGGTCCCCCGCTTTGCCTACGTCGCTAACGCAGAAGGCTCCATCTCGGTGTACGCGACCGACTGGTCGACCGGCCGCCTGCGCGCGAACGGCTACGTCGTTCCCGGCGGCTCGTCGTCGAACTCCGTCGGCAGCGTCACCATCGATCCCCTGCAGCGCTTCCTCTTCGTGGCCAACACGGGCGCGAACAGCGTCGTCAGCTACGCCATCAACGCCACCACCGGAGCGCTGACGGCCCCGCAGCCCGTCTCGACCGGGAACGTCCGGGCCATCGCCGTCGATCCCACCGGCACGCACGCCTACCTGGCCAACCAGACGGACGACAAGGTGTACCTGGCCACCATCAACGGAACCTCCGGAGCGCTCACCCTCGGCGCCGGCGTGTCGACGGGCGGAACCTTCCTGGTGTCCTTGGCGATGCACCCGTCAGGGCGCTTCCTCTATGTGGCCAACTCCGCCGGCGGCGCCGGCTCGGGCAACGTCGCCGCCTTCAGCCGCAGCTCGCTCACCGGAGCCCTCACCGCGATCGCCGGCTCGCCGGTCAACGCTGGCACCACCCCGTCGAGCATCGTCATCGACCCGACGGGTCGCTTCGTCTACGTCTCGAACCGCGTATCGAACGACGTCACCGCCTTCAGCGTCGACGCTTCCTCCGGCGCACTCACCCGAATCGGAACCTCGAGCACTCCGACGGGGAACGGGCCCCAGGCGCTGGGCGTCGACCCCTCCGGGTCGTACCTCTACGTCGCCAACAACGTCGCCGGAACGGTGTCGGCCTTCGCCATCAATGGCTCGACCGGAGCGCTGACCAGCGTGGGCGCCGCGGTCGCCGCGGGCTCGCGCCCCTCGGCCCTGAGCTTCGACCCGGCGAGCCGCTTCCTCTGGGTCACCAATGAGGGCTCCCACGACGTCATCGCCTACGCCATCGCTGCCGGGACCGGGGTGCTGACGCCGGCGGGCAAGATGGCGGCGCGGGGCGGGCCGGGGTCCATCGACGTGGGGTGGGGCACCTCGCCCGTCACCTTCGCGCCGCTGTACGCCTACGTCGTGAACTCCGGAGTGCCGTACTCCATCTCGAAGTTCATCGTGAACGGGTCGGCCGGCCAGCTCACGGCGAACGGCTCGCACTCGGCGAACGTCACCAACGCGCCGATGGCCATCGCCTCGGACCCGGCAGGCCGCTTTCTCTTCCTTCCAGAGACCGGCGCGTCTCCCAGCATCGAGGTTTTCGCCGTACTGCCCAGCAGTGGCGCGCTGAGCTACCAGTCGAGCGTCGCCTACCCCGGGCCGGCCTCCTCCCTCGCCTTCGAGCCGTCGGGCCGCTTCCTGTACGTGCCGTGTACCCAGACCAACAGCTCCATCTCTCGGTTCACGCTCTCGAGCAGCGGCTCGCTGACGTCCAACGCGAGCGCGCCGGCCGGTACGATGCCCTCAGCGATCGCCATCGACCCGCTCGGGCGCTTCGCCTACGTCGTCAACGGCGACGACACGGTGAGCCCCTACACGATCGACGGCACGACGGGGGCGCTCACCCAGCCCATCACCACTCCCACTCCCACGACCGCCACCGGTGCCGTGGCCATCGCGATCGAGCCCACGGGCAGGTTCGCTTACGTCACGCACTCCAGCTCGGTGGTGGTCTTCGCGATCAACCGCTCGACGGGCGCGCTCTCCCTGGCGTCCACGCTTTCGATCGCGGCAGGCGCGCTCGACATCGCGGTGGAGCCCACCGGCCGCTACCTGTACATCGCCAATGGCGTCGGGAATACGCTCGCGGCCTACGCGATCAACTCGACCTCCGGCGCGCTGACGCTCATCGGTAGCTCCGCGACCGGAACCAACACCGACCCAGTGGCCATCGCCATCGACCCGAGCGGACGCCTCCTCCTCGTCGCCTACATGAACGCGGGCTCGATCGGGCTGTGGACGATCGATCCGACGAACGGCGTCCTCTCTGGAGGAACCTCCTTCGCGGTCGGCACGCAGCCCAGCAGCCTGACCGTGACGGGGACCATCCAGTAGCAGCGCCCTGGCGGTTCTGTGGCCGGCGCGCACGAGGCATGATGTGTGCCATGGCTCGCCCAGGGTCGAAGTGGCTGCGCCGCGCCCGAGAGCTCGCCTGCCTCGCGGGCGTGCTCGCCCTGGCGCTGTCGCCGCGCGCCGCCCTGGCACAGGAGTCCGCGCCGAGCCTCCCTGACGGCGCCCCGAGCCACCCTTCCTGCGAAGGGAGCAGCGATACCGCCTGCGCGCCCGTCGAGCACGAGCTCTCCGCGCCGCCGCCACCGCCCAGCTCCGACGCTTCGAAGACCTGCGAGCAGGGCAACCCCAACGCCTGCGCCGAGCTCGCTGACGTGAAGCTCAAGGCCAAAGACCTCCCCGCCGCCGAAGACGCCTGGCTGCGCGCCTGCACCCTCGGTCACCAGGTGAGCTGCGCCACGCTCGGCAAGCGGCGCCTCGAGCGCAGCGAGTACGACGCCGCCGAGCCGCTCCTTCAGCAGGCCGCCGACGCGGGCGACGCGGACGCCTCCCGCGCGCTCCTCGCTCTCCACGAGCGGCGCGGCACCGCCGTCGATCGCGAGTCCGCCGCCGAGCTGCGCGCCGCCGCCGCCGCCCTGGAGAAGCCCGACGTGGAGGGCGTCTTTCAGTACCGCTTCGGTCCCTCCGCCACGATTGGCGGCGCCTTCGTCCTCAACGTGCAGCCGATGGCTTTCTGGAACCGTCGCATCACCGCGGGCTTCCTCTTCGCCGGCGGCACCGGCCCCGCCGAGCTCGACGGCTTCCTGGGCGCACAGGCCTTCGCCAACGAGCTCCTCGCGGGCTACGTGCGCGTGCTCGCGGGCTCCATTCTCAACGCGCCCACCAACCAGGGGCTCAACTATGGCGCGGAGCTCGGCGCCAAGCTCTGCTGGGGAGAGATCGGCCACCTCGAGGTCTCCGTCGGCTCCTCGCGCGCGTCGCCCATGCACGCCTCCGTCGGGCTGGGCGTCAACGGCATCTTCCTCCTCGCCCTCCTGCTCCACTGACGCGCCAGGACCTTGGCTGTTCCCATCGCCGCTGTTTGGGGCCATGGTTCGCCCGATGCGTCGTCTCCTTGTGCTCGCCGCCGTCGGCGTCTTGGGTGCCTGTGCCAAGGCGCCGCCGCCGAAGAAGCTCGAGCCGCCCAAGCCGGTGAGGCCTTCGGAGCTGGTCAGAGAGCTCGTGCACCGCGCCTATGCCGCCGTCGAGTCGCGCGAGGCCGACGGGCTCACCGAGCTCTTCGAGCCCGACGCGATGATCTTCGGCCTGAACCCCGCCGACACCTTCAACGGCCGGCAGGCCTTCCTCGACAAGGCGACCCACGAGCTCGCGGCCTTCTCGCTCTCCGGCGACTCGCTCGCCTTCTCGGAGTCCAACCCCCAGGTCGGCCTCGCCGACGGCGAGCAGTCGGCGTGGCTCTTCGACTTCCCGAAGGCCGTGCTCACCTCCGGCGGCGCCTCGTCGACCTGGCTCCCGCGCCTCACCGCGCACGCCGTCAAGACCGAGGCCGGCTGGCGCTTCGACGCCATGCACCTCTCGCTCGGCGTGCCCGACGCCAAGACCTTCGCCCCCGACGGCGCCAAGAGGTACCTGCCGCCCTTCGCGGTGGAGGGCGAGCGCGGCAAGGACAGCGAGCAGGTCGTCGGGCTGACCAAGCGCATGCTCGAGGACATCGTGGTGAAGGTGGATCGCATCTCCGAGCGCGACGACGTCTTGCTGCTCGGCACCGATCCCGGCGACGTCTACGTGCCCGGCAGGAAGTTCAAGGACCTGGTGAAGCCGCGCCTCAAGGAGCTCAAGAAGGGCTACCTGCCGGTGAAGCTCGATGGCCCCTTTCGCTCGCGGCTCGCCCCCGATGGCAAGAGCGGCTGGGTGGCCGCCACCATCGTGGTGAAGGCCAACACCGGGAAGAAGGTGCAGACCCTGCCGCTCTTCCGCAGCCTGTGGATCTTCGCCAACGAGAACGAGGTCTGGAACATCGTCTCCGAGCACCAGTCGCTCGCCCTGAAACCCGAGCAGCGCGACTCCGCCACCGAGGCCGAGCTCGCCGCCCGCAAGGCCGCCAAGTCCAAGGACGACGGCATCTCGACCTTCGAGTGACCCATGTCGCACGATGTAGGCGAGCTCCCCACCCATCGTGAGATAGAAACCCGCGCCGCGCCGTGGCGACAATGACCCCATGCCTCGAACCGTCGACTCCGTCTCCCGCGTCACCACCGGCGCTCGTACCGCCATCCACCAAGCCGGGCCGGTGAGCTCGCACACCCTCCAGAAGCTCCACAGCGACGGCAAGGAGACCGCCCAGCTGCAGCAGCTCCTTCAGGAGCGCGGCTTCTTCAAGGGCAACTGCAACGGGCACTTCGATCAGAAGACCGAGGAGGCGGTGCGGGCCTTTCAGGAGGCGCGCGGCCTCAAGGTCGACGGCGTCGTCGGGCAGCAGACGTGGGGCGCGATGAATGGCGAGAAGTTCTCGCCCGGCGTCGACATGCTCAAGCAGCTCAAGGTGGGCCACGTCGCGAGCTCGGGCTTCGACGTGCCCCGGCCGGGCGTCGACGCGCCGGACCTGGCGGGCGTCACCTTCTCGAGCGAGCCCGCGAATGGCTCCCGGGCCGAGAACATCCTCGAGACCGCGCGCAAGTATCTCGGGGTCCACGAGGGCGCCGGCAACAACAACCCGTTCTCTCACGCGCTCGGCCGCCCCAGCGAGGCCTGGTGCGCCGACTTCGTCTCCTACTGCGCGAAGATGTCGGGCGCGCACCTGAACACCGCCTCCGCCCAGGGCGTGCAGGACTACCTGACGCTCCAGGGCACGTGGAAGGGCCGCTCCAACCCCCAGCCGGGCGATGCCATCACCTTCGATTGGAAGGGTAGGAACGGCTGGGCCGACCACGTCGGCATCGTCGAGAAGGTCTTCCAGCGCGGCGGCAAGCTCTACGTCGAGACCATCGAGGGCAACTCGAGCGATCAGGTGAAGCGCAACGTGTACGCCGTCGACAACCCGGTCATCAAAGGCTTCGGCACCATCGTCTGAGTCCCCGACGGCGCCCACCGCGCGCAGGTGGCGCGAGGCGCCGGCGGAAACGACGCCGGCGTCCGCATGGTCTCCATCGGCAGGGGCGGCGACGCGAGACGCTGCGCGCCGCCCTGTGGTGGGTCTTCGGGCTAGCGAGGTGACGACGCGCGGCGCCGCCTGAGCAGCGCGAGCAGCGCCACCGCGGGCACGAGCTCG
This sequence comes from Archangiaceae bacterium, assembly GCA_037443525.1. Taxonomy (GTDB): domain Bacteria; phylum Myxococcota; class Myxococcia; order Myxococcales; family Myxococcaceae; genus JBBIOE01. Next base: position 9,140 of record JBBIOE010000199.1, on the reverse strand, counting down.
ATGCCGCTGGTGCACCCGCAGCCGGTCTTGCTCGTCGCCCCGCTCAAGGTGCCGCCGTCTCCCACCGACGGCACGGTGGTGGTGTCGGTGCCGCCGCCGCCGCCGCTGCCGGCGTCGGGCGTCGAGGTGCAGTCCGTCGAGCTCGGCGGCTCGACCGTCAGGCTCAGGCCCTGAATCACCCCGCCACCGCCCTGGCTGGCGATGGTCACGTAGACGTCGTGGGCGCCGCAGGCTTTGTCCGCCACCGTGGCGGTCAGGTTGCCGCCGTTGTCGATGGCCGCGTCGCCATGCGCGTCGGAGTCGTTCACCAGGCTCGAGCTCTGCTTGGTGAAGGTGATCGGCGAGCCGACCTTCACCAAGACGGAGATCTGCGGCGCGCCGCCCAGCGGGTTGAAGCCGCCGCCCGAAGCCTTGCCACTGGCGCGAATCGCGCCCACGCCGTTGGCCGCGCGGAGCTTGAACTGCACCGGCCCGGGAATCAGCGAGGTCTTCAGCGAGGAGGGCGCGGTGGCGATGCCGTAGTACTCGCGCGGGCCCGACAGCGACGCCGCGTCGATGACCTTGCCGCAGCCGATGACGCCCTTGTCGGTGAAGATCTGCGTCATCGTCTGATTGGCCGTGCCGCCAAAGGCCGTCTGCACCTTCGCGCTCATCGACGCCGCGACCTCGGCGAAGTCCGCGCTCGGCGAGATCGACACCAACATCGCGTAGAACGCCGCGTCGAAGGTGTCGCCGTTGTCGGTGCCCTGGAACGAGCCCTTGCGCGCCTTCCACAGGGCCGCCGAAACGTGCTGGCTGTCCTGGTGCACCTCGCCCCACAACACGTTGGGGCAGGTGAAGGTGTTGTCCATGGTGCGCAGGAAGCTCTCCTGCTTCACGCCCGGGCCGGCGGCCGCTGCCAGCGCGCGGGGGCCGAAGTACGGCCCGTTCTCCGCCAGGTTGTTGTACGCGCCGGCGATGTAGTCGGAGAAGCCCTCGTGCAGCGCGCCCGCCTCGTTGTTCGCCGAGCGCAGGTCCATGGCGATCGCGTCGAGCAAGAGGCCCGCGGTCGACGTCACCACGCCGTGGCCGAACTCGTGCTGCAGCACCGTGGAGTCGTACGCCGCGTCGGCCGAGTTGCCCTGAAAGATCATCAGGGTGTCGACGCCCAGGTCGTACTCGGGGAAGCCGAGCGAGGCGACCTGCTCGCGCGGCATGAAGGCCGCGTTGTCCACGCGCGCGAGGTGATCGGTCTTGCACGGGGGGAAGGTGCCCAGGCCGGGGATGGTCACGCCGCAGGGGAAGGTGGCGTAGAGCTCCTGGAAGTTGGGGAACATCACGTTCGCCCACACCGCCGGCTTCCTCGCCGGCACCCTCTTCGCGTCGCGCATCTTGAAGGGCGTGATGACCGGAGTGTTCGACGGGAAGATCGGCGCCGCCTTCGACGAGAGGTGGCGCACCCAGTCGTAGACCTTGTTCACATGGTAGAAGGCGTGCACCTCGGCGAAGGGATCGCTGTTCGCGGGGTCCCTCGGGTCCACCACCGTCTTGTTCACCGGCGGGTCGACGGGCGTGTAGACGAAGTCGCCCGAGGCGTGCCGCGAGGGGTCGTTCGAGGCGAGGCGCTTCCGGTTGCAGACCGCCACGTCGTAGGCGAGGTTGTAGCCGCCGTAGTTGAGCGTGCCCTGCGAGTGCTTCGTGCCCGCGTCGGGGTAGCACTCCGCCAGCACCACCCCGGCGTCGTCCTTCAGGTCGCCCACCGGGCAGCAGTTCCAGGCGTCGATCTGCGTGCCCTCGAGGAAGCCGCCGTCGACGGGCACGAACATCGCGCCGCCGTCGCCGTGCACGAGCTGCCCAGCGATGGTCGGCACCGCGCCCACGCCCGCGTCGAGCCCGCCGGGGCTGACCGCGTAGATCTGCGCGTCGGCCGCCGCGTGGTAGGTGCGATCCTGCACCGCGAGGCGCGCGCCGGTGGTGGCGTCCATCTCGACGTACCAGTTGCGGCGGGGGTCGAGGCTCAAAAGGTGCACCAGGTAGCCGGCGTGCAGCTCACCGCCGACGTCGAAGAGCATCTTGGCGGTGCCGCCCGCGGGCAGCGCCGTCGCGTCCTTGCGGAACACCACCATCGGCACGTCGACCGAAGCGCGCCGCAGCGCCTCGGCCTCGTCGATGGCGAAGTGCGTGTCGACCACCGTGACCGGCGAGAGGCTCGACGAGACCTGCGTCACGCGGGCGGAGTCGTCGAGCGTCACCACCAGCTTCTGGCCGTAGACGTCGAGCTTCCCCACCACCACCTGCAGGTGAACGCTGGCGCCGAAGCGCGTCTGGAAGCCGTCGGCCACGCGCAGGGTCGCCAGCGGCGAGAGGCCGTAGCGGGCGCGGTGCGTGAGACCCCACTGCAGCGCCGCTTGAGCGAGATCACCCTGAAGGGGCTCGGAGAGCACGCCGAGCTCGAAGCGCGGCGGCGCGGAAGGCTCGGTGCTGGACGGCAGAGAGAAGCTGGGGGACAGGGTGGACGCGCTGGCGACCACGGAGACGATCAACGGAAGCAGCATGCTTTTTCCTCGCAGGCCCTCCGGCAGGGGCCACAGGGGCGCGGACCCTACCTCGAACGGAGCCGGCACGTAAGCAGCGCTCGTCGTGGTCGATTCTCAAGGCGTGCTGTGAGGGGAACTGATGCAGGCCGAGGATTTTTCGGGTGAAGCCCGGCGCGGTTCGGGTAGAAACGCCTCGCAGCTCCATTCCCGAGGTGACTCTCAATGGCCTACATCGTTGCCGAGCCGTGCATCAAGTGTAAGTACACCGACTGCGTCGAGGTGTGCCCCGTCAATTGCTTCTACGAGGGAGCGAACTTCCTCGCGATCAACCCTGACGAGTGCATCGACTGCGGCGCCTGCGAGCCGGTGTGCCCGACCAAGGCCATCTTCCCGGAGGGTGATCTCCCGGCGAAGTGGGAGGAGTACAAGGCGCTCAACGCCGACCTCTCCAAGAAGTGGCCGCAGATCAGCGAGAAGAAGTCGCCGCTGGCCGACGCCGAGTCCTTCAAGGACAAGGAAGGCAAGCGCGGCATGCTGGACCTGAACCCGGCGAGCTGAAGCCAGCTGGCGCCGCGTTCACCCGAGGCCTCCGATTCGCGCTCGCGGGTCGGGGGCTTCGTGCGTCTGTGCGACTAGCGGAGCGTGAGCGCGGCGACCTTGAGGCCCCGCGCCGCCAGCTCGTCGCGGATTCTGCTCACGGCCTCGGCCGACGGCGGGCCGTCCTTGCCGACGAGGGTGAGGGCGACCTCCTTGGGGCCGACGCGCTCGATCTCCACGCTCCTGGCGAGGCTCGAGCTCAAGCTCAGCTGCAGGGCGGGGCGGTTGTTCTTCACCAGGCTCTCGATGCGCTCGATCATCGCGATCGCCTCGGCGGCGGCGGTGGGCTTGAGGCCCTCCGGAGCCGACGCCGGCGCGATCGACGGTGGCAGCAGGCCGCCGGCGTCGAGCCCGGGCGCGCTGGCGGCGGGCTTCGACCCCTGCGGCACCTCGGCGGTCAGCTCGCGCACGAGCGTGTCCATCATCGACTTGAGGCGGCGGGTGGAGTCGCCCGCCGAGTTGACCTGCGTCTCGGCGCGCACCTCGCGCGCGGACTCGGTGGCGTGGTGGCCCTCGCGCACGTCCGAGAGCCGCTCGGCCTCGCGCTCCACGCGCTGGCGGGCGGTGGCCGTCACCGTGGCCTGAGCGCGCTGCGCCACGCGGGCGTTCGCCTGGGTCACCGCCGCCGCCGACTGGGGCCGCGCGGACGTCGCGGTCGCCGACGAGGCGGTCAGCTTCGACACGGGCCCGATGAGCGGCTTGTGCGACGGCGCCGGAGCCTTCGCCGGGACCGGCGTCTTGGCGCGGGCGGTGAGCTGCTTGTCGAGGTGCTCCTTGAACGCCTGCTTGACCTGCGTGGGGAGCGACGCGACGGCGGTGGTGGGCTCGGTCTTGGCGGACATACGAAGGACCGCTCCGAGCACCGCCTGTGCCACGGGCAAGTCATCGAAATGACGGGTGAAGCAGGGGCGGGTCCGTCTTCGGGGCGAGGGTCGTTCGGACCCTGGGATGCCCGTCGACCCCCCCAGCGGCTCGCTTTAGTGGCGGAAGCCGCCGGGCTGTTGGGGCGCCGTGCCGGTGAGCTCGTTGATGGCGGCGGGGCACTGCCGGACGTCGTCGGGGCTGCCGAGCATCACGCCCTGGCTGAGGTCGCGATCCTCGAAGAGCAGCGCGTCGCGGATCTCCAGCTCGGTGAAGGTGCGGTTCATCTCCCAGAAGCGGCCTTTGACCAGCACCCGCTGGCCCCTGTGGAGCTTCTCCAGGTCGGCGAACTGCTTCGGGGCGAGCTTGACGATGAGGCGAATGGGCGGTGGGGGCTTGGCGTGTCGGGCGAGCAGATCGATCTGCGTCGTGCGCGGGTCCGGGGGCGTCCACTCCAGGATCGCGGCCAGCTCGGCGGCCTCGCCCGGAGTGATCTTCTTCTTGCCCTTGGGCGCGTTGAGGCCAGCGTCGATCAGCCGTGCGCCACCCCAGGCGACGTCGCGATCGAGGTAGGTGTCGCGGAAGGTGCCGGCGACGTCGGTGGTCACGGCGGAGTTCGCGTTGACCACCTCGACGATGTACCGCTGCTTGAGGAGGGGGATGGTGAGCTCGTTCGAGTCCGCGAGGGCCAGGCCGTCGTTGAGCTGCATCAGCTTGGCGAGGTCGATGATCTTCGCCTTGGCGTTGATGGCCTTGGCCGTCTCGAGCCACTCGTCGGGCAGCCGCTTGTCGATGAGCACGCGGCGCACCATGGAGACCAGGTAGGCCATGGCCGGGAAGTTGGGCGTGGAGAGCTGGGTCTGCACCGCTTCCTGCAGCATCGGATCGAGCGTGAAAGTTTCGTCCTTCTTGTGGAGGACGGGGCCGATCTCCCCGAGCGCCATCAGGAGGCCGGAGAGCAGCTCGACACACGCGGGGTCGTCGGTGCCCTCCTTGAGGAGCTTGGCGACCTTCGACTTGGCGAAGCGCTTGTCCATCGTCTCCTCTCGGTAGACGACGGGCTTGCCGGAGCCGAAGAGGTCTTCCTTCTGGGCGAAGGAGGGGGCGGCGAGGAGGACGGCGAAGAGGGGCAGGGCTCGGCGCATGACGTCTCGGGAGGGTAGCAGGTCCACGGCAGAAGACGGACGGCGGCCTGGGGTATTCGGTTCCGGAGGGCACCCATCGGCCGCCGGGGTTGACGAGTCGCACGGCTCGCGGGCGGAGAACGAGTACGCTCGCTCGCGATGGCTTCCCCCGAGCACCTCGGCAGTGCGGATGAGGAGCTCGTCCGTGTGGATGATGTCGGTCGACCCCGGCGTGCTGCCGATTCAGGGGGCGGCGCCGCTCGACCCGCTCGCGTCCCGGAGGACGGCCTCCGATCTGCCTCGCCCCGGCACCCGCGTCGTCTCGTCGCGTCGCAGCCTTTCGCTCGCCTCGCGCTGGTGATGCTGGCGCTCGCCTCGCCCACGGCCGTCGCCGCCGACGTCGCCCTGAACGCCGGCGTGCTGGAGGTGGCGGGTCTGCCGGGGCCGACGCACCTGGGCCTCTACCCCAACGTGGCCGTGTCGCTGGCGGTGCCGGCGGGGCCTTTGACGGTGATCCCCAGCCTGGGCGTGGAGTGGGCGCCGGAGCTCGGCCGGGGCGGCCTGGTGGCGACGGTGACGGCCGACTGGGCGCTCAACTCGCGCGTGGGGCTCGACCTGCAGCTCGCGCTCATTCACGACATGCCGGGCCTCGACTTCGGGAGGTCCGAGCTCTTCGGCGGCGGCGGAGTGGGGTGCTCGCTCTTCTTCGGGCGGCTGGCGGTGTCGCCCTTCGTGGCGCTGTTCGTGGGCCTCGGCTCCGGCGGGCTGTCGCTGGTGCCCGGCCTCAACCTCGCCTGGACGCTCGGCTCGACTACTTGAGGACGTGGAACTCGACGCGGCGGTTCTGCGCGCGACCGTCCTCGGTGTCGTTGCTCGCGACCGGGTTCTCGGTGCCGAAGCCCTTGGCGACGAGGCGCCCGCCGTCGATGCCCTGCGAGATGAGGTAGTCGCGCACCCCGTCGGCGCGGTGCTGGGAGAGCGACTGGTTCTGCTCGGCCTCTCCGGAGGCGTCGGCGTAGCCCTCGATGCTCAGCAGCGTGACGGCGGTGGAGCGCTTGAGGAGCTTCGCGACCGCGCCGAGGAGCTCCTTGGCGCGCGGGCCGAGGACGGCGAGCCCGGTGTCGAACTTCACGCTCTCCTGCACGATGATGCGATCGCCCTCGAGCTGGACGAGCTCGTCGGCATCGCGCAGGCCGGGCGAGGGGGCGGTGGTCCTGCAGCCGACCACAGCGAGAACGAGGAGGACGAGGAGGCGTCGCTTCATCGGCCCTCGACTATCCCATGGGTTCCGCCTCCGGGCGATTTCTCCACGACTTGTCGCCGAGGCACGGCTCGGGCTAACCCAAGGCGAATGCACCCCCGCAGCGCGTTCCTGCCCACCTGCCGCGCCGACCTCGATGCCCGCGGGTGGGACGCGGTGGACGTCGTCATCGTGTCCGGCGATGCCTACGTCGATCACCCCGCGTTCGGGCCGGTGCTGATCGCCCGCTTCCTCGAGGGCCGCGGCTTCCGGGTGGGCCTCATCGCCCAGCCCAACTGGCAGTCGGCGGAGGCCTTCAAGGCGCTGGGCAAGCCGCGGCTCTTCTTCGGGGTGGCGGCCGGGAACATGGACTCGATGCTCAACCGGCTCACCGCGCAGAAGAAGAACCGCGGCGAGGATCAGTACAGCCCCGGTGGGCGCACCGGCTGCCGGCCCGATCGCGCCACCCTGGTCTACGCGCAGCGCTGCCGCGAGGCCTACCCCGAGGTGCCCATCGTCTTGGGCGGCATCGAGGCGTCGCTGCGCCGCATCGCCCACTACGACTACTGGAGCGACAAGGTGCGCCGCTCGGTGCTCCTCGACGCCAAGGCCGACCTGCTGGTCTTCGGCAAGGGCGAGCGCCCGGTGTGGGAGATCGCCACGCGGCTGAAGCGGGGCGAGAAGGTGAGCGAGCTCAAGGGCATTCGCGGCACGGGCTATCTCGTCAACGCCAAGGAGCTTCTGGCGCTCGAGGCCGACCCGGCGAGGAACGCGGTGGAGAAGAAGCCGGTGGTGCTGCCCTCCTACGAGGAGGTGGTGGCCGACAAGAAGGCCTTCGCGCGCATGTCCGGGCTGTTCCAGCTGGAGACCAACCCGGGCAACGCTCGCAGGCTGGTGCAGCGCCACGGGGAGCGCGGCGTGGTGTTCGAGCCGCCGGCGCTGCCCTTGGAGGACGGCGAGGGGGGCGACGGGGCGGAGAAGGTCTCGATGGACGAGCTGTACGCGCTGCCCTTCGCGCGCGCGCCGCACCCCGACTACGGCGGCGAGCGCATTCCCGCCTTCGACACGGTGAAGCACTCGATCGTGCTGATGCGGGGTTGCTTCGGCGGCTGCTCCTTCTGCTCCATCACCGAGCACGAGGGGCGGGTGATTCAGAGCCGCTCGGCCCAGAGCGTGCTCTCGGAGATCCGCCAGCTCTCGCGCATGGGCGACTTCCGCGGCACGGTGACCGATCTCGGCGGGCCGACGGCGAACATGTACCGCATGAAGTGCCGCACGAAGGAGATCGAGACCAGGTGCCGCAAGTTGTCCTGCGTGCACCCGGGCATCTGCGAGAACCTGGTGACGGATCACTCCGAGCTGGTGTCCTTGATGAAGGAGGTGCGCGAGCAGCCGGGGGTGAAGCACGTCTTCATCGCCTCGGGCGTGCGCTACGACCTCGCCGAGCGCAGCCCCGAGTACGTGAAGGAGCTCGCGGCGCACCACACCGGCGGGCAGCTCTCGGTGGCGCCGGAGCACGTCTCCAAGCGCGTGCTGATGAAGATGAGGAAGCCGGGCATCGAGAGCTACGAGCGCTTCCAGACCATGTTCGCGTGCGCGAGCGAGGAGGCCGGCAAGGAGCAGTACGACATTCCGTACTTCATCTCCGGGCACCCGGGCTCGACGCTCTCGGACATGGTGGAGCTCGCGCTGTGGCTGAAGAAGAACGGCCGGCGGCCGCGGCAGGTGCAGGACTTCATCCCCACGCCGATGTCGATGGCGACGGCGATGTACTGGTCGGGGTTCGATCCGACGACGCTGGAGCCGGTGCCGACCGCGACGGGCCTGAAGGAGAAGCGGCTGCAGAAGGCGCTGATCATGTACTGGAACCCGGAGTACTGGCCGGAGGTGCGCGAGGCGCTGGTCGAGGCCGGGCGGGCCGACTTGATCGGCCGCGGGCCCGAGTGCCTGGTGCCGCCGGAGTCTGTGGGGGAGCGAGCCCGGGCCCAGGCCGCCGCGCGGGCGGCGCTGGCCGACGGGGGCGCTCCTCGCGGGAGGCGAGACCGGCCGCCGGCGCGGCGACGGAGCTGACCGAGGTCACGCAGGTCCTGCGCCTTTGGCGCCGGCGCGGCGCCGGATTGCGGTGGCGCCTCACGCGGCAGGGCGTGCGCAGGGGCGGCGCGGGGCATGCACCGTCGGGCCCGAATGGACTCCCAGACTCGAGCGCGCCCGGTGGTGATGCGCCTTCTCCAAGCGCTGGTGGTGGCCTTCGTGGCGATTCAGCTCGTGCCCTACGGGCGCGCCCACACCAACCCGGCGGTGGTGCAGGAGGCGCCGTGGGACTCGCCGCGCACCCGAGAGCTCGCCGTGCGCGCGTGCTTCGACTGCCACAGCAACCAGACGACCTGGCCGTGGTACTCGAACGTGGCGCCGGCCTCGTGGCTCTTGCAGCACGACGTCGACGAGGGGCGGGAGGAGCTGAACTTCGACGATTGGCAGAAGCCTTACAAAGAGGCCAAGGAGTCGGGGAAGACGGTTCGCGAGGGCGAGATGCCGCCCTGGTTCTACCTGCCGCTGCACCCGCACGCGAAGCTCACCGACGAGGAGAAGCGCGCGCTCGCCGAAGGGCTCGATGCCACGGTGGGCGCCAAGAAGCCGCCCAACGTGGACTGAGGGAACTCGGCACCCTTCGACGAGCTCACAGGCTCGACCGAAATGCGGAACCGGGCACCGTTCAGTCCGAGCGACGTCGAGGACCTCGGCTGAACCGATCGGATTCCGGAGACTCGCCGGCCCTCGACTCCGCTCGGGCTGAACGGAGTC
>JBBIOE010000198.1:0-15294 GCA_037443525.1 Archangiaceae bacterium | reverse complement strand
CGAGCAGCACCTTCTCCGCCTCGTCGTAGCGGGCGAGCTCGATGAGGGTGAGGGCGTACTTGTTGGAGAGCGACTCGTAGCGGTTGCCCACCGAGCGCCAGGCCTTCTCGTACTCCTCGGCGGCGGGCCCCATGCGGTTGCGCTCTCGCAGCAGCTCGCCCAGGTGCGCCGCGCGGCGGACCTCGGGCTCGGCCACCTCCTTGAAGTCGCCGAAGGAGATGTCGCGGCTGCCGGGCTTCTTCTCTTCCTTGTTCTCGGTGAGCTGCTTCTTCTCGTGGAAGGAGCGGGGGATGAGCTCCTTGGGGAAGGGGAGCTTCTTGAGCGACGCCATCCAGGCGCGCTCCTGCTCGGGCCACTTCTTGTGCGTCACCGCCTCGACCGCCTGCTTGTCGGAGTGGCCCCGGGCCATCTCGTCGAGCAGGCGCTCGAGCGCGTCGGGCCCGTTCTCCTGGTGCACCTGCTTGATGGCGAAGAAGACCTCGGCGAAGGCGGTGGCCGCGTCCTCGGCGGTGGGGAGCAGCGCCATCGAGGGGTACATCTTCTCGAAGGGCACCAGGTCGTTGGCCCGCACCCGCGCGCCGAGCAAGGCCAGCATCGAGGGCGACATGGCCTGGCCGGCCGCGCCGCGCCAGCGGGTCTCCAGGTACTTGGCGAGGCCCTCGTGCATCCAGATGGGCACGGTGTTCTTGCTCTTCTTCGAGACGACCAGGTGCGTGTACTCGTGCGCCAGCGTGTCGAGCCAGTCGTAGCCGTGCGCCACCGCGCCGGGGCTGGTGATGATGAGCTTGTTGAACTTGCAGATGGCGATGGTGCCGGTGGTCTTGATGGCCTCGCGGGTGAGCGTGGAGGTGCGCGCCAGCTCGCCGGCGTTGGCCACCACCTCGACCCGAATCTTCCCCGGCGGGGCGTAGCCCAGGTCCTTCGAGAGCGCGGCGTGGGCCTTCTCCAGGGCGTCGAGGGCCCAGGGGGCGAGCAGGCGCTCCTTGCCCTTGGGCGAGAGGAAGACGAAGTGCTCGCTCTCCTCGGAGACGTAGTCGCGGGTGATGGCCCGGGTGTCCTTGGCCAGGCGCAGCCAGCTGTTGGGGCGATCGCGCACCCCCGCCTTCTGCAGCTCGTCGATGGCGTCCTGGTAGCGGCCCTCCTCGAAGGCGATGCGGCCCCGGAAGTAGCGCACCGGCTCGACGTCCTTGGGGGCGACCTTCTCCAGCTCGGGGAGCTCCTTGGCCGCGCCCTCCAGGTCCCAGTCGGTCAGGCGCTGCTCGATGTCCTGCATGCGGGCCTTGGCCTCGCCCTTGAGCTCGGGGAGCTCCTTCTCGTCGGGATCGTCCACGGCGGCGACCGCGCCCAGGGGGAGGAGCGCCAGGAGCGAGGCGAGGACGAGGCCCACGCGCCCCAGCGAGGGTCGGCACCCTTCGACGAGCCCAGGGTGAACGGCGGTCATTTCACCAGCTCCTCGTAGTAGCGCTTGTTCTGGTCCCGGTACTTGTCGGGCGCGCCCTGCTTCATGGCGTCCATCACGTCCTTGCGGAACTCCCGCGGCGGCTGGTTCGGGTCTTCCTCCGGCAGCTCGACCTTCTCGCTGGAGGGGCCGCCCTTGCCCCAGCGGTTGCGCATGGTGCGCATCGGCCGCATCAGCCCCTTCTTGCCGCCCTGCTTGCCCTTCTGGTCGTTGCCCTGGAGCTGCTGCTTCAAGCCGTTGAGCCCGTCGAGCGCGGCCTGCTGGTCGCCGTTGGCGCGGGCCGGGTCCCTGCCGCCCAGGCGGCGCTCGGCGGCGTCCATGCGCTGCTGAATCTGCTCCAGGGTCTGCTTGGCCTCCTCGTCGAGCACCGGCGCGCGGTCGGCGATCTGATCGGCCTTCTGGCGCAGCCCCTGGGCGGCCTTCTCCAGCTCCTGCTGCTCCTTCTGCTGGGCGCGGGCCTCGGCCTGGTCCTCGGGCGTCATCTGGTCGCCTCGGGGGAAGAGGCTCTTGAGCTTCTGGGCCACGTCCTCGGCCTTCTTCAGGTCGCGGGTGAGCTTGTCGCTCTGGGCCCGGCTCTTCTCCTGCACCTCGGGCGGCACGCGCAGCATCTCGTCGTTGCGCTTGGCGTCCTGGCCGGCCTCGGCGAGCTGGGCGGCCTGCTCGACGAGCCGGTCGGCGGACTCGCTCGCCAGGTCGAAGTCGTTGCCGGAGAGCGCCTTCTTGGCGAAGTCCGCGCTCTGCAGGGCGCGCAGCTTGTTCTCGTCGGCGCGGTAGCCGAGCGCGCGCTCGTCGAGGGCCTCGTAGTCCTTCTTCAGCTCGTCGAGCCTCTGGTTCAGCTCGGCCTTGAGCCGCTCGCCCTGGGCGGCGATCTTGTCCTTGGCCTGGGCGCGGTACTTGTCGCGCAGGTGCTGGGTCTTCTTCGCCAGCGCCTCCTGCTTCCTGGTGGTGTCCTCGAGGCTGTCCTCGAACTCCTTCTGCATCTGCTCCAGCACCAGGTCGGCGTCCGCGTCGGCCGCCTCGCCGGCGTCGTCGAGCTTCTCGAGCAGCTCGTCCATCTGCATGGCGAGCTCCTGCATCTTCTTCAGCGCCTCGTCGGCCTTGCCTTCCTTCACCAGCCGCTCCAGCTCGTCGAGCTTCGAGCCCAGGTCCTGCTCCTTCATCATCTCGCTGAGCGCCTCCTCGTTGAGGTGCTCGTCGCGGATGCCCTTGGCCAGCTCGTTCATGCGCCGCTGCAGCTCCTGCATGCGCTGCCGCAGCGAGTCCATCTCGGCCAAGAGGGCCTCGCGGGTCTTCTCGTCCTTGGAGCCCTGGTAGCTCTCCATCAGGGCGGTGAGGTCCTTGCGGTCCTGCCTCAGCTGATCGCCGAGCTCCTGAATGGCCTTGAGGCGCAGCCGGTCGAGCAGCTCCTCGAGGTAGAGCACGTTGTTCTCGGTGTGCTGGGTGTCCTTGGTCACCGCGCTCACCAGGCCGGCGGAGAGGCGGCGGGCGGTCTCCGGCTCCTGCTTGGCGAAGCGCTCCATCATCTTGCGCTGGGCGGAGACCATCGAGCCGTCCTTGAGCAGCGAGCCGCCGACGATCTCCACCGCGCGCATGATGTCGACCGGCGGGTCCTTGTCCTTGTCCAGCTCCTCGGCGAGCCCCAGGAAGTCGGAGGCGAGCTGCGTCTCCTTGGCGTCGAGGTCCTTGCCGCGGGTGAGCCAGGTGTCCTTGAGCGGGAGCGCGCGGTCGGGCCCCTCCATGCGGTCGGCGAGCTGGGTGACCAGGCGCTCCCACAGCTTCTCCGTCTTCTCCAGCGCGACCTTCCGGTGCTCGGCGGCGCTGTAGAGGGTGAGCCGCTGGGTCTTGGAGGTGCCCTTCTTCGGGCCCTTCACGGTGTCGGTGTCCTTGGCCTCCAGCCAGTAGGCCACGGTGTTGCCCGGCTCGAGCTTCAGGCCCGAGAGGTCCCACCCGTACTGGCCCCGGGTGACGCGCCCCTCGTCGGCGTGGAGGGCGACCCGCTGCTCCTTGCCGCTCTGCACGCGATAGACGAGCGCCAGCTGGGACACGCCGTAGTCGTCGCTCACCTCGAAGCGCACCGAGACCTTGAGCGCGTCTCCTTGCACCTCGAGGCCGTCGGCGGGCGAGAGAATGCGCGGCTGCGGCGGCGAATCGACCTCCACTTGAATGGGCAGGTCGGGCCCCTCGGCCACCACCTTGGTCCCGTCGAGGAAGACCACGTGGTAATGGCCCGGGGCCTGGAGGACGAGCGAGCCCTGAAGCTGGCGCTCCTTCACGGTGAGCGGCACGCGCGCGCCGTTCACCACCAGCGCCGCGCCCTCCACGTCGCGATCGGCCCGGGTCTTGAGGACGAGCTCGGTGCCGGCCGGGCCCACGATGGAGCCGTCGCTGCCCACCACCGTGCGCGGCTCGAGGCCGGTGTAGGCCGGGTAGCGGTAGGTGAGCTCGAAGTCGCCGGTGATGGGCTCGCGCACCAGCGCCGCCTGGGGCGCGGGCGTCACCAGGCGCCCAAGGCCGTCTTTCACCCGCGCGCCGGAGGCGCCCAGGAGCACCACCGCGAAGAGCGCCGCTGCCAGGGTGCCCAGGGCGCCTCGGCGGAGCGGCTTGGGGTCGACCAGCGCCCTCGGGTCGAGCGTGCCCACGCGGGCGTCGACGCCGTCGAGGAAGGCCTTGGCCAGCGCAGGGGAGAAGTCGTGCCGCTCGCCGAGGGCCCGGGAGAGCTCGACGGCGGCGAGGAGCTCGAGGGTGACGCCCGGCACCGTCTGGGAGAGGAGCCGCGCCGTCTTGCTCGGGTCGCCCACCGCGCGCTTGAGCCGCCACGCCACCAGGGCGAGGGCGCCCAGCGCGGCCAGGGGCGCGAGCACCAGCGCCACCCGGCCCCAGCGCACCGACAGCGGCGCCAGCCAGCCCGCGAGGGGGACGAGCACCAACAGCATCGAGGCCGCGAGGCACCCACCCAGCCACGCCAGCATCTGCCGCTCGCGCCGCTTCACCGCGTCGAGCAGGGCCAGCGCGCCACCTTTGGGCGGAGCAGCGGCCGAGGCCATCGGCGGACGCTCGGGCGCTCGGCCCGGCTCCGTCATCTCGTTTCGCTCCGTCATTCAGCCAATATCCTTCACCAAGCCTCTGGAACCCAAGCCGGGGACGCTTCCTTCCTTGCGTTCATCACTTCGAGGGCGGCCTCGCGCCACACTGAAGCTCGGGAACACGGGCAGGCGCCCCGCGCGTCAGAACCGGTCGTCCGTGGGGGCCTCGGCCATGGTCACCGGCGGCGAGATTTGAATCTGCTGCTGCTGCGACGGCGTCACCGGAAGAATGATGGTGAAGCGGCTGCCCTGGCCCATCTCGCTGGCCACCCGCACCACCCCGCCGTGGCCTTCGACGAAGGACTTCACGATGGCGAGGCCCAGGCCCGCGCCGCCGAACTCGCGCGTGGACGAGGAGTCCACCTGGTAGAAGCTGTGGAAGATCTTGTCGAACTGATCGGCGGGGATACCCACGCCGGAGTCCTCGATGAGGATGCGGTAGCCGGGGGCGTTGAGCTCGGGCTGGCGCGCCACCTCGGTGAGCGTGGCGGTGATGCGGCCGCCCTTGGGGGTGAACTTCACCGCGTTGGCGAGGAGGTTCACCAGCACCTGGCGGAGCCGGTCCCGGTCGCCCCCCACCGGCTGCACCTGCGGCGGCACCTTCATCTCCAGGTGAATGCCCTTCTTGGTGGCCTGCGGCTTCACCGAGGACACGCTGGAGGCGACCAGGTCGGCCGGGTCCATCGGCTCGAAGGACAGCCGCACCCGGCCGGCCTCGATCTGCGAGATGTCGAGGATGCTGGAGATGAGCTTCAGGAGCGTCTCGCCCTTCTCCATGATGGTGCGCACGTAGTCGATCTGCTCGCCGTTGAGCGCGCCGGCCAGGCCCTCGGCCAGCATCTCCGAGTAGCCGATGATGCTGGTGAGCGGCGTCCGCAGCTCGTGGCTGACCGTGGCCAGGAAGGCGCTCTTGAGCCGGTCGAGCTCCTTCAGGTGCTGGTTCGCCTGCTCGAGCCTCTGGTTGCGCTCCTCGAGGTCGCGGTTCGCCTCCAGCGTGGCCTCGATGTGGAGCTGCGAGGTGAGGAAGAACTTCTGCCCCGCGAAGAGCATGGTCTGCAAGAGCCCCGCGAAGTGGAACACGATGCGCGCCACCGCGTTCTCCGGCGCGCGGCGGACCTTCTCCACCAGCAGCCGGGCCTGGGCCAGGTCGAGCCCCTCGGAGATCTCGGCCAGCGACTTGGGCGGGAAGTCTCGGAGATCGTCCGGGTAGAAGGGGCCGAAGACCAGGCGGCCGAGCGTGTCGCCCTCCCAGAGGATGGGGAGGATGAGGTAGCGCAGGCCGGTGAAGCAGGGCACCGCCACCATGCCCTTGTGCGCCGCGCCGTCGGAGTCGTCGAGCACCGGGAGCCGGGCGCCGTGCGAGGCCGCCACCGGCCCGTCCTTCACCCGGGTGACGGTGGCGGTGCAGCGCCTTCGCCCCTCGGAGAAGCTGAACACGTAGCCACAGAAGTCGCCGTTGCCGATCTTGACGTCGGCCAGCTTGGCGCCCTTCTCGTCGAAGACCTTGATGCCGATGCGGTAGAGCTCGACGAAGCCCTTCACCACCTCGGCGAAGGACTCGGGCTCGAGCATCTCGGCGAGCGAGATGCGTCGCTGGAGCACGGACTCGCCTTGCCTCACGACGCGCTCCTGGCCTTCGGCGGAAAGGCCTTCTCCAGCTCGGTGCCCGAGGTGTCGACGTTGGCGAAGACCTGCGAGAGGAACTCCTTCTCCGTCAGCCCGATGTTCTTCGACAGCCCGGCCCGGGCGTCGATGTGGCGGTAGGCCGACTGGAGCACCGCGTAGAGGGTCTCGAGCACGCCCACGCCGCGAATGGCGATGGCGCCCACCACCGGCTCCTTGCCCTTCTTGCGCGCCTCCTCGATCTCCTGATCGGTGCGGGCGTCGGGCAGATCGCGCTTGTTGAACTGAATGATGACCGGCACCTGGCTGGGGTCCAGGCCGTTCTCCTTCATGTTCTCGACCAGGTTCTTCCAGTACGCGTTGTTCTCCGGGGTGGCGGAGCGGCGGCTGTCGGCGATGAAGGCCACCGCGTCCGCGCCTTGCAGCACGATGCGGCGGGTGGCGTTGTGAATCACCTGGCCTGGCACGGTGAACAGCTTCACCTTCACCTTGAAGCCGTTGGCGGTGGAGAAGAAGACCGGCAACAGGTCGAAGAACAGGGTGCGATCGTCGTGCGTCTCGACGGTGAGCAGGCGGCCGCGGACCTCGGCGCTCGTCCGCTGGTGGATCATCTGGAGGTTGGTCGTCTTCCCAGAGAGGCCCGGCCCGTAATAGACGATTTTGACGGTGAGCTCGCGCTGTGCGTGGTTGAGTTGCACACATCGATTGTGCGCCGTCTTTCCGCGCATCTCCACAACATCGGGCGTCGGTCAAAATGTGGGGAAAGGGAGCACTACCCATCATTTGAATTTCTTGCGGTTCCCCCCGGTTTCCCGAGATGGTTAGGATCTGTGGTGTTGAGGGCCGATGAATGGGGTGGGTGCCGGTGGGCCCACGCACGTGGACTTCCACGGGAGGAGTGGCGATGACGGACAAACAGCTGGAGACGAGCAGCGGGAACCCGCCTCTGGTGCCGAGCGTGCCGCCCGATCTGAAGGCGCAGCTCAAGTACTCGTCGCCCACCGATGAGGACATGAACGTCATCGCGCAGATGCGCGCGGCGACCGACCCCTGGAAGTCGCGGGGTGAGAGCCAGGCGGAGAGCCTGGAGAACTTGACCAAGCTCAGGCCCTTCGCCCACATCGCGAAGATGAGCGGCCAGGTGGTGGGCTACATCACCATCGAGCGCGACGGCCCGGTGCCGGGCGCCGCGTACCTGCGGAACATCGTGGTGAAGAACGAGCTGCGCCAGAAGGGCCTGGGCGCGTTGCTCCTCGAGCAGGGCCTCTCGGTGGCGCGCGACATGAACCGCAAGACGGTCGCCCTGCGCGTCGACCCGGCCAACGCCGCGGCGGTGAACTTCTACCGCAAGAACGGCTTCACCACCGTGGCCACGGTGGTGTCGAAGAAGAGCGGCAAGCTGCGCCTGTTGATGAGCCGCGAGCTGTAAGCGCTCGTCACGCGCGCCGTGCCCTCGGGCGGGTTCCTTCGATGGAGCCCGCCCGATTTCGTTCACCTTCGAGCGGCGTCGAAGGGTGCCGAACGTCGATTACCAACCGTCATCAATCAACAGACCACTACTTCCAACCCGAAAGCGACGCCCTGGCGTTGACTCTCCGTCAACCCAAGGAGGACGCACCATGTCGCGAAACCCCGACGTCGCCCCGCTGCACTCCGGAGCCTGGGTGGCCCAGGTCTGGATTTCCTTCCTCGCCTCGGTGCTGGCCACCGCGCTGGGCATCTGGTGCCTGCCGGTGGACCTGTGGGTGAAGGGCTTCATGGGCATGGGGCTGTTGTTCACCATCGGCTCCACGCTCTCGTTGGCGAAGACGGTGCGCGACGTGTTCGAGGCGGAGAGCTTGCGCAAGCGCATCGACGACGCGCGGGTGTCGAAGCTCATCGCCGAGCACGATCCGCTCAAGCCGGCGGTGTGACGGACTACGCTGCGTTTCCATGGGCAGCGGCGCGCAGGCGGTGAAGTCCAGGCGATGAGCGTGCTCGAGCTCTTCGAGGTGCCGGAGGGGACGCGGCTGGCGGACGGCGCGCTGGTGAGGCCGTTCGACCGCCTTCCCCTCCGTGGGCCGCTCCGCCTCGGGGCGGGCGAGGGCGCGGTGCGAGTGCCGGGACTGCGGCCCGAGGCGTGGTGCGAGGTCGCGGCCGACCGGCGGCTGCGCTGCGGCGCGGAGGTTCAGGTCGCGAAGACCGGCGGCGTCTCGCGCCTCGAGCTCACCAGCGATCGCCGCACTCCGGACGGGAGATTCGCCCTTCGCGTGATCGTCGCGTTCCGCGTGGTGGACGACGCCGCGCCGTCCGTCGCCTGGCCGGACACTCCGAAGAGCCGCCTCCTCGCGGCGGCCGTCCCTGGCGTGGAGACCCTCACCGTCCTCGCGGACGCGCTCACCGAGGAAGGCGAGCCGCTGGGGCCGCGGCTCTCCGGTCTCGCGGCGACGGAGGCCGACGACGCGCACTGGCTGGCGCACCTGGGGCCGCTGGTGGACGGCGGCGTCGCCGACGTCACCTGGTCGCGCGGCGTGGTGGAGGCCCTCACCCTGCGCGGCGAGGCGGTGGAGGCGCTCCGCACGCTCTCGGCCCACGCGCTCACCCACCTCGTGCAGCGCCTCGACTTCGTGCCCTTTCCGGTCGCCGGCTTCGACGCCGCGTGGGCGCTCGGAGGGCTCGCGTCCGGCGCGCTGCCGTGGCTCACCACCGTGCGCGTGCACCACGCCGAGGCGTGGGGCTTCAACGGCGCGGTCCGGCTCGCGGCGCGGCCCGACGGCGCCCTCCGCGCCGCGGCCCCGCGGCTGACCGAGCTCGGCGCCCGCGCCTCCCCGGAGCTGGTGGTGGCCAGCGAGGGCCGCCGCGAGCCTCTCGGCTACCGCCCCGTGGTGCTGGGTCGACCGCCCGGGGGCGCGAAGGGGACCACGACGCTGCGGAGCGTTTTCGGAGTTCCCCTCCTGCAGAGTCGCGACGGCGAGCTCACCCTCAACGGTCGCCTCCGGCACCGCGCCGAGCCCGCCAACTGGCGCCTCGCGCTCAAGGAGGGCGACGTCATCGAGCTCGACGGGATCGCCTACGCCGTCGAGCCGGCCTGACGAGCCAGCCACCGTTCAGCCCGTGCACGTCGAGGGCCCGACGATCAGCCGGCCTTCGACTCCGCTCAGCCCTCTTCGCCCACGGCGGCGCCCGCCTCGGCCACCGCGCGCGGCTGCTTCGCCGCCCAGAACGCTTGCACCTCGTCGAAGCGCTGCACCCGCTTCGCCGGCGGCAGGCTCTCCAGGAACACCTTCCCGTAGCGCTTGGTCAGCACCCGCGTGTCGCCCAGCGCCACGATGCCCCGGTCGGTGCGCGTGCGGATGAGCCGCCCGAAGCCCTGCCGCAAGGCCAGCGCCGCCTGCGGCACCTGGTAGGCGTCGAACGGCGACTCGCCCTTCGCCCGCACCGCCTCCATGCGCGCGGCCTGCAAGGGCTCTCCCGGGGGCGCGAAGGGCAGCCGGTCGATGACGACCAACGAGAGCGCCTCGCCGGGCACGTCCACGCCCTCCCAGAAGCTCTGCGAGGCGAACAGCACGCTCGGCCTTTGGAGGAAGGTCTCGAGCAAGGTCCACTTGGGCAGCTCGCCCTGCTTGAGCACCGGCACCTCGAGGTGCGGCGCCACCAGCGCGTGCACGGCGTCCAGGTGCCTCAGCGAGGTGAAGAGCACGAAGGCCCGCCCGCCGGTCAGCTTCACCAGGGCGTACACCTCGCGCGCGAAGGACTTCGTCCACTCCGGGTCCGACGGCTCGGGCAGGTGCCGGGGCAGGTAGAGCGCGGCCTGCTGTGGGTAGTCGAAGGGCGACGGCACCGAGAGCGCCCGCCAGTCGCGCCCGGTGAGGCCCAGCCGCTCCACCGCGAAGTCGAAGCTGGGCGGCCGCCCCGGGCCGGCCGGGGTGGCCAGGGTGGCGGAGGTGAAGACGACCGAGTCGAGCTGGGCGTAGAGGTGCTTCGCCAAGGCGTCGCCCACGTCGATGGGCGCGGCGCGCAAGGACACCGTGCGGCCCCGCGCCTGGGCCCAGTAGGCCTGCGTGGGGTCGTCCGCCTCCAGCACCTGAGCCAGCGCCGCCGCCGACTCCGCCGCCCGCCGGTGGAGCGCGCCCAAGGCCTCGTCGTCCTCCGGGCAGGCCGCCGCCAGGGCCTCGAGCGTCGAGCGTACCGGAGCCGAGGCGCCGCGCAGCCGGGTCAGGCTCTCGGGCAGCAGCCGCGCGTCCTTGGAGTCCGACAAGCCCAAGACCTCCACCACCTCGGCGAAGAAGGAGTCGCTCCGGCTGCGTAGGGAGAGGGCGAGGGCGGTGAGCGAGGCGGCGCGCGGGTCGAGCGGCTCCAGCGCCTCCAGCGCGTCCTTGGAGAGCGCGAACAGGCGCGACGACGCGCAGGTGGTGCCGAAGTACTCGGTGGCCACGTCCTCCAGCGCGTGCGCCTCGTCGAAGACCACCGCGTCGGCCGGCGGCAGCACGCGCAGTTCGAAGTCGCCGCCGCGCTGCCTCAGTGAAAGGTCGGCGAGGAAGAGGGCGTGGTTCACCACCACCACCTGCGCCTCAGCGGCCCGCTTGCGCGCCCGGTTCACGAAGCAGCCCTCGGCGTACGGGCACTTCGAGCCCAGGCACGCCTCGGAGGTGGTGGAGACCTGGCTCCAGCCGCTCCACGCCTCCGGCACCGCCGTCTCGGCGCGGTCGCCGGTGGCGGTCTGCATCGCCCAGTCGCGGAAGGCGGGCCAGAGCGCCGCCTCCTCGGGCCGCGCGAAGGTGGGCAGCCGCTCGAAGCTCTCGAACTTGAGCCCGCACAGGTAGTTGGTGCGGCCCTTGAGCAGCGAAGCGTCGACGTCCAGCCCGAGCGCGTCCCTGAGCAGGGGGATGTCCTTGGAGAACACCTGGTCCTGCAGCGTGCGGGTGGCGGTGGAGACGATGACCCGCTTCTTGGAGAGCACCGCGGGCACCAGGTAGGCGAGCGTCTTGCCGGTGCCGGTGCCGGCCTCGGCGAGCAGCGCGTGGCCCTCGTCGAGCGCCTGGGTGACGGCCTCGGCGAGCTCGAGCTGCGACGGGCGGAACTCGTAGCCGGGCAGGGCGGCGGCGAGCGCGCCGTCGGGTCCCAGGATGCCGCGGACGTCGAGCCTCACCCGGCTCACTTCATGGCCTGGAAGACGGCCAACGCGAGCCCGGCGAGCGCCAGCAGGCAGAAGGCGACGGCGACCCCCACCACCCAGCGCCGGGTGGACGGGCGAGAGGGCTCGGCGCGGCTGGTCAGGAAGGAGACCGGCGCCGAGGCGAGGCGCAGGACCTCGTCGCGGCCCCGCTGCGCGTAGGGGTCATCGGGCATGGCGGCGAGGCGAATGCGGTACAGGCGCGCCAGGGGCACCAGCTCGTTCTCGCGCGCGCAGCGCAGTCGCAGCAAGTCGTGGGCGCCCTCGCTGCCCCAGTCGAGCAACAGCGCCCGCCACGCCTCGCCGAGCCAGTCCGACACCTCGAGCGTCGCCGGCGCGAGCTGCTTGAAGATCAGGCCGCACTGCGCGCACGACTCGTGGCTGGGCGGGCGCACCGCCAGGCACTTGGGGCAGAAGCCCCCGGGGGCTGCGAAGGGGTTGCCCTCCAGCGCCTGCGCGGCCTTCTCCACCGCCTCGACGTGCGGGGTGCGCAGCATCACCACGTTGCTCGCCTGGGGGGAGGAGGTCAGCGTCACCGGCTTCGGCAGGGGCACGGCGGGCGCGGCGCCGCTCGAGGCGAAGCGCGGCTGCGGCACGGCCCCCACGCCCGGCGCGACGGCGGCCTCGGGGGCGGGGCCGCTCCGGTTCTCCTGGCCGCACCTTGGGCAGATCACCACCAGCGCCTCGCCGTCCACGCGGAAGACGGTGAGGTCGAGCAGTCGCTCGCAGTGGGCGCAGAGGAACTTCATCGCTGGCCGATGCTACCCGTCGCTCGAGGGTCCCGCGACTCCATACGCCCGGGCCTCCTCACGCCAGCGAGAGCGGCACCGGCATGAAGAGCAGCACCAGGAAGACGAGGCAGAGGGCGGCCACCACCCGGCGCCCCGGAGTGAGCGGCACGTCCTCCGCCACCACCTTCGGGTGCTGGAAGCGCACCACCCGTGCCACCAGGAAGTACCAGACGAGCCACGGGGCGGAGAACACCACCGCGCAGACCAAGAGGAAGCGGGCCACCAGCCGGCCCAGCCGCTCCGCGCGGGCGCCGAAGAGCGCGTACAGCACGTGGCCGCCGTCGAGCTGCCCCACCGGGAGCAGGTTCAGCATCGTCACCAGGAGGCCGAACCAGGCGGCGAGGAAGAGCGGGTGCGCCACCACCTCGGTGCCCGGCGGCAGGGGCCCCTTCACCAGCCGCTGGAGCACCAGGGTAAAGAGGTCGTCGCCGAACCAGAGCGCGCTCTCGGACGGCGGCGCGGCGTCGGGGAGCGAGAGCGCCGCCGAGACGAGCTTCTGCGCAAGGCCCCACAGCGACATCGGCCCGAGGAAGGTCTGGGGCGCATGCTCGTAGGGCGCGACGGGCGACAGCCACATGCCGGCGACGGCGAGGGGCAAGGCGAGGGCCAGTCCCGCCAGCGGGCCGGCGGCGCCGATGTCCAGAAGCGCGTTCCGGGTGGGGATCTGGCCCCTGAGCCGAATCACCGCGCCCAGCGTGCCGAAGCCGAGGAGCGGCGTGGGGATGAACCAGGGCAGCGAGCACTCGACGCGGTGGTGGCGGGCGAGGAACCAGTGCCCCAGCTCGTGGGCGAGCACGATGGCCATGGTGGCGGCGGTGAAGACCCACGCGTCCGTGCGCGCCGCCTCGGTGCCCGAGAGCGTGCCGGTCTGCCGCAACACCGAGGTGACCCAGACCGAGGCCCCGGTGAGCGCGAAGAGCAGCAGGTGAAACCACCAGCGGTGGATCGCGCGAGCCATCGCGCCGGGCGTAGCACAGCGTCGTTGACAGCGATCGAGTGCTCCCTATGCTGCGCGCCGGCAGTTCTACCCGCTCGAGGAGTACACACATGAAGAAGGCGTTTCTGGCGATGGCGCTGACCGCGGCAGTCTCCGGCTGCACCAGCGTGGAGTCCGCGACCGTCGCGTCCAACGAAGTGGTCGGCGTCGGTGGCGAGTCGGTGGCCGTGATTCAAGCCACCTCGGTCGGCATCACGCTCATCTTCCACATCATCGACATCGTCGCCTCGGACCTCGACCAGGTGGTCAACAAGCTCCTCGTCGGCGAGGCGAAGCAGATGGGCGGCAACAAGGTCGACCTGAAGACCGCCATGACCACGCCGCGCCACGGCGTCTTCGCGCTCTTCTCGCCCATCACCGGCCTGAACATCATCGGCCTGACGTACTCGCAGGCGACCGGCGTCGCGGTGAAGTAAGCGCCCACGCCTGGCGCCGACCTGGGGCTCGTCTCCTTCTTGGGGGGCGGGCCCTTCGTCTTTTTGGGCGGGGCGCGCGCGTCGCCCCCCGGGCGGCGTCGTGCTAGGCGCGGGGCCCATGCGCTCTCGACGTCAGACCCTCCTCGCGCTCGCGCTGTCGGCCCTGGGCGGTTGCACCTGCCCGCGCGAGGCGCCGGCGCCCGCGGCCAGGAGCGAGGGCGCGCTGTCGGAGGCGATGAAGGCGCTCACCGAGCGCGAGGCGCGGCTGACCAGCTACCACGTGGTCGCCGACTCCTCCGAGGGTGGCGCGGTGGGGCACCACGAGTTCTTCTACCGCGCGCCGGACCGGGTGCGCGGCGTGGTGACGGCGCCAATGCCCATGACGCTCGCCTTCGACGGCCGCCGCCTGTACCGCCTGGCGCCCGCGGAGAAGAAGCTGGCGGTGTACACGCTCAAGCTCTCGCCCGAGCGAGGGGCGATGCTCTTGGCGTCGAACTTCACCCCCTTCGTGCCCGAGGGCTACCGGGCGCCCCTGGTGCCGCGCGAGGGCACCATCGCCAAGCGGGTGAAGGACCCCCGTGGCCCCGACGCCTGGGAGATCTCCACCACCGTCTCTGAGGGAGGCGACCGGGTGGCCGACATCACCTATCTCCTGCGCATCCCCAACGCGGACTTCCTCCGCAAGGTGGTGAAGACGGCCGCGGGCGTCGAGGTGACCGAGGTGGAGGACGAGCTCTGCGACGAGAAGCGGCGGCTGTGCCTGCCCAAGCGCGTGGTCACCCGCGACGGCGACCGCGCCGTGCTGCACACCCTCACCCTGTCGAGCATCGAGCTCGGCGTGGACCTGCCCGGCGACACCTTCGCCGTGGAGGCCCCCGAGGGCTACGCGACCGAGGCGCAGGAGCTGAGCGATTCAAGGCCCTGAGGGAGCTGCCCTCTGGTGCCGCTCCGAGTCACCTGCCCAGGCTGCGTCCAGGACCTCGGCTGAAGCGAGCGGATTCCGGAGACTCGCCGGCCCTCGACTTCGCTCCTGAGGATTCGTCACATCTGGCCCAGGTCCGTTCGCGCCGAGCAGAGAGGGGCCAGCCGACCAGGTGCGGACCCAGCGGGCCCTCGACTTCGCTCGGGCTGAACGGTGACGCGTCGAGAGGCGACGAATCCTCAGGGCTCCGCTCGGGCTGAACGGTGACGCGTCGAGAGGTGACGAATCCTCAGAGCTCCGCTCGGGCTGAACGGTGACGCGTCGAGAGGTGAAGAATCCTCAACAGCTCCGCTCGGGCTGAACGGAGTCGCCAGTTCGATCGAAGTCTCCCGGTGAACGGACGGCTCGACCTGCGCTCACCACAGCGCGAGCTGCGCGGTCCGCGCGGGCGAGGGCTTCTCGTCCGCCGTCTCCTCGGGCCAGCCGGCGAGGCGCCCGCCCGCCGCCGAGCCGGAGAGGAAGGCCGCCTCCAGGCCGCCGCCGAGGCAGTAGCCGCCGCAGGCGACCACCACCAGCTCCCGCTCGGCCAGGCAGGCT
The DNA here is from genome assembly GCA_037443525.1 of Archangiaceae bacterium. Lineage (GTDB taxonomy): Bacteria > Myxococcota > Myxococcia > Myxococcales > Myxococcaceae > JBBIOE01. The sequence continues at coordinate 254 of JBBIOE010000198.1, read as the reverse complement.
TCGCCCAGGGCGCGGCTGACGGCGGCGTCTCGCACCAGGTGCGCCGCCAGCCACGACGGCGCGGCGGCCCGGGCGCCGGTGGCGGCCGAGAAGACGTCGAGCAGCGCCCGCCCCACCGCCTCCGGGGCCTCGCGCTCGTGGCGGAGGCTCCAGTCGCCGCGGGCGCGCAGGAGCCAGCGCTCACCCGGGGGCCGGCCCGGCCGCGAGGCGTCACGCACGACGCGCTCCAGGGGCCCGGTCGCCAGCTCCCCCAG